>NZ_AP018920.1:5411532-5717298 GCF_003945385.1 Pseudonocardia autotrophica
CGACATGGCAGCCAGCGCTGCGGACGGCAACCCCTTCACCAGGCACCCTCTGCTGATCGCGCGCATGGACCAGCTCGCCCGCTCGGAACCCCTACGAGCGCATCTAGCCACGAGCGAGTGGGACTTGGTCGTCGTCGACGAGGCTCACCGGATGTCAGCCCGGTGGTGGACGGGCGAGCTGCGGACCACCAAGCGATACGAACTCGGTCAGGAACTTGGCAACGTCGCCCGCCACCTGCTTCTGATGACGGCTACACCGCACGCAGGTAGCGAGGAGAACTACCAGCTCTTCCTCGCCCTCCTCGACCCGGACCGCTTCGAAGGACGCTTTCGCGACGGCGTGCACTCTACGGACACCACCGGGCTGATGCGGCGCATGGTGAAGGAGGACCTCCTCACCTTCGAGGGCCGTCCGCTGTTCCCCGAGCGGATCGCCGAGACGGTGCCCTACGAGCTCTCGGGCGGCGAGCAGCTCCTGTACGAGCGGGTCACGCAGTACGTGCGCGAGGAGATGAATCGCGCGGAGTCCCTGGACGCCGGACGTGTCCGGACAGTGGGTTTCGCTCTCACCGTCCTCCAGCGCCGGCTCGCGTCCAGCACTCATGCGATCCTTCGCTCTCTCGAGCGCCGCCGACATCGTCTTCAAGTAAAGCGCCAGGAGATGCTCAGCGCGACGCAGGCGTCCAGTCGCGACGAGCAGCTCTCCTACAGGGTGCGCATCACCGAGATCGAGGATTTCGAGTCTGACGAGCTCGACGCCGAGCAGGCTGAGGCTCTCGAAGAGAACGTCGTCGACGCAGCGACCGCGGCCCAGTCGGCTGTGGAGCTCGCTTACGAGATCTCGCAGCTCGACGAGCTCGTCGCACTCGCCACAGATGTCCGGGACTCAGGGCAGGACCGGAAGTGGGCAGAGCTGCGCAGACTGCTTCTCGACGAAGACATTCTTCGAGCCCCCGACGGAACTCCACGCAAGCTGATCGTGTTCACGGAGCACAAGGACACGCTGAACTACCTCGCCGAGCAGATCCGCAACGTCCTCGGCCGCGACGACGGGGTCCTCGTTATCCACGGGGGCACCAAACGCGACGACCGTCGACGTGCCCGAGAAGAGTTCACGCACGACCCGGCGCGCGCGGTGCTGGTGGCTACTGACGCGGCGGGCGAGGGCATGAACCTGCAGGCCGCCCACCTTATGATCAACTACGATCTGCCGTGGAATCCCAATCGGCTAGAGCAACGCTTCGGACGCATCCACCGCATCGGGCAGGAGAGCGTCTGCCGACTCTGGAACCTGGTCGCCGAGGACACGCGGGAGGGACAGGTCTTCACCAGGCTGTTGACGAAGATGGAGGAGCAGCGCAGGGCCTACGGAGGACGTTTGTTCGACGTCCTGGGCGACGCGTTTACCGAGACGTCCCTCCGCGACCTGCTGATGAAGGCCATCCGATACGGCGATGACCCGGAACGCCGGGCAGAGATGTTTGATGTCGTCGACGCCGAGGTCTCCAGCGGACTCAACGAGTTGCTCATCGAACGAGCGCTGGCCCAGGAGGCGCTCAGCCCCCACGAGCTCGAACAGCTGCGCAAGGAAATGGACGAGGCCGCTGCCAGAAGGTTGCAGCCTCACTACGTCGAGCTGTTCTTCCGTGACGCGTTCACCCGTCTCGGCGGCCGGATCTCCCGGCGTGAGGTAGGCCGCCACCAGATCAGCAACGTGCCCGCAACCCTGCGCGCCAGGCAGCGGCCCGGCTCTCGCACGCCACTTACGACCCGGTACGAGCGCGTGACCTTCGAGCCGAGCCGCGTCGAGGGCTTCGGCAGACGAGCAGAGCTGCTGGCACCCGGACACCCGCTGATGGACACAGTCCTCGATGCCACAGTTGAGGCGCACCGCTCAGCGCTGGACCGGGGCGCCGTACTCTTCGATCCCCACGACTTCGGCACCGTCCCTCAGCTCGTCGTTGCGTTGACCGGCGAGATCGTCGACGGGACGGGCCGGGTGGTCAGCAAGCGATTCGCGTTCGTCACCCTGACACCCGACGGACGCGCATCGACAGCCGGCCCGGCGCCCTACCTGGACGCGGAGCCGCTCCCTGCTCGCGCGCAGGCCGCCGCGAAGAAGGTCTTGACTCAGGCGTGGCTCAACGACGGTGTCGAGACGCTTGCCAGCACGTGGGCTGTCACCGATCAACAGCCTGAGCATCTAGAACAGGTCCGAGCGCGGATGCTGCCCCTGCTGGAGAAGACCACAGCCGCCGTCCGACAGCGACTCCTGCAGCAGGTCAACTGGCACCACAGCGAGGCAGCCCGCATTCGCGACGAGATCGCTGCAGGAAAGGGCGGCAAGATCCGGCAAAGCCCCGATCGGCTTGAGTCGAGAGCGCGTGAGCTGGAGGCACGCCTCGACGTCCGCACCGCGGCGTTGATAGCCGAAGCCCAACTCGCGGCGAAGGCCCCGACCGTAGTCGGCGCGGCCTTGATCATTCCGGCCGGGCTAGTGTCGACACATGACGGTCGGCATCCAGCGGACACGACCATCAGCGAGCGGCGGGCCGTCGACGCGGTCCTCGCCGCCGAGAGGGCCCTCGGCCGAGACGCCGAGGAGATGCCCCACAACAACCCCGGCTACGATATCCGCTCAACTGCGCCAGGACAACCGACCGTCTTCATCGAAGTAAAGGGCCGTGTAGCGGGAGCAGACGACTTTTTCGTGACCTACAACGAAGTGTTGTTCGGCAAGAACGCAGGCGATAACCACCGCCTCGCACTCGTCTCCGTCAGCCCAGACGGGCCAGAACATGACGAGCTGCGCTACCTCGCCAACCCGTTCCGCAGTACGGACCTCGGCGGATTTACTGCCACTGGTATTCGCGGGGACTGGGACGCCATGTGGAACCAAGGGGGACTCCCGCAATGACCGAGCCACGACCGACCCCAATGAAGCGCAAGCTCATCGAGGTTGCATTGCCCCTTGAAGTCATCAATCGTGAGTCAGCGCGAGAAAAATCTATCCGCCGCGGTCATCCATCTACATTCCATTTGTGGTGGGCACGCAGGCCGCTTGCCGCTGCTCGGGCGGTGCTGTTCGCCCAGCTCGTTGACGATCCATCTTCTCACCCTGAACGCTTCCCCAGCGACGCCGATCTGATCAACGAGCGAAAACGACTCCATCGACTCATCGAGCGCATGGTGACGTGGGAGAACCTGCATGACGACGAGGTCTTTATGCAGGCTCGTCAGGAGATCCTCGACTCCACAGATGGCGCACCGCCACCAATTCTAGACCTATTCGCTGGCGGAGGAGCAATTCCCCTTGAAGCGCAACGCCTTGGCCTCGAAGCGCACGCAAGTGATCTGAACCCGGTCGCCGTCCTCATCAACAAAGCATTAATCGAGATTCCACCAAAGTTTGCAGGCCGGTCTCCTGTCAACCCTGAAGCATCCGTTCTTCGTCAAGGCAGCTGGCCTAGTAACACCGGCCTCGCCGACGATGTCCAGTTCTACGGAAACTGGATTCGAGACGAAGCTGAAAAGAGAATCGGCAGCAACTACCCGAAAGCGACGTTGTCCGACGGATCGAAAGCTTCGGTGATCGCCTGGATATGGGCCAGAACCGTAACCTGTCCAAACCCCGCCTGCGGCATCCGAATGCCTCTCGTTCGGTCTTGGCAAATCGGGGGAAAGAAGGGGCGCGAAGCTTGGGTAATTCCATCCACCGTGAACGGAATAGTCACATATCGGATTAGCTACACTTCCCCTTCGCCGAATGGTTCTACTACAGCTGATTCAGGGACAGTCACCCGCACCGGAGCCACATGCATAAATTGTTCAGCGGCCGTCGACCTAAAATACATTCGAGCAGAAGGCAAAGCGGGTCGTCTCGGCACTGACTTACTAAGTATCGTTGCGGAGGGAAAACGCACCAGACATTACCTTCCGCCCAGCACGGAGCAGATAGAGGCTGCATCTCTTGCTCGACCGGAGGACGCACCTGATGGTCGGCTCGGATACGACCCACGTGCCATAACTGCACCAAATTATGGCCTGGAAACTATTTCGGATTTATTCACCGCTCGACAACTAGTGGCTTTGACAACCTTCAGCGACCTCGTAGTCGAGGCGCGCGAGCGCGTCTACTCTGATGCCATCGCACGTTGCGACTCGACCGCAGAACGGTCGGAGACAGAGAAATGGAGCGCATCCTACGCAGACGCGGTGGCATTGTATCTCGGCGCCGCCGTAAGTCGAGGGGCAGATCTCAACAACTCGCTGGTCACGTGGTCGAGTTCAAGGGATCAGGCTCGTAATCTCTTCGCCCGTCAAGCAATACCAATGACATGGGACTTTGTCGAAGTATCCCCGTTTGGAGGAGCAGCGGGTGATCTCGGCGTCGCGCTAAGGACTTCTGGCGAGGCTTTTGCAGCACTTCCAGGGGGCGAGCCGGGTACCGTATCCCAGCTCGACGCACAGACGCGTCAGCTACAAGGCCTACTCATCTCGACAGATCCACCGTACTACGACAATATCGGCTATTCTGATCTAAGTGACTTCTTCTATGTTTGGCTAAGGAGAGCCCTTAGGACCATCCATCCTGAGTTGTTATCAACCCTGCTCACGCCAAAAGAGAACGAACTAGTTGCCAACCCATATCGGCATGACGGCAAGAGCGGAGCGCATCAGTTCTTCGAATCAGGATTCAACGGAATCTTCCGCAGAGCCCGTGAACATGCTATCCCCAACTTCCCTATAACTGTATATTATGCCTTTAAGCAGGTGGAGACAAACATGCATGGCGAAGCGTCTACCGGGTGGGAAACCCTGCTCGATGGCATGCTCAGCGCCGGATGGTCGATAACTGCAACATGGCCAATGCGAAGTGAGCGAGGCGGCAGGATGCGAGACATTGGAAGCAATGCACTCGCATCCTCAATTGTACTAGCTCTCCGTCCTCGGCCTGCGAGCGCATCGCAGACTCCACGAAGAGGGTTTATCAGCGCCTTGAAGGGCGAACTACCCCAGGCGCTTCGCGAACTACAACAGGGAGCCATCGCCCCAGTCGATCTTCCACAAGCGGCCATTGGACCCGGAATGGCCGTATTCAGTCGCTACTCAGCGGTTCTAAACGATGACGGCTCGCCGATGAGCGTTCGAGCGGCACTATCACTCATTAATGAGGTACTCGATGAGGTCCTGTCTGAGCAGGAAGGTGACTTTGACTCAGATACACGTTTCGCCCTAGCCTGGTTCCGCCAGCACGGATTCGAAGCAGGAGATTTTGGCGATGCGGACAACCTCGCTCGCGCGCGTAACGCATCTCTGGAGCACCTTGAACGATCTGGGATCCTTAGTCTTCGTGGTACACGCGGCAAAGTCAGCTTGCTCGCGCCAGCAACCCTCGATCCCGCATGGAACCCTCAAACCGATGCGTATATCAGCGTATGGGAGGTTGTCATGCATCTATCCCGTACTCTCACCGAAAGCGGGATCGTCGCGACTTCATCCCTGCTTTCAGAAGTACCAGATTCAATTGATCGCGACTTATGTAAAGAGCTCGGCTTTCTCCTGTTCGCACTTGCTGAGGACTCAAAGCGCACCAAGGTCGCCATCGAATTCAACGCTTTAGGAACCGCTTGGAATGACATCGTTTCCGGAGTAGTGCGGCCGAGCAAGCAGGGCACGTTCGACTATACGAGAGGCTAGACTCGTGGGCTTCTTGACCCCGCAGCATAAACTGTCGACCCTATTGGATAGAGTTAACAACGGGAGAATCCAGCTACCGGATTTTCAGCGTAGTTACAAGTGGGACGAGGAGCGCATCCGCGCGCTCCTAGCCACCATCACTCTCGGCCACCCGCTTGGCGTGATCATGCTGCTGCAGACGGGCAACGACCAGGTCCGATTCAAGCCCAAGCCGCTCGAAGGAACGCCCGTAGGCGCAGCTGTGGCTGCGCCGGAGCACCTGCTGCTCGATGGCCAGCAGCGGCTCACGTCGCTCGTTCAGTCGCTCACCGGTGACGGCGTGGTCGACACCGAAGATGTTCGGAAGAAGCAGGTACGACGCCGCTTCTACATCGACATCGAGCGTGCGATGGTCGATCCGCTGCGCCTCGAAGACGCCCTCCGCACACTGCCTGGCGACGGGATCGAGCGGACCAACTTCGGCCGGGACGTCACGCTCGACGTGTCCACACCGGAGCTCGAGCGCGTGCACGGTCTGTTTCCGTTTCGGCTCGTCTATGATCAGCCGAACCTGCTGGACTGGTTGTGGAAGTTCCCGTCCGCCACTGGTCATCTCGCAGAGCGGACTGCTCTGATCCAGCGGTTCCAGGGGGAGGTGCTCACCCCGCTGCAGAGTTACGAGATTCCCGCGATCGAGTTGGACAAGGCGACGACGAAAGCTGCAGTCGCCACCGTGTTCGAAAAGGTCAACACCGGTGGGCTGCCGCTCAACGTCTTCGAGCTACTGACATCGATCTTCGCTGGCGACGCGCGGTACTACGCCGAGCATGGCGTCGACTTCCGTCTGAACGACGACTGGGCCCTCACCCAAGCCGTGATCGACACGCACCCCGTGTTGAAGAAGTTCGACAGCACGGCCTTCCTACAAGCGGTGACGCTGCTTGCCACCAGCCACGGGATTGGCGCGACGTACGCCCGTAAGGAAGACATTCTTAAGCTCGACCTCGTCGACTACCTGCGGTGGGCCGAGCCAGTTCGGCAGGCTCTGGTGTGGGTCGCACAGTTTCTGCACGACGAGCACATCCACCGGCAGGACGACGTGCCGTACCAAACCCAGCTAATTCCATTGGCTGCAATGCGCGTCGTCCTCGGCGAGGAGGCGGACGTGTACGCAGTCCGCGCACGTCTCCGTCGCTGGTACTGGAGCGGCGTGCTAGGCGAGCAGTACGGGGGCGCAACTGAAACTCGCTTCGCCCGTGACCTCGACCAGGTTCCCTCGTGGGCCTTGGCCGGAGTGGGTGCGACGGCTGGAGAACGAGACCGGGGCATCCCGAGCACTGTCGCAGGAGCCAGCTTTACCGAGTCGCGTCTGTTGACGCTTCGTTCTCGACAGTCCGCCGCCTACAAGGGGATCCACGCGCTTCTCATGGCGCGCGGCTGCAAGGACTGGCGCTTCCAAAAGACCTTCGACCACAACCAGTTTGTTGCGCTCCGGGTGGACATCCATCACGTGTTCCCGCGGAAGTGGTGCATCACAAACAACGTCGAGAGTTGGATGCGCGAGAGCATCGTGAACAAGACTCCGCTGGCGCGGAAGACGAACCAGATGGTGGGCGGCGCGTCGCCGGCGTCCTACATGCCGAAGCTTGAGAAGACCGCTGGGCTAAAGCCGGAGGAGTTGGACGAGGTAGTCGCGGCCCATCTGATCGACCCGGCAACGCTCCGTACCGCCGACTTCGAGTCCTACTTCCTGCGCCGGCGCCGGGCGCTCCTCGAGCTCGTCGAAGAGGCAATGGGGAAGCCCGCCCAGCGCGACGTCGAGGCCGACGAGCTCGTAGGCGGATTCGAGACACCAGACCAGTTCGCCGAGGAGCCCGACGACGTCGAGGACGGCGCAGACGAGACCACCGCGGACGAGGAGGCATGAACGATGGCGCTGAGCAACCGTGACCGTGTAGGCCAGGCTTTCGAGCAGTTGGCGGTCGGGCTCGACGAGTTCATCACACGTGTGCTCGCTCCTGAGCTCGCCGACGGTTCGGACTGGACTCTCGTGCTGGCGGCAAAGGACGCTCAACGAGGTGGGCGACCCGGCACCTACAGCCGACTCGACCCGCAGTGCAGCCTTCGAATGCTCAGCGAGAATGTCACCGGAGCGGTGAAGGACGGGTGGTACCCGTTCAACGCTCATCTCTCCCGCTCCGAACAGTCCCTGGCAAGCGAGCTCCGCGAGACCAGGAACAAGTGGGCGCACAACGCATCCTTCTCGTCGGACGACGCCTACCGAGCGCTCGACTCAGTCGAACGGTTGCTCCGAGCAGCGGGCACCCCTAAACAGGCCGAAGAAGTCAAACGTCAGCGCATCGACCTCCGGCGGTTGTCGGCCGAGCAAGAGGACCGGAAGGCGGTCCGCAACGGGAGCTCCTCAGACCTTCGGTCAAACGGGCTCGCCCCCTGGCGCGAGGTTCTACGCCCGCACGATGACGTAGCCAGTGGGAACTTCCACGCCGCCGAGTTCGCCGCCGATCTCTCGATGGTCGCTCGCGGTGAGGGCGACGCCGAGTACACCGACCCCGTCGAGTTCTTCCGCCGGACCTATCTCACGGCAGGCCTCAAGGACCTGATCAAGCGGGCAACACGCCGGCTCGCTGGAGACCTCAATGCCTCGCCGGTCATAAACCTGCAGACAAACTTCGGTGGTGGCAAGACCCACTCGATGTTGTCGCTGTGGCACCTTGCCTCCGGACGCCCACTCGTTGACTACCCGCAGGAGCTCCAGGACCTCCTGTCAGGCCAGGAACTCCCCAGTTCCGTTCGGCGAGTGGCGCTTGTGGGCAACCAGATTGCTCCGTCGGGTCTCCAGCCCAAGGCCGACGGCACTCTTATCCGCACGCTTTGGGGCGAGCTCGCTTGGCAGCTCGGCGGCCGAGAGGGCTTCGCTCTCGTCGCAGACGCCGATCGAACCTCGACCAACCCTGGCGAGGCCCTGCGCAAGCTGTTCGCCCGCTACGGCCCCGCCGTCATCCTCATCGACGAGTGGGTTGCCTACGCGCGCGGACTCTATGGCCGCGACGACCTCGCGGGCGGCAGCTTCGACACACAGTTCACCTTCGCCCAGTCCCTCACCGAGACCGCGAAGGCCGTCCCCGGTGTCCTTGTAGTGATCTCCATTCCGGCTTCCTCCGACGCGGCGACGACGACGGGTGCCGACGGGGTGAGCGACGAGGAAGTGGGCGGCGATAATGGGCGGGAGGCACTTCGACGTCTTCAGAACGTAGTGCGTCGGACAGCAGATCAGTGGCGGGCGGCCAGCGCGGACGAAAGCTTCGAGATCGTGCGACGCCGGTTGTTTGCCACACCGGACGGCACACAGCTGGGCCAGATCTCGGCAACAGCCGATGCCATGATCGCCTTCTACCGCAAACATTCCGGGGACTTTCCCAAGTCTGTCTCGGACTCGGCCTACGGTGATCGCATCCGACGTTCCTACCCCGTGCACCCGGAGCTCTTCGACCGTCTCTACGAGGACTGGTCCACACTTGACCGCTTCCAACGCACTCGCGGCGTGCTGCGCCTGATGAACACGGTCGTCGGCCAGCTGTGGCGCGAGGGCGACACGGCCCCGCTCATCATGCCCGGCTCCGTCCCGCTGGATACCGATCAAGTGCTGACTGAGATCTCCCAGTACCTCGACGACAGGTGGAAGCCAATCGTCGACGCCGACGTGGACGGCCCTACCTCTGCCCCGGCTCAGGTGGACAACGAACAGCCGTTGCTCGGAGCCCGCCACACCACCCAGCGACTCGCCCGAACCGTCTTCGTAGGCGCAACCCCGACTCTCAGCACAGCTCATAAAGGTCTTGACCGAGCGCGGCTCTTCCTAGGCACCGCGCTCCCTGGCGACGTGCCCGGAAACTTTCACTCCGCCCTCAACCACCTGGCTAACCGGGCGACCTACTTCTACAGCTCTGGGGCTGCCTACTGGTACGACACCCAGGCCAACACCACCCGGACTGCTCGCGACTACGCCGAGCGCCTGCACCCCGAGGACACGTGGGCTGAGGTCAAGCGCAGGCTGGACCCGATCAAGAAGAGCTCTCCACGTGGCTTCGCCGCGGTGCACGTGACGCCGGACAGCTCGGCCGACGTTCCCGACACCCCGGACGTGCGGTTGGTGATCGTGCCGTGCAAGGAGACGTACGACCGCAAGCAGAAGGACGAATCACCCGCCGCAGTCTGGGCTCTGAACGTCGCTCAACGGCGCGGCTCCTCGGCCCGAGTACATCAGAACATGGTCGTCTTCCTGGCCGCCGATGCGGCTCGATACCGAGAGCTCGACGAGTCCATCCGGCAGTACCTGGCGTGGAAGTACGTTCGGGACAACGCTGACAAAGCTCTCGGCCTGACCGCTGCGCAGCGCGCCCAAGCCGAGGATCGGAGAGACCGCGCCGACCAGACGGTCAAGGACCGGCTCCCGGCTACGTTCCATTGGGCACTCCTGCCGCAGGACCAGCCGGTCACGATCAAGGCCATCAAAGCCGATGGGACAACGGACGACGTCGCCGAGCGAACGGCGGCCAAGTTGCGCGCGGGCGACGACCTGTCTCTTCAGCGGGCAGCGAATGTCATCCGCCTCGACCTGGACGGCCCGCTTCGCCCTGCTTGGGACAAGCTGGGGCACATCTCTTTCGGGGAGCTCTGGGGCTACTATACGACGTATCCGTACCTGGCACGATTGCGCGACCGCTCAGTTCTTGCCGACGGGATCGCATCCGTCGTGGACAGCGAACTTATCTGGGAGCAGACGGGCTTTGCGGTCGCCACGGGTTGGGACGGCGAGCGCTATACAGGTCTCGTGGTCCCCGGCACAGAGTCACGCCCGCCTGAGATCACGGATTCGTTGCTGATAGTGCAGCCAGCCCGGGCACTGGCGCAAGTCCGCGACGACCGTGCTCGTCGCTCGGCCGCAACCGCGACGGGAAATCCTGACGATACGATCGCCGCCACAGAACGACCTGAAATGATGGACCGTGCTTCGAGTCCCGCCAGTTCCCATACAGCTGGCGATGGCCCGTCAGGCCCGCACCTCACTTCGAATCCAACTCCCATGACTCGATACTTTGGAGCTAAAGAACTCAGTTCCGAACGATATGCGGGCGATTTCGCCAAGATTGCGCAGGAGATTATAGCGCAACTCGCCGCTGTCGCCGATGTCGAACTGGAAGTCCGGGTAGAGATCAGTGCGCGCACTCCCAGCGGTTTCGATGAATCCAAAATGCGGACAATCCGAGAGAATGCAACCGTCCTGAATTTCTCCGACTCTGGATTCGAACAGAGCTGAAACTCATGCGCTCCTCCTCCGTGCGCACCAGAATGTCAGGGGTCACCTGCATGCTTGGCACATGACAGAGAGCGATGTGGTGGACGAGCTGGAGAGCATCGCCATCGCGACGACCAACGCGATGCTGGCCGAGGGCGGGTTCGTCCAGCCTCCGACCATGCACATGTTCTGTGAGGACCTGGGGCGCCAGCCGTACGCGGGTTACGTCCGCTCGCGGCTGTTCTACCCGGGCGACGACGCGCACACGGCCGTGGAGACCTTCGGCTTCCTCGCGTCGTTCGTGAACGCCTCGCGGCTGGTGCTGACCTGGGAGCAGGCCGACCTACAGATCGCGTTGCAGCGACCCGGCGAGCTGCTACCAACGGGGCTCCTCCTGGTCGACGTGCCGCGGGTCGGTGAGCACATCGTGCGGTGGAATCCGGCCGAGCTTGTGCAGACCGGGACCCGCGCGGACGGCTGTCCAGTCGTGGAGGCGTCGTGGGGCCCGGCCCAGCGGATCCCGGGCGGCTTGTTGCCAGCGCCGGTGGCCGCGGCGTTGGAGCTGTGGCGGTCACCTCGGACGTGGTCCGCGATGGAGATCGCCGAGGCGTACCTCGGCATGGAGGACGACGGCTACCACATGGCGTGGCCAGTGCGCCCCGACGACGAGCCGCCGCAGCGGTGGCCGCTGTGGCGGGCCGTCGTCGAGGCGATCGTGACCGATCCAGGTCAGCCCCAGCGGTCGGCGTAGTCGTCCTCGCCGTCCAGGGACTCGTCGGCATACGGGTCCTCGTGGGCGTGGTCGACGTCGCGGGCCTCGGGTGTGTCGAGGCCGGCCTCGTAGGCCTCCTGGGCCTGGATCTCGTCCAGTGCCCGGCGGGCGCGGGTGACCGCGTCCTCGGACTCGGCGGTGGTCGGTACGCGGACGTCGTCCTCGTTCCGTTCCTGCGGCTCGGTCGCGGCGGACTCGCGCAGGTCGGAGACCGCGGTCTCCAGGACCGGGCCGTCGTTGAGCGTCTGGGGCTCGTCGACGGCGTCGTTGAGGTCGTGCTCGGTGATCGGGCGGTGCTCGTCATCGGCGCGCATGGCCTCGTCGTGGGCGGTGAGCCACTCGTCGGCGGTGACTCGATCGTCGGGGGCGTCGCGGTCGCTGTTGCGGTGCGCGAGCGCAATCACGGCGCGGTCGTGCTTGTCCCGGTCGACGGTGGTGCGCAGCAGCCAGCGTCCGCGGGCGGCCTCGACCTCCTCCAGCTCGCCGGTGCGCTGGTCCAGCTCGGCGGCCAGGGCGGCGGCGCCGTCAGCGGCCTGGTGCAGCTCGGCGGCGCGTGCCGGGTCCGTGGCGGCGTTGGCTTCGGCGCGGTGCAGGGTGGCGGCGCCGCGGTGGTGTTCGGCGGCCTGGCGGGTTCCGGCGAGTTCGTTGGCGACGTAGCGGGGCGCCCACGCCTGCTGCCGCTCGTAGGCCCGCACCCGCATCCGCAACGCGCCGTCGGACAGCTCGAACTCCTCCCGGTCCGCCCGCGGCCGACCCATCGCCTCCCACCCCGCGCAGTACGCGGCGTGGTGCTCCACCATCCCCGGCTTCGGCGCGGCGCCGAGCAGGTCGAGCGCCTCGGCACGGCCGGCCTCGGCCACGTCGGTGTCCTCGCGGCCGGTCAACGCGCGGCAGGCGGCGACGGCACCGGCCTTGCGCTCCCACTCCGCGCGGGCCTCGTCGTCATCCCGGTCGGGGACCTCGCCGAGCAGGTCGGTCGCCCAGCGCGGCGGCTCGGCCGCGGCCTCGGCCCCCAGGTCGGCGGTGCGCTGGTCCATGTGCTCGGCGAGACGGTCGAGGTAGCGGGTCATCTGCGGGTCGTGGAGGTGCGGGACCCGGTCGGCCCAGGTGCCGACGTCGGGTTCGAACCGCTGCCGGTCGCGGAGACGGGCGTGGATGACGTTGGTGAGGTTGCGGGCGCCGGTGAGTGGCTGGCCGGTGATTGTGGCGTGCAGCGTGGCGTAGGGGTCGGTGCCGGAGACCTCGGCCCGGCGCAGCACGCGGGTCAGCGATGTGGAGGCGTCCTCGGCGGCGAGCTGGTCCCGCTGCTCGACCGTCAGGACTCCGGTGTCGGTGAGCCGGTCCAGCCATGCGCTCGTGCGTCGGACCGACGCCTGATGGGCGGCGTCGGCGAACAGCTCGGCCGCGACGGGGATCGACTCGGCCCACTGGGCGGAGTCCTCGGCGATGGTCAGCGCGGAGCGGTCGGGCTCGGCCAGCTCCAGTGCGGTCGTCAGGACGGCCTTCGGGGAGCGGTGCAGCTGGTGGTCCCGGCTGCCGTCGGCGGCGTCGGGCAGCTCGGTCACCGTGGCGACGTAGGCAGTGTTGGCGTCGGTCCCGCGAGTCAACCCGACCAGGGCGGCGGCGTGGTCGGTCCGGTCGGTGACGACCGAATGGCAGGTCGTCACCGTGGCGCCCTGCCCGCAGTAGCGGGTCCCGGCGTAGCCCAGGGCCAAGTCGTCGGCGACGAACCGCGGCGAGAGCACCATCCGCTCCCCCACGCTGTCCTCGTTGCCGTCGCGGGTCAGGTCCGTGGTGACGTCCAGGCCGCCGTCGTCGCGCACCCCGAGGACGCGGAACCGCTCGCGGGTGTGCGGGGCGCGGGTGTTGCCCTCGTAGCCTGCGAGGTCGTGGCCGATCGCGCGGGCCTCGACGACGTCCCCAACCCCGGCGTAGGCACCGGTCCGGCCCAGCCGCACACCCTGCTCGGCGACCAGGCCCAGGTTGACGAGCTGTGCGCGCAGCTCTGAGGACAGTCGGTCGGCCTGGTCGTTGGTGTCGACCAGCAGCAGCGACGGGGTGCCATCCAGGGTGTCGGCGAGCCAGGCGCGGGCGGCGGCGGTCTCGGCGGCGGTGACGTCGCCGCAGTCGATCAATCGGCCGTGGCAGTGGTACTCGTCCAGGACCTCGGTGTCGCCCTCGCGCAGCCGTAGCGACGCCTCGCGCTCCCACTCGTGGGTGAAGCGGCGGGCCTCGTTGAGCTCGTAGCGGGCCCCGCCCGCCCGGGCGATCAGGTCCATGCCGCCGCCGGCGCCGATCGCGGCGAGCTGACGCGGGTCCCCGACCAGCAGCAGCTTCGCCCCCGCCGCGTCCACGTGACCGTGGATCGCGGCCAGGGCGGGGGTGTCGGTCATCGCTGACTCGTCCACCACGACGATGTCCCCGGCGTGCAGCCGGAACCCCAGATCGGTGTCGTCGCGGGGCCGACCGGCGGTGAGCCGGTCTTGCGTGGCGAGCCAGGCGGCGATGTTGCGAGCGGTGAGACCCTGCTCCGCCAGCACCGACGTCGCCGCTTGGGCGGTCGCCAGCCCGAACACCCGCCGCTCCGGCCTGCCGGTCAGGTCGGGGTCGGTCCAGGCGCGGGCCATCATCCCGACGGTGAACGACTTCCCCGTCCCGGGCGGGCCGACCAGGGTCTCGACCCGCGCCCCGGAACCGAGAACGCCGCGGACGGCGGCCTCCTGCGCGGCCCCGAGCCGGGTGCCCTCGACGGCCAGCCCGGCCAGGAACCGATCGATCGCCGCGTCGGGCAGGCGCTCGCCGTCGTGGCGGCCGGCGGCACCGGCGAGGATCCGCTCGGTGTGCACGTGCCCGGTCGTCGCGTAGAGAGTGGCGCCGGGGGCTTCGAATGCGGAGTCGCCGTTGGCGAGCTTGTACTCATCGGGCAGGACGTCGGCCGCGGGGCGCTGGGTCTGCACGCTGGTGAGGTCGGCGGTCATGGCCTCGTCGGCGAGGATGTCGAGCAACTTCGCGATCTGGCCGCCGTCGCTGATCCCGAGGTGGTCGGGCAGCGCGCTGTTCAGCGCGCGGATGAGGTCCGGGCGGGTCCACACGGTCCGGGAGTTCTGGACCTCGGCGAGCGCGACCGAGACGACCTCGGCCGGGGACCACTGCATCGGCGCGACCTCGCCCGGACGGGCGGCCAAGGCGGCGTCGGCGATCCCGGCCAGGCCACCGGCGATCTCGGCGTCCATCCGGGCCGCGACCCGGTCCAGCAGGTCCTCCCGGGTCTCGCCGTGGTGGGACTTGCGGGCGCGGGTGGCGAGGGTGGCCTGCTGGGCGAGGCGTTCGAGCTGGTAGCCGTTCGGCGCGTGGCCGTAGCGGGCCTCGAACGCCTCGACCAGCTCGGCGGTCTTCGCGGTCACCTTGTGCCGCCGCGTGGAGATCAGGCTCATCGCCTGCTCGGAGACGCCGACGACCTCGCGGGCCTTGCCGTCCGGGCGGGTCGCCATCACGAGTCCGAGCGATGCCGTGAGCCGTTCCTCGGTAGTGCGCTCCGCGACCGCGGCGGCGGCCGGGCGCCAGCGGTGCAGGCTCCGGCCGTCGACGGTGCGCCAGATCCCGTCCGGTCCCTCGACGCGGTTGAGGATCGTGTTGTGGATGTGCAGCTGCGGGTCCCGGTCGCGGGAGTCGTGCTGGAAGAACGACGCCACGGTCCACTCGTGGGCGTCGGCGTAGCGGCCGGCGGCGCCGCCGTGGTGCCCGACCCGGGTGTAGCCGGCCTTGTCCTGCAGCAGCTCCAGGGCGGCGTTGTTCCCCGCCCAGATCGCGTCCTCGACCGCGGTGCGGAACTCGCCCCACGCCACGGCGGTGTCCTCGTCCCCGGCCTGGCGGGCGGCGACCTCGCGGGCCTCGAACGCGGTGTGCAGCAGCGTGACCGACTTCTGCACGGAGAACGTGGCGTCGTAGAACGCAACGTTGTGCCGAGCCTTCTGTCCGGCCTCTGTCCGGAGCTGGGCGCGGCGTTCCGGCGAGGCGTCCGGCTCGCGTTCCAGCGCGGCGGCGTAGATCTGGTCCTCGGACTGGTACTTGCGTCCGGTGTGTCCCAGCGTTCCAGCGGTGTCCCACTGGGACGGGTCACCGAACGCGGCGTCCCGGGGATCGAGGAACAGCTCGTAGACCGCGCGCATGTCCTGGGCCTCGACCAGGCCCTGCAGGCCGAGCTTCTCCGCCCCGGCGCCCCACCAGCGCCCCGGCGGCTCGCCCTCGGCGACCGCTCCGGTGTAGTAGTTCTCCCGCCCGGTGGCGACCTCCTTCAACAAGTACTCCGGGCTGTAGCCGTTGACGATCCTCAGCACCGCGACCACCTCGCGACGGCCACGGGGCGGGCTGCGCGGGACTGCGCGGCGGGGGTGGGGGTTGCCGGGAGGCCGGAGGCCGGCCCGGCCCCGCGGATCGTGATGCAAGGGTGTGCTCGCTTTGATCTTGATCTGCTCTTGGTCTGTTCGGTGTAGTCGCGCTCGGTTCCGGTGCTGTGCTCGGTCGCGTCGGGTGCGCGCGTGCTCGGGTGGCTCTGTCGGGTGGAAGTGGTCATGGCTGGGTCCTGTCGTGGGGCTCGTCGGGGACCAGGTGCAGGCCGCTGGTGGCCTGTGGTGGGTGGTCGCGGAGCTGTTGGAGGGCTCGGGCGGCGGTGCCCCGGCCGACTTGGGCGAGGTCCTGGAGCTCGCGCACCGTAGGCAGGGCCCCGTGGGTGTCGCAGTGGTGCTGGGCGGTGGTGCGGGCGCGCTCCTGCGCGCCCGCACCCGCCCCGTCCCCGGGACGGGACACCGGGCGCGGCGATGGCTGGGACACCGGTCGCGGCGGCGCCGGGATCACCGGCCCGTCCAACGCGGGCGGGACACCCGGCCCCGGGTCAACAGAGTCCGAGTGGGACGGGGATGCCGCGTTGTCCCGTGGGACGGTGATAGCCATCGGGACACGTGGCCTGGATGCCCCGTTCCCCTCGTTCCGCTCCCCCGCTGTCTCTTCGTCGGTGTCGGCTGGGTGGTCGGCGGCGAGGAGGTAGAGCAGGTGCGCCACGACGGCGGCGGCGATCGCGGGCCAGGCCCCGACCCCGAACCGCAGGGCGGGGCTCACCTCCAGCGCGCCGCCGGTGGTGACGGTGTCGGAGGCGAGGTAGACCGCCTGGGCGAGCCCTGACAGCCCGGCGGAGACGATCACGACCGCCCAGGCGTAGCGGGCACCCGAGCCGCGCAGGCGTGCGGTGGCGCCGTAGGCGACCAGGGCGAGGCCGTCGGTGATCAGCGGGTAGATCCAGGCGACCCCGACCGGGACCCGGGCGGCGACGGCGACCTCGAACAGGCCGTGCGCGGTCGCCACCGCCGCACCGATCGCCACCGCCAGGCCAGGCAGCCACAGTGCTACCCGCGAACGGGCCCCGCGCGTGGAGGTCGCTGTGGGGTGGGCGCTCACCGCTGATCGTCCTGTCCGTCGTCGGTCCCCGTGTCTCGCCACGGGTCCTCGCACCAGCCACGCCCGGTCTCGTCGGCATCGTCGAGCAGGTCCTGCCGGACTGCGGCCAGCGCCTGGCGCGCCTGCTCAAGGGGATCCGGCACCAGACCACCGGCGCCCTCGTCACCGCGGTCGCTGACAGCGGCGTCGTCGGGCCGGGTCGGATCGGCCTCGTCGCTCGGGCCCGGGTCGGGAGGGTCGTCGTCGGAGCGCGTGTCGTCGAGCTCGTCGGGCTGACCGTCAGTCTCGATCTGCCACTGCCGGCGGTCCCGCTCGTCATCGACACCGGCGACGATCCAGTCCAGCTCGTCGGCCTCATCGAACGCGGCCTTCCACCGCTCCCGTTCGGCCGCGGTGATCTCCTCCAGCACCTCGGCCAGCCTGTCGAGGTCCGGGTCGCGTAGTCGCTGGGCGTCCTGCCACGGCGGCGAGCTCGCGACTACCGGCTCCGCTCCGCTCCCGACGTCGGCCTCGGTGGCGTCGTCGACTCGGTCCTCGGCCGCACGAGCGTTGTCCGCATCGTCGGTGCGCTCGGTGTGGGGCTCCTCGATGGCGGTCTGCGCAGCGCTGTCCTCGGGGAGTTCCCGGGCTTGCTCGGGCACCGGGCGAGTGCGGTCGTCGTCCTTGTCGCTGTCCGGATATAGGCTGTAGGCCGTGGTGGCGGTCTCGGCCACCTCGCGGGCCTGCTCGATCAGCCAGGCGCTGTCCACCAGACGGCCCCGGAGCGCATCGAGCACGTCGACCCCGGCCTGGTCGACCAGCGCGAACAACCGGTCTGCCCGTTCGTCGGCGACGTCGATATCTCCTCGCCGCTGATCGACCAGCTCCCGGTACTCCTCACCACCGTCCAGATACGCCTCGGCCCGGGCCCGCATCTGCTGGATGTCGATGTCATAGGCGCGCTTGACCTCCCGCATCGCCACCACCGCCGCCCGCAACCGGGCCCAGTAGCCCTGCCCGGTCACGACCGCTCACCCCCGACCGGCCCGGCGGGCGCGGTGGTGGGTGCGGTGGGCTCGGGTGGGGCGCAGTCGCGGGACCCTGCCCACCAGCGGGCGATCAGCTCGGTGTGCTCGACGCCGGGGACCGTGACCGGGGTGCCGGGTGGGGTGTTCCAGCCGGGGCGGGTCTGGTGGGTCTCGATCGAGCAGGACCCGACCGACTTGCGTAGCCGGGCCACGACGCCGGGGCGCTGGCGGTCGTGCCAGTCTCCCGCCGCCCCGACCGAGGCGGCCGGGCCCTGGTAGGCGGCGCACCAGGCATACATCAGCCAGAGGAGTTCCTCGACGACGTCGGGATGCCACAGCCAGCACTCGGCCAGCACCTTCGCCCCGTCCGGGTAGCGCAGGAACACCGACTCCACCCACACGCACAGCTCCTCGAGCAGCGCGGTGATCTCGCCGGTGTCGGTGGGCGCGGTCAGCCACGACGGCGCCGCCGGGACCCGGCGCCGTGCGGTCACCGCGGCCAGGGCCTCAGACAGCTGCCCGACCAACCGGCCGAGCTCCCCCACCTGCCCCGGTAGCGGCTCGAGCTCGGCGACCTGCCGGCGCAGCACCTCGACCTCCCGCGCCAGCCCGGCCAGGGCCCCGCCGGCCTCGGCGGAACCCGGGTCGGGGTGGGCTGGGTGCGAGGGCCCGCTCACCGCTCCCACCCCGCCGCATCGGCTCCGGCATCAGCGTCGGTGGTCCCGACTGCAGGTCGCCCGGTGGCCGGTTCCTGGTCGAGCTCTCCTGCGACGGCGTCGACCTGGGACTGCTGGACCAGGTGGGAGAAGTGGCGCATCTCGGCCTCGGTCAACGGCCGCACCCCGCCATCGGCGTCCTCGTCCGGGGTGAACCACAGCCCGCCCACGAACGCACCCGGGCCCTCGTCGAGGACCCGCTCGCGATCCCCGCGCTCATCGGTCTCGACCTCGGCCGGCGCATCGTCGCGGGCATGATCCGGGGCGCTCACTCGGCCCTGCTCGTCATCGCAATCGGATTCGTCGGTGTCGTCGGCGTAGGTGTCTTCGCCGTGCTCCTGGTGCTGGCTCAGCGCGGCGGCCTCGGCCGCGGCTTCTGCGGCGCGCATGCGGGTGTCGTGGGCGGCGGTGGCCTCGCGGTGCGAGCGCTCCCGCCCGTCCCGGCCGACGGCCACCAGGCGTGGCTGTGGCTCGCACCCGGCGGTGGTGGTGAGCTCATCGAGTCCGACCGGATTGGCGCGGTAGCCCCACATCTCGGCATCCGAGTGCAGCCCCTCCAGCCGCTCGCGGTCGGTGATCGCCGAGGTCCCGGCGGCCTCCCGCACCGCAACGACCGCGATCCCCTCGGCACGAGCCCGCGCTCGGGCGACGGTCTCCCCACCGGGGAAGTCGACCCACCCGAACCGCGCCCGGGCGTCGTCGAGATCGAACTCATCGAGTCGCCACCCCTCCGACGGCCGTCCGTAGTTGCCGGTGGCGTCCCGCAGGTAGGAGGCGATGACCTGCTCGGCGTCCGCCCGGCCACCGGGCAGGTCGGCCGCGAGCCGATCCACGGCCTCACCCGGGGTCAGCAGCTCGTAGTCCCCGGCGCTCATCGCTGCGGCTCCTGTCCGTCACCCTCGTACGGACCATCGGCGGGCTCGATCAGCGCCGGCCGGTCCTCGGGCTGGTCGGCGCTGCGGATGGCGCGCAGCTCGGCGAACATCGCGTTCGACGACCGCACCCGCGCCGCGGCCTCCCCGAACCGGTCAGGCCACCGCCGCGCCAGCACCACCAGGACCCGCTCCACCTGCAGATCGGCCCACGTCCGGACCGCCTCACGGCGGTGATGCCGGCGGGACTCGGCCTCGACCCGCGCCAGGCCGCAGGCGCGGCGGCGGACATCGCGACGGCGCCACGCCATCCGGGCCCGCCCGATCACCGGCGCGATCCCGCGCCGGATCACCACGACCCGCCCGGCGGGCAGGTTCGCGATCTGCGCCGGCGCCAGCACCGGCGCCTTCCGCACGCTGCGCGAGGCGACCCGGCCGTGCTCGTCGGTCGTGGCGACCTTCTCGTCCCGGTCGCCTGCGAGGGTGGACCAGAACTCCAGATCGGACTTGTCCCGCGTCCCACCGAAGATCATCACCGCGGCGGTGTTGTTCAGGATCGTCGCCGCCTTGTGCTCGCCCCACCGCGCCAACAACTGCGCACGGGACTGGAACGCACACACGATCGTCACCCCGCGACCACCCATGTCCGCCGTCCACGACTCCAACGGCACCGGCGAGATCAACGCGGCCTCGTCGAGGAACAACCCCAGCGGCGGGTCGAGGCGACCCGCCGGGCGCCCGGCCGCGAGGCGGCGGGCCTCGCGGGCGATGTGCCCGGTCAGCGCACACACCAGCGGTGCGGTCTGGGCCTCCTCCGCCCCGAGCAGGAACACCGTGGCGCGCTCCTCGAGTAGGCGGGCGACGTCGAAGCCCTCCCCTCGCTCGGCCGCCGCGGCAGCGGCCGGATGGGTCAGCCACCCCAGCGCGGGCATCACACTCGAGGTGATCGACGAACGGGTGCGCTCGTTGGTGGTCAGGAACTGCATCGCGTCCTGCTCGAACGCCGTGACCCCCGAGCGCCGCAACAACGCCGGCACCTCACGCCCCGCCGTATCCGGATCCGCAACCCACCCCAGGACCTCGGCCATCGCCTTGCCGCCCAACGCCGCCGCGTGCAGCAACGCAGCCAACACGCGGCGGGCCTGGCCGTCCCAGAACTCCCGATCCCCACCCGCACCGGACGCCACCGCGGCGAGCATGTCCGTGGCCCGCTCAGTGGCCGTCACCGGATCGCCGCAGCCGGTCAGCGGGTCGAACGTGATCGTCGAGGGCCGATCGCCGAGGCCGGCGGGGTTGAACACCGCCACCGGCCCCCGGCCCGCACGCAGCGGCCCGCACAGATCCAGCAGATCCGTCCGGGTCGAGGTCACCAACGCCGCACCCGGGGCGTCGAGGACCCGCCCGGCCAGCCATCCGGTCTTCCCGGTCCGCGGGCCGCCGACGACGATCACCACGTCCTCGACCAGCGCCCACACCCGTAGCGCCCCGGTGCGGCACAGTTCGACTGCTGCCTCGCTGGTCGCCAGCCGCACCCGCTGTATCCAGGGCAGACCGGCCAGAGACGGGCGGACTGTGCTCGTGCGTCGCCGCACCGCGAGCGTCCCCGCGTGACGCACCACGTCCAGCGACGACGCCACACCGACTTTGCGGCGCGACCGAGACGCCCACCGCGACACCGTCGCCGAAGACCGCGACCACCGATGCCACACGATCGCTGCCACGATCAGCCCGGCGGCGGCGAACGCCGGCCACGCCAGGGTCTGCAGCAGGGTCGCCGCCGGCAGGGCGGCAAGCAGGCCGAGCCCGGCGGCCAGCAGACGGGCACCGCGTGCCCAAGCGAACGCGGCAGCCAGGGCGAACCCGGTCAAGAACAGCACGGTCGTCCCGACCGTGGCCAGCATGGCGATCATCGCTGATCACCCCGCCCACTGAACTGGCGGTGACGAGCGGCGCCCCACTCGCGGACGGACTCGTCCCAGCGCGCGCAGTCGTCGGCGTGGCCGTACTCATGGCACACCGGCGACGACCCGAACGGGCCCGCGTCCTCGATCTCGCGCTCGCAGCAGCCGCAGCGCCAGCGGGTCTGCGGGAACCCCACCTTCTCCCGCGACGCCCGATCCGGGTCACGGCCCTCGACGATCCACTCGTACGCGGTGTCCTCGCGCGGATCCCCACCGCCGGTCGGCAGGCCCATCGCGGCACCGATCTCATCCCACGACCAGCCTGCGCCGCGCGCCTGCAAGGCGTGCAGCGTGACCTGCTCGATCGCCGCCTCACGGATCAGGTGTGCAGCGCGCAGCCCCAGCAGGGGCTTGTCCAGCGCCCAGACCCCGATTTCGGACCCGGCGGGCTGCTCCCGGATCTCCTTCGTCCACAGCCCCTCCTTCGCGCAGCGACGAATCAGCCGCTGGAGGCGGGCTCGCCACAGGACTTGCTCGCTGACGCGCAGGTCACGGAACAACGCCGCCATCAGTCGGTCCTCCCCGTTCGCTCGCACCACGCCGCGATGTCCTGCAGGTGTCGTGCGCATCCACGGGAGTGACCGCCCTCTTGGTCGTCCGGATGCGACTCGAACGGCCCGTCATCGGTGATCAGCTGGTCGCAGGCGCCGCAGCGCCAGTACGCCGAGGGAGTCCGGAACGACCGGACCTCCTCCGGGGCCGGTTCGGGCACGCGTCCGACGACCAGCCAGTCGAAGGCCGTCTCGCCCGCGGAGCCGAGCCCGTCGGTGGACAGATCCAGGGCCTTTGCGACCTCGTCCCATGACCGGCCGGCGGCGCGGGCCGTGCGTGCGTACTCGTAGAGCTGCGCCTCGCCGACGTTGCGCAGCAGCAGCGCGGCGCGAAGACCGGCCAGAGGGTCATCGAGCTTGCGGTCGGTGAACACCGTGAACCCGGGAATCGGGATCTCGACCTCGGTCGCGTCGAACACGTCGACCGCGATACGGCGGACCAGCTCGCGGATCCTGCCGGCAGCGGTCGTCGTCGGGGACACGTCGAACAGGCCCATCACCGACCACCACCGATGATCGAAGCGGTGACGGTCGCGGCCCAGCGATCCACGGTCCGGCGAGTCACTCCAAGCGTGCGGGCGATCTCCTCGCGGTCGACGCCCTCGGCCAGCGCTGCCCGACCGGCAGCGATGATGTGTGCCCGGTCGGTGCGGAGGACCGGGGCGGGACCGTTGGTACCCAGTTCGGCGCGACGGACCCGGCGGGCCGACGCCCGACGGGCGCGGCGGCGCTCCTCCTCACTCATCCCGCCGGCCACGCCGTGCGGGAGATAGGCGATCGCCCACTCCCTGCAGACAGCTTGCACCGGGCAGCGGCGGCACACCCGCTTCGCGCGGGCCACCTCGCGGTCGTACAAGGCGCCGACGTCCGCCGTAGGAAAGAACCTCTCGGGGTCCACCGACCGGCACGCCGCACGGGCACGCCAACGGTCGTCGTCTCGCTCTACCATCGGTTCCTCTCCTGCCTTCTGCTGATGCGCGGGGAGAGCGGCCCGGCGGCTGTGTCCCGCCAAGAACCCGTCGCCGGGCCGTCTCATGTGGTCGTGTAGTTGCCTCGTCATGTCCCGGTTCCTCTCGGCCGGACTCGTCGGGGTGCCGGGAAGAGACCGGCCGCTGCGTCCTCTTCGGCGCGGCGGGCGTCATCGCCTGGCTTCTCGGCTCGGATTCGTGCGCCCGGTAGCTGGTCGGCCAGGTGCGCCAGCCAGGACGGCAGTGGGCGGTTCTCCAGTAGGCAGAGCGCGACTGCGTAGGACGGGCACCCCGGCCGGCCCCGGTCCACCGCCCACCGGCACGTCGGGCAGTGGCCCGAGCGCTGGGAGTCGTGATTGACGAGGACCTGCAACCGGACGGTGCGGGCCGTGAAGCCGGCGAGCCGTCGATCGAGGTCGACGAGCAGCACTCCGCTGGAGGCCCGCTCCCCCGCGGCGTTCATCGGCGCACCTCGACCGGCTCAGGTACCCGGCCTCGGTCATCCGGGCACAGCACGGATCCGTCGCGGTGGGAGAACTCCAGCGGCCGCCCCGCCCGGTCTGGCCAGCCAGTGGGCGGTTCGCCCGTCACCGACTGTTGGCAGCCCGGACAGGACAGCGCCGATACGTCGATTCGATCCGCGGTGGCCGTCATCCGGCACCGCCCCCGGTCGAGGCGTGCTCGGCCGGCGTCCGGTTGAGGGCCGGAGTCGCAGCTTGATCGAACGCCGAGATGAAAGTCGCCACTGCATCCGGTACGCCCTGCCCGACCGGTGTCGCCACGAACACGACCGCAGCAATCACGGTGAACGCCGCAGCGCCCGCCGCCGAGCGCGCCTTCGCGCAGATGACCGCCCCCGCGACCAGGACCAGCAGCACCACACCGACGCCGCCCATCACCCGGTACTCCCCCGCTGCGCCGGCGCCCAGCCGGATGCATCGACGACGGTTTGCTCGGCGACCGCCAGGTCCGCGATCGCCTCGATCGCCTTCGCCGGGATGATCAGCCGCCCCCGGACCTTCACCGCCGGGAACTCCCCCGCCGCTATCGCCCGGTAGACCGTCATCGTCGACATCCCGAACATCGCCGCGACCTGCGCGACGCTGTAGAACCTCGGCGCCGCCGTCACGGCCACCGGCTCCAGCTTGCTCATCGCCTGCCTCCCTCTCGTAGATTCGCCATGCGCTAACTATAGCACCAATATTAGCTGCTAAAACTAGTCCTAGGCTGTTGATCCTGCGGCTCGATGGCCCGACCGGAGTCGTCACCGCTAGCCTCGGCACCGAAATCAGCAGGTCCCGCCTGCTGGAACGACAGGAAGGTGCGCGTGGCCAAGGACTGGGACGCCGTCGCCGAGGCGATCAAGACTCGGCTGGCCGAGCTCGACATGACGCAGGCCGAGCTCGCGACCCGCGCGGGTGTCGCCCTGATGACCGTCCGGGAGCTGCAGCACAACCTTCAGCCGCGCCGGCGGAGCCCTCGCACCCTCACCGCGGTCTCCGAAGCGCTCGGCTGGCCGGGCGATCAGATTGCCCGGATCCTCGATGGCGACCAGGTCGACGACCCCGACGCCGACGACCCCGTGCTCGCCGAGCTGGACTCGCTCAAGGCGGACGTGATTGCGCTCGTTCGACGGATCGACGCCATCGAGCGTCGGCTAGGTCCCGACGCCGACGACGCCTGAGCCGCTCGACCCGCTCGGCCATCTCTCGGGTCAGCTCGCGCAGCTCCGTGAACTCGGCCCCGGGGTCCCGTGGCTGTGGTGCACTGCTGTTCATGACGTAGACGATTGCGGTGCACGGCGGAACAAAGCAGGTCAGAACCCTGGTAGCGCAGGGCATTCGGCGGGCACACTGGACCGACGACCGATCGGGGGTGGCCGCCGGCGTGTATCCGGACGACAGCGACGAGCCCTGGGGCGACCAGCTACGCCGGTGGCGCGACGAGGTCCAGCGATGGACGCAGCAGGACCTCGTCGACCAGGTCATCCGCCTCGCGTTCACGACGAACGAGGAGCGCGGGACCAAACTCGACATACGCCTAGTCGGCCGATGGGAAACCGGAGCCGTTCAACGGCCCCAGGCCGTGTACCGCCGCCTGCTCGACCAGCTAGGCGCTCCCGTTCCGTCCACCCGGCGTGCGCCGACCGTCACACGGCCTGCCACGGGAATGCCGGGTGGATGCCCTGCTGCTGCCGACCCCATCTCCCTAGCGTCGACGACGTCCGATCGGGACTCAGACGGCTGGGACGGTGACAGTTCAGTGCTGCGACGTGACTTCCTGCGGGCGAGCGGATCGCTCGCACTTTCCGGGTTGCTCGGCAGCGTGCTCGGCAACACCAGCTCGAGCACTTCGACGATCGAGGTCGCCACCGACCTCACCAACCGGCTGACGAGCCTGCGCCGGCTCGACGACACTCTCGGCGGAGCCGACACGTACAAGCTCTACAACGCCGAGGCGGAACTCTCCGCGCGCATCCTGCAGGGCGGCACTGCTCGCGACGCGGTCCACCGCGCGCTGCTCGCCGTGCACGCCGAACAGTCCCAGCAGGCCGGCTGGGCCGCTTTCGATGCCGGATGGCACGACCTCGCCCGAGAGCACTTCCGCCGCAGCCACGCCGCCGCGGTCGAGTCCGGCGACCCCGGGCTGGCCGGCAACGCACTCGCCTTCCACGCCTACCAGCTGATCACGCTCGGCAAGCCGGCCCGCTCGATCTCGGAGAAGTCGGTCCAAACCGCCGGCGAGGACGGCGTCGACCCCGGTGTCCGAGCGCTGCTCTACTCCCGAGCGGCGTGGACGTTCGCTCTCGACGGCGACGCCGACACCACCGCCCGGTGCCTCGGGGTCGCCGAGGAGGCGCACGCCGTCGCCGACGCACGCACCCCGGACTACGCCGCGTGGATCGACGCCGACGAGCTGGCCATCATGACCGGCCGCTGCTGGTCCGAACTCCGCCGCCCGCTGCGCGCCGTCCCCGTCCTGGAGAGTGCGCTCGGCCGGTACAGCGACGTGCACGCGCGAGACAAGGCGCTCTACTCCTCCTGGCTCGCGCAGAGCTATGCCGACGCCGGCGAGGTCGAACAAGCCGCCGAGACCGTGGCGACGAGCCTGCACGTGATGGGCAACGTCGCCTCGGTCCGACCGCGGCAACGGCTCACCGAGGTCGCCGAGCGACTCGGACAGCGGCACAGCGACGTCCCCGCAGTGCAGGAGCTACTTCGCGGTGACGCGCTCCACCCACTCGACGTACGCCGCTGACGCGCGGGCCAGCGGGACGGCTGTCACCTCGGGGTTCTGCCACTCGTGGTGCTCGATGAGGTGCGCCTCCAGCTCGTCGTAGCGAGCGGCGGTCGTCTTGAAAGAAGCCACCCACTCCTCACCTTCGCCGAACTCGCCACCGTGCCAGAAGACCGATGCAACCGGACCGACAATCTGTCCACCCGCCGCGAGACCTGCCGAGATCGCCGATCGGGCGAGCCGGACGGCGACGTCGCGAGTCGGCGTCGCCGTGGAGACGGTAAGCATCTCGTCCATGTGGCCAGCCTATGGGTCATGACCACCCACGGTCATGGCCGATCGGGTAGCGGCCAGCGACGTGCGCTGAGCGCAGCCTCCCTAGTACTACAACAGCGCCTACAGCCGCCAGGGCTGGGCCGAGGTCGCCGGCGAGGTCCGGCAGCGCTGGCAGGACGGCGACCGTGACGGCGCCGCCGCGCTCGTGCCCGACGAGATGGTGCTGGCGACCACGCTGATCGGCACCGAACAGCGCGTACGCGAACGGCTGCAGACCTGGCGCGACACCGGCGTCGACATCGTCCGGCTCTACCCCGCCGGCGACACGCTCGACGAGAAGATCACCACCCTGGCCCGGGCCGTCGAGATCGCCCACGCCATCGACTGAGCCCCCGCCGCAGCCCACCGACCGACCCACCCGGGCCGACCCACCCGGCCAGGGCGGGTCCGGCCTGCCCGCGCGAGTTCCTCATCGGACGGTGCGCCGACCACGCTCTGTCGTCAGTGGACGTTCGACCGTCGTGTGGTCAAACCTTTAAGTTTGGCCGTTCAGTCCTTTGCGTCCGGTGGTTCGGAATGCACGATCGAGGGTGGAGCCGTGGTCACCGCGCCGATCCCCGGGCGCCGTGGGTGCGAACGGCTCCGTCCCGCACACCGATCCCGCCGCGTGACCGTTCACGGTCCACTGGCGACTGCACGAGGAGGGTGCCAGGCGTGAGCAGCATCGACTGGGCTCTGGATGCCGCGTCGAGGATCACGGGGACGTTCGCCGTCGCCCTGATCGACTACGAGAGCGGGCTGACCCTCGGGGCGCGGGGCGGCAGTCCCGGGTTCGACCTCGACGTCGCCGCGGCGGGCAACACCGAGCTCGTGCGTACCGAGCTCGACGTCCTGGCGAGGCTGGGCATCCAGGACCCGATCGACGACATCCTGATCACCCTGAGCGCCCAGTACCACGTCATCCGGCCGGTCGCGTCGCGCGACGGGGAGACGCTGTTCTTCCACCTGGCGCTTAACCGCGCCCAGGCCAACCTGGCGATGGCCCGGCGTGACCTGCGGATGATCGTCGACCACTTCTACGACGGCGCACCCCGCTCGGCCGTCGTCACCGACGCCGGCGAGCCGGGGTCTGTCCCGCACGCGGCGACCCGCACGGCGTGAACCGCGTCTGGAGGCACGGGGCATAGCCCCCGGACGGGCCGGGACGGGTGCCCGGGGCGTCGTCGGCGCGCCTGCTGCGGTCGCTGCTCGCGCCGCGACCGTGGCAGCGGTCGATCGGATTGCGGGCCGGTGCGCTGGTCGACCCGGCCAGCGGACTGGTGATCGACGGCTTCTCCGACGGCCCGCCGCCGGTCGACCTGGAACTGCTCGGTGCCGTGGCACTCGAGCTGATGCGGGTCTCGCCGTTGATCGTCGAGGCCACCGGGACGGGGCCGGTCCCGGAGCGCCCGCGACGGGTGTTCGTCGAGTCCGGGCGGTCGAGTCACCTGATCGTCACCGGCGCGTTCGACGCGCGCCGGGAGCCGGTGCTGGTCACGGTGGTGGTCGACGGAGGCTGGAAGGTCGCCGACCGGGCCGGACGCCGGCTCGCGGCGATCCCGGTGCTGGACCTGCACCACGAGCAGCCCGCACTCGGGGCCGCCGTGCTGCCCCGGCGCCGTGGGTCGCCACCGGCGGCGGGGTCCGACCTGGAGACCACGGTGCGGGTGCCCCGGCCGCGGCCGTACGCGGATCTGTGGTGGACCCGGCCCCCGACGACGCACGCCTCCGGGGCCCGCCCGACGCCGTACAAGCGCTCATGAGGAATGGGCGGCTCCCCGCCCCGCGTGTCCCCGCCCCGCCGGACGGTGTGATCGGGCCGTCGCCCGGGCCGGACCCCGAGATCGCGGCGCGGCGCGCGGCCGTGCGCGGGGCCTTACGAGCCTCGGGCCGGGACGCGGTGAGCACCCCGCGAGCCGGAGCCGTGGACAGGGACGGGGCCGCCGCCGGACGGGTGGTGGCGGCGGGTCGCACGTAGCGGATCCGGAGATCGGCACGAGGCCACGGGATGCACCGCACGGTGTGCGCCGTCCCGCTCCCGGGGCGGCGCCGGGTACGTCGGAGAGGACGACGACGATGAGCGCAGACCCGCAGGCCGCCCCACCCACGGCACCGGCCACGGCCCCACCGCGCACGGTGCCGGTCGCGGCCGGGACGAACCTGAGGCGCGGGGTGTCGGTGCTGGGGCCGAACAACATCATCGGGACGCCGTTGCCCGGCGGGTTCCTACACCGCGCTGGGCCAGTGCGCCGGTGGCTCGGTCACCGAGGGCAACGCGGTCAACTTCTGGTGGGTCAAGATCAGTAGTGCGCACGGGGACGGGTGGGTCTCGGCGGTACGGGTCCTGGAGGGCGGCAACAACCAGCCGATCGCGGGAGTGGCAGAACTGCCCACCGTCCAGGCCTGACGGTGCTCCGGGCCGGCGTCGGCCGCCGCGCGCCGGCCCGGGTGCGGTGCGGGCCCCGGTGATCGTCACGGCGGTGGCCCGGCCGACGTTTGCCCGGCGGCCCGGCCGGGCAATCCGCGGGGGACGGGCGCCGTCGGAGTGCGCGGCGCGTTCCGGGTGCCGGCACGGGTGCCGTAGTCCGGGCGGAGCCCACCGCTTCAGCAGCAGCGGCGGCAGCCCGTGTCCGCGACAGGAAGGGGACCGTATCCATGTCTGCCTACGTGACGGCGAACCCGGCGACCGGCCGGACCGAGAAGGAGTTCCCCGAGCTCGACGCTGCGGGGGTGGCCGAGGTCCTGGGCCGCGCGCACGGGGCCTACGCCGGATGGCGTGGCACGCCGGTGGCCGAGCGTGCGCAGATCCTGACCCGGGTCGCCGAGGCCTACGAGGCCCGCCGGGACGAGCTGGCCACCCTGATCGCGACCGAGATGGGCAAGCCGATGAAGGAGGCCGCGGGCGAGGTCAAGCTCGCGGCCGCGATCTACCGCTGGTACGCCGAGCACGGGCCGGACCTGCTCCAGCAGGAGGTGCTCGATCCGCAGGGCGCCGCGGAGTCCCTGGTCGAGACCGAGGCCGTCGGCCTGCTGGTCGGGGTGATGCCGTGGAACTTCCCCTACTACCAGGTGGCCCGGTTCGCCGCGCCCAACCTCATGGTGGGCAACACGATCATCCTGAAGCACGCCCCGATCTGCGCGGCCTCCTCGGAGGTCATGGCGGAGATCTTCCACACCGCCGGTGTGCCGGCCGACGCCTACATCAACGTGTTCGCGACGAACGAGCAGATCGCCGAGATGATCGCCGACCCGCGCGTGCGCGGCATCTCGCTGACCGGCAGCGAGCGGGCCGGGGCCTCGGTGGCCGAGACCGCCGGGCGGAACCTGAAGAAGGCCGTCCTCGAGCTCGGCGGCTCCGATCCGATGATCGTTCTCGACGACGGCGACCTCGAGCGGACCGCCACGGTCGCCGCCAAGGCCCGGCTGATGAACGCCGGCCAGGCCTGCAACTCCCCGAAGCGGATGATCGTGCCGAACGACAAGGTGGACGACTTCGTCTCCGTGCTCGTCCGGACGTTCGAGTCGGTCCAGGTGGGCGATCCCACGGACCCGGACACCCAGGTCGGCCCGCTGTCCTCGGTCGGGGCGCGGGACGGCGTGGTCCGGCAGGTCGAGCGGGCTGTCGAGCAGGGTGCCACCCTCCACACCGGCGGCGGCGCGCTCGACGGCGACGGCGCCTTCATGCGTCCGGCCGTGCTGACCGGCGTCACCCAGGACATGGACGCCTACTCCGAGGAGATCTTCGGCCCGGTCGCCGTCGTCTACGGCGTCGACTCGGTCGACGAGGCCGTCACGCTCGCCAACGACGTGAGCTTCGGCCTCAGCGGATCGGTGTGGGGCAGCGACATCGACCGCGCACAGGTGGTCGCCGACCGGCTCGAGGTGGGCATGGCCTACGTCAACGAGCACGGCACCACGCTGCCCGGGCTCCCCTTCGGCGGCGTCAAGCGGTCCGGCTTCGGTCGTGAGCTCGGCCGGTGGGGGATGGGCGAGTTCGTCAACACCCGGCTGCGCCGGACCGCCAAGGCCAAGGGCTGACCGGCGGTACACCGTCGAGGCGGGCGGCGTTGGCCAGCAGTCCGAGCAGGAACATCGAGCTGACCAACGCGGTCCCGCCCGCCGACACGAGCGGGAGCTGCTGCCCGGTCACCGGGAGGAGGCCCACGACGTAGCCGACGTTCATCGCGGCCTGTGCCACGAACCAGGTCGCGGTGGCGGCGGACACGATGCGGAGGAACGGGTCCCCGGTCCGGGCGGCGATGCGCAGTCCGATCCGGCCGAGCGCGCCGTACAGGGCCAGCACCGCGAGGCCGCCGAGCAGGCCGAGCTCCTCACCGATCACGGCGAAGATGAAGTCGTTGGCCGCGTTGGGCAGGTAGTACTGCAACGGCAGTTGATCAGGCCGGTGGTCGTTCGCCGCGGCGACGGTAGTGGCAGGCGCGGGCTTGGTGTTGGCGTTCGCGCCGCCAGGTCGACCAGTGCATGACGTGGTCGATGCAGGCCTGTGGGGCGAAGGAGAGTGCAGCGAGGATGCGGCGGATCTCGTTGGCCGACAACCGGATCAGCCGGCGATGGCCAGTTGAGGATCCCCCTTTTCCGGCTCGCGGGTGTGTTCGGTGGCGCGGGTGACGGCGAGGTAGGCCGCGGCGAGCATGGCGAGGGTGATGTGGGCGTGCCAGGCCCGCCAGGACCGGACTTGATACTGGTCGAGCCCGGCTTCGTTCTTGGAGGTTTGGAAGCACTCCTCGATGGCCCACCTCGCCCCGGCGACCCGGACCAACTCCCGCAGCGGCGTGGTCGCCGGGGCTGCGCAGCGGTAGAACGCCAGCTCACGGACGGTCTTGCCCTCGGCAGGCTCGGTCTGGCGGCGGACCAGCAGCCAGTGCCCCCAGCCTGCCGGGAGGCCGTCGGTGTCGAGCGCGACCGCGGTCCAGTCGTAGACCCGCATCCCGTGTGCGCCCGGGCCGATCGCGCGTCGCTCCCAGCCGTCGTTGCCGGTGTCGGGGTCCCGCGCTCCGGCGATGGTCGCCAGGACCTTCGCGGGCCGGCGGTTGCCGTCGGGGCTGGTCAACATGTCGTCGTTGCGGGTGGCCAGCACGAACGGGATCTCCCGCTCGGACAGCCAGTCGCGGAAGCCGGGTTCTGCCCGTAGGCCTCGTCCGCGCTCACCCACGACGTCGGCGTGAGTGCCCCGGCTTCGTGGGCGCGGGCCAGCATCGCCGTCCCCAGCTGCGGCTTCGTCGCGAACTCGACCTCGTCGGGGACATCTGCCCCGCCGACAGCGCTCACGGTCCTCGGTCCAGGAGACCGGCAGGTAGAGCTCTCGGTCGATCAACGCCCGGCCCCTGTCCGAGGCGTAGGCCAGGAACACTCCGAGCTGGCAGTTGTCGATCTTCCCGCTCGTGCCGGTGTACTGGCGCTGCACCCCAGCGGAGCGAACGCCCTTCTTGATGAACCCGGTCTCGTCGATGATGAACACACCGCTCGCGGCGTAGCCGAGGTGCTCGAGGACATAGCCGCGCAAGTCGTCCCGGACACCCTCGACGTCCCAGCCCGCAGTGCGCAGCAGCCGCTGCATCCCGTCCGGCGACACCGCTCCCGCATGCTCGGCGAGGGTCCAGCCGTTCTTGCGCTCCAGCCCGGCCAACAACCCCCGCAGATAGGTCCCGACCCGCTGACGCGGCTCGGCCCTGCGGAAACGGCCCGAGATCAGCTCCACCACCGCGTCCAACGAGGCCACCCACCCGGCAAGATCAACCACGCGGTGATCATCACCGCCGAACGGCCGTCAGCCTCTCACGACACGCCGCATCTGCCGTTGCAGTACTAGTACTCCAGCCGCAGTTTGTTATCTGATCCGTCTTCGTCGGTAGTGGCTTTCGCGGGCTCGGTGTTGGTGACGGCGGCGCCAGATCGACCAGGCCCAGCCCACGGCCCGGGCGGGGGTGTGGATCAGGGGCGCCAGGAGACGTCGGAGTTCGGCGAGGGTGAGCGGGATGAGCCCGTTACCAGGTCTTTTGGGGCGATCGCCGCGGTGACCGAGAGGTAGGCGTGGGCGAGCATGACCAGGGTGATGTGGCGGTACCAGGCGTCGTAGCGGCGGACCTGGTACTGGTCGAGCCCGACCTCGTTCTTCGCGGTCTGGAAGCACTCCTCGATCGCCCAGCGGGCGCCGGCGACCCGGATGAGGTCGTCGTCGGTGGTGCCGGGCGGGCCGGCGCACAGGTAGTAGGCCAACTCCGGCTCCATACCGGACTCGAGTTGGGTGTCGGTGAGGATCTGGCGCCGGACCAAGAGCCAGCGTCCCCACCCAGCGGGCGCATCCGGGGGCGGGTGCAGGCCGGCCACCGCCCAGTCATAGAGCCGCTCGCCCTTGGCTCCGGGCCCGGCAGAGCGGCGCTTCCACGCCTGCTCTGGGGCCCGTGCGACCAGGTCATCAGCACGTCGTGACCCGACCAACCCAGCGATGTCAGCTGTGAGGTCGGCACCGGGCGAGAGCGGGATGGACTGGCTACGCGGTACGGCAACGACATAGCCGATCCGGCGCTGCTCGTGAGGTTCCCCCGCTTTGCCGGAGTGTCTGAACACTGGTTCGATCTTGAGAACCAGGAAGGAAGGCACTGGTGCCCGCACCGAAGAAGTACCCCGATGAGCTGCGCGAACGAGCGGTCCGGCTGTATCGGGAGTCCGACCCCCGCCCGACGTTCCGCGGGCTCGCGCAGCAGCTCGGGGTGCATCACGAGGCCCTGCGCAACTGGGTCCGCCAAGCGGAGGCCGACAAGGGCGAGCGCGATGATCGGCCGTCGACCGACATGCTCGCCGAGAACCGGCGGTTGGCGAAGGAGAACGCCGAGCTGCGGCGGGTCAACGAGGTCCTGCGCGCGGCGAGCGCCTATTTCGCCAGCGAGATCGGCCCGACCCGGAGGTGGTCATGAGCTTCGTCGACGCCCATGACTTCCCCGTCGGTCTCGTACTACGGGTCCTGAACATCGCGGCCTCGACCTACTACGACTGGCGCGCCCGCCGCGCGTCACCATCGCAGCGGCAGCTCGACGACGCCGTCCTGCTCGAGCAAATCGTGAAGATCCGCTCGATCAGCGAGTTCGCCACCACCTACGGCTCCCCGCGGGTCTGGCTCGAGCTGCGCCGCCAGGGCGTGCACGTCGGCCGCAAGCGCGTCGAGCGGATCATGCGCGAGCACGGCCTACAGGGCGCCCACCTGCGCCGCGGCTGGAAGGGCGGCTCGACCCGGCAGAACCCCGCCCACCGGCCGGCGCCGGACCTGCTCGAACGCGACTTCACCGCGACCGCGCCGAACCGCGTCTGGGTGGCCGACCTGACCCGGATCGTCACCGGCGAGGGCGTGTTGTGGCTGGCCTCGGTGCGTGACGCGTTCTCCAACCGGGTCGTCGGCTGGGCCACCGACCCCCGTGCGACGACCGCGCTGGTCCTCACCGCGCTCAACCACGCCCTGCGCTCGCGGGACCTGCGCCCCGGCCAGTTGATCTTTCACAGCGACAAGGGAGCCCAGTACACGGCGCTGCGACTCACCCAGCGCCTGGTCGACGCCGGTGTCGCCCCGTCGACCGGGTCCACAGGGGACAGCTACGACAACGCCCTCGCCGAGAACCTGTGGTCCACCCTCAAGATCGAGCTGCTCTACTGGCCCGGCACCACCTTCACAACCCGCCGCGACGCCGAGCACGCCCTGATCCGCTACCTCGACGGCTGGTACAACCCGCGCCGGATCCAGGCCCGCCTCGGCGGGCTCTCACCCGACGAGTACGAAGACGACTATCGTCGCACCCAGCGCGACGCCGACAGGTAACCCGCACTCCGGCGAACCGGGGGAAGCTCATCACACCAGGAACGGAACTTGCAGTCCTGTCCGTAGGCCTCGTCGGCGGCCACCCAGGACGCGGGGACACCGGCGTCGAGGGCTCGGGCGAGCATGCTCTTGGCCAGCGTCGCCTTGGTGGCGAACTCGACCTCGTCGGGTACCGCCGCTTCCCGGCAGCGCTCGCGGTCACCGACCCAGGACTTCGGCAGATACAGCTCCCGGTCGATCAACGTGCGGCCTTTGCTCGTGGCATAGGCACAGAACACCCCGAGCTGGCAATTCTCCACCCGCCCGGCAGTGCCCGAGTACTGGCGCTGCACCCCTGCAGACTTCGTCCCCTTCTTCAGGAACCCGGTCTCATCGACGATCAGTACCCCGCCGGGCTCACCGAGACGCTCTGCGACGTAGTCGCGCAGGTCATCGCGCACCCCGTCGGTGTCCCAGGTCGCGGAGTTGAGCAGCCGCTGCATGCCGTCCGGGGTCGTGTCGCCGGCGACCTCGGCCAGCGTCCACCCGTTCTTCCCGGCCAACGGTGCGAGCAACCCACGCACATACGCCCGTGCCCGCCGCCGCGGCTCGGGCCGGAAGAACCGGCCCGCCACCAACCCGAACAGCCCGTCCAGGCCACCGGCCCACGCCTCGAGATCCTCCTCTTCCTTCACAAGATCGAAGCCTAGCGCAACCAACATCACGAACTGCGGCTGGAGTACTAGGCTCTGCTCATGACCTTCACCGCGTTGCATCGCATCCTCGGCATAGCACCTGGACCCTTGACCGACGATCTACTCGATTCCGCAGTCCAAAATCGAGTTAGAGAAACTGGCGAATTGGATTTCAAGTCCGAGCTCCCGCCAGCGAAAGGCATACGCCAAACAGATTTACCCAAGGATATCGCCGCTATGGCAAACAGCGGCGGCGGCCTAATCGTCTTTGGCATTCGCGAATCCCAGAAGATCGCAGAAGAGCGGGTCGATGTCGGTGAATTTGACGAAACGTACGAGCGCTCACTGCGCAGTGCCGCCATTACCGCCATCCCATCTCCCCTCCGGTGTTCGGGCTCGATGTACAGCGGATCGGAGGACACGGCAATCGCGCAGTCACTGTCCAGATCCCCCCGAGCATTGATGGGCCCCACCTCATCCATCGAGGAGAATACTTCGGCGCACCCATCCGGAACGATTCAGACACAGTATGGACGAAGGAACGCCAAATCGAAGCGATGTATCGGGCGCGGTTCGACGAAAGGCGCCACGCCACCGAGGCGTTGGACAACTTGTACACAGAGTCCACGAGAGGCCATGACATCACCGAGCGAGCCTGGCTGGTGGCTGTCGGACACCCTCGCGTCCCCAATATTCGCGCACGCCTGAGCCGGGCTCAGGCACGCGACGTCATAAACCACACCGAGGGCTTGGCTCTGACGTTCGCTAGCAGCAGCGGGATTCACCCGCTCGCCAGCGTCGACCGCCTCAACCCTCGACCCGGTCTGCGGCGCTGGGTCGCCGCGAACACCGCAACCGATGAACGCGCTCGCTGGAAAGAAGCGTGGCTGAGCATCCACCACGACGGCTCGGTCACGCTCGCGGCCGCACTCGGCGGGCACCGAATCAGGGATGGCTTCCTGGGCGGCCACCAAGTCGAATCAAGGACAATCGAATGCGGTATCGCGGACTTCATGGCACTTATTCGCGCCACCGCGAGAGAGACCGGCAACAGTGAATACGACTTGCGAGTCGGAGTCGAGTGGACAGGAGAAAATCCGCTGATCGTCCTCACAGATGATGGCTACGGCTTCTCTCACGACATTGGCTCCACTCCCCTCCAGCAATTCACACCGGTGGAGTCAACTGTAGACGCGAGCGAGCCCGACATTGACTTCTACTGGCACGTTTATGACGTCGCCCAAGATTGTGTGAACCAAGGTGGAACTGCACACTTACACATGATCAAGCCACCCGCGCGCAACAGCGACGGACAGGGAACCTCTACCGCTTAGCGGTCGATCTCGAGCTCCCGGGCACTCTTTCGAAGCCCGAGCATCGACCCAAGCAGGGTGCCACATCCGGCCAAGGCGAACATTACGTCACCAGCGCAGCACCACAACCTCGCCTCCACCTGCTGCGGGGCGAAGCTCCAACTCGTATCGGCCGATCCACGAATCGCCAGCATCAGTCCCGGCCGGGTCTTCGATTCGAGCTATCCCGATGAGGTGTTGGCGGAAACCGTCAGGGTTGGTGAGCGATCCGCAGATCATACGCACGCCAGACCGTAGGCCGCCTGGGCCTCGGAGTGTCGCCATCCAGTAAGTGTTTCCGGCCGGGTCGACGGCCTCCGTGCGCACCCACCGTGGCGCTGCGTCGATCCTCTCGTCGAAAGCCTCGGCCTGCGCGGCCGCAGTGAGAACTGGTCGACCACCGACCGAAGCCACGGTTCCACGGTCCTTGAGCAGCCGGACAGCCCGCCGCGCCGTAGACAACGAGACACCGGCTTGGATAGCGATCTGCTCCGCCGGAGGGAGCGCATCACCCACGGTGAGCTGTCCGGAGCCGACGCTCGCTGTGAGTGCGTCCGCGAGATGCTCATACGGATGTTCCGACACGCGAGTGGCCCGACGCTTCTCCTCGTCGTGTGTGGGTCGCTTCGGCATCCGTGTGCCCAACCCGGTCGCCGCACGCTGATCCGCCTCGGACACCCACGCCGTATAGGTCTTCAACGTCGTCGTTCCACCGTCACCGTGTCCCAGCCAGGGGGTCGGCAAAGTCAGATGATCTTGAGGAGCTGGAGGGGCCGCAGTGCGTCGCGGCTGTGATGTCGTAGTGCGGCGGCGATGTTGGTGGCGCCGGCCAGACGGTGCAGGCTGATCGCCAGGTTCCGTAGCGCAGCCATGACCTGCGGTGCGGCACCGGTGCGCACGGTGGAGAGATCTTCAGCGAAGGTCACGTCGCGGACCCAGTGCAGCCCGTTCTCGATCTGCCAGTGTCCGCGGATCCAGCCGGTGAGCTCCTCGGGACGGGCCTGGTGCGGACCGAGGTCGGTGATCGCATAGACGGTCTCGGTGCGCCAGCGTGCCCTCCGGCCTGATCGGGTGTTGGCCGGGCGGGTCTTGCGGATGAGCTGCACGGCTTGACGGGCGTGCGGGAACTCGATCCCGGCCGCGATGGTGACGACCCTGAGCGTGCGGATCTCCCGGCGTCCGTGCGCGGTCTCGACGCTGCGGTGGTCGGGCTCGACGCCGCGCCACGGGAGCCCGGCGAGCTGGCGGCGTAGCCGGGGCTGGTTGCCCTTGACCGTGAGCACCCAGTGCGCTCCACGGCCGGCGAGGTACTCGACGTGCTCGCGCTGGGTGTGCAGCGCGTCCGCGGTGATCACCACCCCGGCCAGGTCCAGGCCGTGCAGGGTGTCGAGCAGCGGGGCGAACGCGGTGATCTCGCTGCCCTTGCCCGCGACTGCGTTCGCCTGGCGCTGACCGAGCACGACCCGGGTCTGCTGGTCGATCACCGCGAACAGATGACGAGCCGGACCGGCGGGGCCTCGTGAGCCGCGCACGGTCTTGCCGTCCACCGCCAGCACCCGGCGCCGCCCGACCGGCTCGGTCGCCGCGCACAGGCGCTGCACGAACGCGCCGATCGCGGCGTCGAACCGGTCGGCGTCAACCTGGCCCAGGATCCGGCGAATCGTCGACTCCGACGGGCATCGGACGTCGGTCCCGAGCACGGCAGCCACCTCGACCGGCAGGTCGGCGACCCACTCGGCAACCGCGACGAACGAGCGCGCCCCGGCCGCGACCGCGCACACCGCGGCCGTGAGCACCACGACCAGCCCATGTCGAACCCCCCGACGCCGGCGCGGGTCAACCACCCCGGCCAGGGCATCGGTCAGTCTCGGAGCCAGCGCGACCGGATCGGGTAGCTCCACCCCGCCCACCTGATCGGCGACGGCAGCGATCGACAATGATGCAGGCGCGGGCACGGCTCTCTTCCGATGATCAAGGCTGGCGTGAGAACCGCCATGATCACCACCAGGGTCGTGCCCGCACCCCTACCTCGACCGCGTGTCGTCGCAGCTCAGCACCCACTCACCGCGACTTTGCCGACCCCCTGGTGTCCCAGCCGACCGGCGACAGTCCGTGGGTCCACCCCTCCGACGATCAGCTCCGTCGCCGAATAGTGCCGAAGTTTGTGCAGTGTCGTATCGATCTCGAGCTTCTTCGCCATCCGGTCATAGCGCTGGGTCACGCTGTCCGGTGTCGGAAACGTCGCGCCGTCGGCCGCTGTGCTGAACACGAACGCTTCCGGAGCCAGCTCGATCCCGAGCATCTCGGCCCGCTTGACGCAGCGCTCACGTAGATCCTTGAGTACCTCGACGGTCTCGGCGTCGAGCGCGATCCGGCGCTGCTGGTGGGTCTTGAGGTCGCCCTCGACCCAACCGTCGTCGCTCTTGCGAATCCCGCTCTGCAGCCAGAGCGTCTCGCGGCCCTCCTCGAAGTTGATCCATGCCCACCGGACCGCACACAGCTCGCCTCGGCGGGCGCCGGTCGTCATCGCCGTCCAGACCAGAGCGCCCCAGTCGGGGTCGTCCCACGCCTTGTTGAGCAGCTGCGCGGCCTCCTCGGCGCTCGGCGGCCGTGGATTCGACTTCGGGGCCGGCGGCGGCTCGGCCTGAGCGAGAGGGTTGACCGCGACCCACCGCCAGCGAACGGCGCGCTTGTAGGCCCCGGACAGGATGAAGTGGATGTGCCGGATCGTCGTCGCCGACAGCGGCTTGCACTGATGTGGACGGCATCGGTAGTCGCACTCGTGGTCCTTGCGAGTCCGATGGTCAACGAGCCCCGAGCCTGAGCAGTGGATGCGGCACCTGCGCAGCTCAGCGTAGAACGAGTCCAGGATCTCCGGATCCAGGCGGCCGATGCTGATCCTTCCGAGCAGCGGCGAGATGTGGTTCTTCACGTGACCGCGGTACATCTGCAGAGTGTTCGGCGCCCCTACGAACTGGTCCAAGTGCCGCCGGACGAGTTCGTCGACCGTCGCGTTCGTCCGCGGGTTCCGGCGCTCCTCGACCTGGGCGAGCAGCCGGGCCCGTACGGCCTCGGCTTCGCGCTGTGCCTTCTTGCCCGGCTGGACCAGCTCGGTGAGGTAGTGCCGGCGACCGGACACCGGGTCGATCCCGGCGTACACCCGTACCCGGATGGTGCCGCTCGGAAGCCTGGTGATGCTGCCCCGTGCGCGAGCTGTACTCGCGGGCTGACGACCTGCCATGCAGTCAACGGTAGGACCGACTCGCACCACGTTTGATGCACGAAGTCTGTCTCAAGATCAGACCGGATCAGCGTTTCCGCTGGTCAGATGGTGGAGCGGGCGACGGGAATCGAACCCGCGTAGCCAGTTTGGAAGGCCTCGCCAGACTGGGACTCTTCGACCCCGACCTGCGAAAACAGTGGACAGCACACCCTACGAGTGACCGTGGCTGACCGCTGATAGTTGCACGCCAATTGCACGCACTGGGTCGCACGGCTCTGGTCACGGCCACTTCAGTGTGAAGGGGTCGACGCACGACCAGCCTGTGTCGTCTGGTAGTTGGGGCGGCCTCGGTACGTGTAGCACTACCGGACCGGACGTCGATGAGCCTGTGTGACCCATCCAACCTCGCCGGGCCAGTACGGCCCTCGGCCCGCTCCTCCTGCTACCCCTGCGCGGGGGCAGGTGGCTCTGTCTCGCGAGTCACGTCCGATGCAGGCTCTCCGAGCGGTCACCTACGTGCTGACCAGCCTTGCCTCCATCACGTTCCTCATCATCACTCTCTGGACAGCGGTCAAGATCAACCAAATCCAGAGAGCGATCGACGAGAGCCCCCTCGGCCAATTCTCCTCCCTCACCTCCAGCCCTCCCGGCGGGCCGAGCGAGCTACAGCAGTTCTGCTCCACGTATCCGACAGCGACGGGCTGCTGACCGGGGGCTGTAAGAACATCGGTGTAACTCCGATCAAGGAGTGTGGACCCGATGACAGACCTGGCAGACGAGCCGGTGGTTGACCTCGACGCGGTAACCGACGGCCCGGCCGAGGGTGCAGGCCCAGCCGGGCTGGACCCTGTCGATGAGCAGCTGATCGCCCAGCTCGCCGGCCGGGCACGGGCGAACGGGCTGGAGCTGACCGGGGAGAATGGTCTGCTCGCGCAGCTGACCAAGCGGGTCCTGGAATCCGCTCTGGAAGGTGAGATCACCGATCACCTCGGCTACGAGTCCCACGACCCGGCCGGCCGTGACGGCGGGAACTCTCGCAACGGTCACCGGTCGAAGACCGTGCTGACCGAGGCCGGGCCGGTCGAGCTCGATGTGCCCCGGGACCGGGACGGCTCGTTCACCCCGAAGATCGTCGCCAAGCGGCAGCGCCGCATGTCCGGGGTCGACGAGCTCGTGCTGTCGCTGTCGGCGAAGGGCCTGACCACCGGGGAGGTCCAGGCTCACCTGGCCGAGGTCTACGGCGCCCAGGTGTCCCGGCAGACGATCTCGACGATCACCCGACAAGGTCATCGAGGCGATGGTCGAGTGGCAGAACCGGCCACTCGACCCGGTCTACCCGGTGATCTTCATCGACGCGATCCACGTCAAGATCCGGGCTCTGGCGCACTTCGCGTGATGGTGCGCGAGTCTGGACTCAGCGGGCGTGGAGGACGCGGGTGCGGAGCAGGTCGAAACCGGCTCGGCCGAACATCTGCCGCTTCAGCATTTTGATCTTGTTGACGGTGCCCTCGACCCGTCCGGAGCTGTGCTCGAGGGTCAGCCCGGCTTGGACGGCGTCATGGTCGCGGCGCAGGTTGCGGGCGAACCTGGCGATCGGAGCGATGTCGTCGAGCTCGACCGTGTCGACCCAGGCGTCGAGCTCGTGGCCGGTGCGGCTGGTCATCATCGTGGCGAATCCGCGGACGTGGCCGGTCAGCCTGTCCAGGCCGGGGTCGGCTTTGCGTAGCCGGGCGAGCCGGACAGCGTCATCGGTGGCCAGCCGATCGGGGTGGGTCATGATCCACGAGGTGACCTCGCGGACGGTCGGGGGTTTCGGACCCGGTCTCGGGGCATGGCCACGACCGTGACGGAACCGGCGCAGGTAGCGCTGCACCGCCAGCTCGCCGCCCGGGTAGCCGAGTGCGGCGATCTCGTGGAACAGGGCTGTGGCGTTGCGCTCGCCCTCGTTCCAGCGCCGGTGTAGGTGTTCGACGTAGTCGTCGACCAGGTGTGCACGTTGCTCGGTCTTGGCGGTCAGCTCGTGCGACGAAGTGGCGTCGGCGAACTTGCGGACCGTAGCCGGGTGCAGTCCGAGCCTGCGTCCGATCGCCGCCTTCGACATACCTTGCGCCCGCAACTGCTGGACGGCCTGGTAGTTCTCGCGCAGCCGGGTCACGATCCGCTTCTCCGGGACCGCCTGCACCACCCGTGGCTCGGAGGCCGGAGCCTGCGGTAGGACAGGGTTGGCCGCGGCCAGGACACCGCGGCGGGCGAGGAGGACCTTCTCCACCGCCTCACCCAGATTCCGCCACAGATGCCACCGGTCGGCGACCTGGATCGCCTGCGGGGCGCCCTGTCGGGCGGCGTCGGCGTAGCCGCCGGCTCGGTCCCGGCAGATCACCTCGACACCTGGCCGGGTGCGCAGCCAGTCCGCGAGGGTCTCGGTCTCCCGGTCTGCGAGCAGGTCGACCGGGGCGCCGGTGAGTACGTCGATCAGCACGGTGCCGTAGATGCGGCCGCGGCGCAGCGCGAAGTCGTCGACCCCCAACACCGCCGGCGTCGCGGGCTCGGGGTCGGGCAGGCCGTGCAGCAGTCTCAACAGCCGGTCACGGCTGGTGGGCATGCCCAATCGGGTCGCCAGCCGGGCTCCCGCCCGACCCGCCAGCATCAGCGCAATTTCGGTCAGCATCTCCCGTAACAGCGAGGTGATCCGGGCGCGCGGCGCGGCAAGCCCGTCCGGCTGCTCGACGAACGTCCGCGCCGCGCACTCGGGGTTCGCGCAGAAGAACCGCCGCACCCGCAGCCGGACCCGCACTGCCCGCCCGGCGATCGGGGCGTCGGCCAGCAGCCGCTCATAACGCGAATGCACCCGCCTTGACGACTGCCTGCACCACGGACAGGCCCCCTCCTCCGCGGTCATCCGGGCGAGCACCACCACCCCGGCACCGACGTCCTCAATCGTCTGGATCTCGACCGAGTCCAGATGCGGGAGCAGCTGCGTAAGATCACATTCAAGTGATCTTGCTCCGTCGCGGACCAGAGACCGGGAGCCACGCCGGACCGCCGATCACGCGAAGTGCGCCAGAGCCAAGATCCGCGACGGGAAGGTCGCGAACCGGCCCGTCTATGTCGCGCTCGCGGTGACCTGTGAGGGCCGCCGGGAGATCCTCGGGCTCTGGGTCGGGGACCCCAGCAGCGGCGGCGAGGGCGCGAAGTACTGGCTGCACGTACTCGCCGAGATCCGTAACCGCGGCGTCGGTGACGTGCTCATGGTTGTCTGTGACGGCCTGGCGGGGCTGCCGGATGCGATCGGCGCGGTCTGGCCCGCCACTATCACCCAGACCTGCGTGGTGCACCTGCTGCGCAACAGCTTCCGCTACGCCGGCCGCCAGCACTACGACGCGATCGCCAAGGCCCTGCGACCGGTCTACACCGCACCCACCGAGGCTGCGGCGACCGAGCGGTTCCTGGAGTTCTGCGAGGCCTGGGGTGAGCGGTATCCGGCGATCGTGCGGCTCTGGGAGAACGCCTGGGCCGAGTTCGTGCCGTTCCTGGGGTTCGACGTCGAGATCCGCAAGATCATCTGCACGACGAACGCGATCGAGAGCGTGAACGCCCGGATCCGGCGGGCGGTCAAGGCCCACGGGCACTTCCCGAACGAGGCCGCCGCGCTCAAGTGCGTCTACATGGCGATCATGAGTCTCGACCCCACCGGCACCGGGCAGCACCGGTGGTCGATCCGCTGGAAGCCCGCCCTGAACGCCTTCGACATCGCCTTCGACGGACGCCTGTCCGCCGGACGCACGTAACCCGACCAACCTCAGTTACACCGGAAACTTGACAGTCCCGCTGACCGACCACTTGGAGATGTACTGCCGCTGGGGAAATGCCAGCCACTCGAAACGCTGAGAATCCAGGCTTTGACCTGCAGGTTCAATGGTCGGAGCGGGTCGTCGTTGGGCGTCGCCGGTCGGGCTGGTTTGTACCGGATTTGTACCCACTGGCTGGAGCGACGCAGGATCGGACGCGTGGGAGAACACAAGCAGCTCATGCTTCGGAACGAGTGGTACCTCGACGAGCACGACCTGGTCGAGGACCGGCGCCGCTGCTGGCGTCTCCTCGACCGGTTCAACGCCACCGGTGCCGATGACGACGACGAGCGCGAGTCCCTCCTCCGGCGGCTCGTCGGACAGCTCGGCGACGGCGCCGTGGTGATGCCCCGCTTCCAGTGCAGCTACGGAACCCACATCACCTTCGGCGACCGCGTCTTCGTCAACCACGACGCTTTGTTCATGGACGACGCCACGATCGCCATCGACGACGACGTCCGGATCGGACCGCGGACACAGCTCCTCACAGCACAGCACCCCGTCGAAGAGCACGAGCGTCGGCGCGAGGGCTGGGAACGCCCCCTGCCCATCAGCGTCGGGAGCAACACCTGGCTCGGCGCCGGGGTCATCGTCTGCCCCGGCGTGACCATCGGGGCAAACACAGTCATCGGTGCAGGCAGCGTCGTGACGCGCGATGTGCCTGACCGCGTCCTTATCGCAGGGAACCCGGGCCGACTCGTCCGCGAGCTATAAGGGGCCACGTCTACCGACCATCGCGATCGTCAACATCGAGCCCTCAACCCGCGGAGACAAGATCCACTACTTCCGCCAGCGCCCGATACTTGCCGTTACCCCTCGTGCGCTGCGCAGACCCGCAGGCACACTTGCCACTGGCTCCGGTTCGTCGTCGGCTCCTGCCGTTGATCTCCGGGGGTACTCCGGGGCAGCTCCACTCCCCCGCGCCTGCCGAGTGCCATCCTGGAGACAGTGAGTATCCTGTCCGCCCGGGAGGCCCGCAGTTGATCCCTTGCCTGCCAGGTACTTGCGACGGCATCCGACATCGACCGTTGGAGCCATTCGGGCGGGGCTTCTCGTCGTGTCAGGGCAGATCGATGGTGACCGCAGTGCCGTTCGAGTCGAAGTGCGACTTGTACGTCAACGATCCGTCGCTGGACTTCAGGTCGAGAGTCAGAGCGCCCCGGTACTTGTTGGCGGGGGTCATGACGCTCAACGTGTCGTCCTGCGGGACGCAGTAGGCGGTGGGGGCGTCGACCGCGTTGTCGGTGTAGCCGTCGGCGCCGGTGAACGTGAAGTCGTGTTCGGTGGGGTAGCCGATCTTGTCGGGCTGGAAGTCGGGCGTGGTGGCGATGTCCATCGAGACTGTGACGAAGTGCCCTCGCGCCGGCTGGGACTCCTCGGACAGGTACTTGGCCGATTCGGAGCAGTCGGCGTCGACATTGATCGCGGTGAACGCGGCGTCGAACATCTTCACGCCGGTGCTGTCGTAGACGTCGAAGCGCTGGTTGAGTGCAACGTGTTCCGGGGTGGTGACCGCCGCCTGGTTGGCGGCGCCTCCGTCGTAGTCGGCAGCTTCGGGCGGGAGCACATCGCAGTAGGCTGCGGTGACCTTCGAATACTCCACGTACTCCGGCGGTGCGTCGTTCTCGAAACCGGTGGTGGTCAGCGATTCCGGGTAGGCACACATCGCAGAACCGCTGGCGATGATCTGCTGGTCGGTCATCATCTCGACGTCGGCCTCTGGAAGGACGCCGCGGATCTCGGAGACGTACCCCTCGGGGGTGTGGGGTGCGGCGCAGGCGACGGTGAAGCCGCCGGCGAGGACGAGTCCGAGGACGGCCGAGGTGAGAACGCGGTACGAAGTAGTCACGTACCTCCAATCGGCCGATCGGAGGCGGCGGTTACCGTCTGACCTGCACATACCCAGATTTATTGACCCGGGACCTGCTGGGTGCGGCGTCCCGGAATGTGCGGCTAGGGTTCCGCCCGGTGCCCGGCCCGACAAAGTAGTCACGTACCTCACCTGGGTCGGGCACCGCTGGGGGTCGAGCCAACCTCCACCCAACACGATCGCCCCGCCTCCCACGCCGTACAGGCGCCGGAGGCGGGGCGTTCTTCGCGTCGCAGACCAGCGCGACCGGGCCTACCCGCCGCAGACCGAGGCGACCGGGTTCTTCACGCACGTGTTGTACTCCGCCGATCCAGGCGCGTAACCACCACCGGTCGGGGCGAGGCCGTCAGCGATCCGCTGCCGCTGCGTGGCTTCGCTGGGAGGGCCAGGGTTCCCTGACCACGCCTGCTGCTGGGCGTACTCCCGCTGAGCCTGCTCCTTGGCGGCGTTCAGCTCCGGGCAAGCCTTGTTCACGATCAGGTTGCCAACGAGTCGGGCAGCGGCGTGCGGCTCGCACGTAAGGGCCAGCCCACCAGTCGAGGCCTGCGACTCCTCCGCAGCCTTCACCTTCCGGACCTGTTCCGCCGCTGCCGCCTTCCTGGCCTCCTCAGCTGCCGTCACCGCCTGGGCCGCGTCCGCGACCGCCTCTGCAGCCACGCCGCGCAGGGCCGGAACCATCGACACCGCGCTCATTGCGCTCACCGAGGCCGGAGCCTGGGCGATGACGCTCTCGGCGGTGGCCGGGGTAGGCGTGACGGTCGCCATCACCGTTCCAGCGACGACGGAGACGCCGACGACGAGACCGGCCAGGGTGCGGGTGATCGTGTTCATGGGCTGCCTTGTGTGGGTAGCGGGATCCGGGCTCAGCGCCGGTGTCTCTTACCCGACCCATCGGCCCGTCGGATGTCGCGTTACCTACCTCTGACCATGCTCAGCAGTTTTGCTGAGGCGGGTCTCGAAGGCTTGCACGGTCGGTGCCCAACGTTCGCCGTTACACCCCGTGCGCTGCGCAGACTCGCGGTCACGTCTTCCGCGCAGTGCGGTCGGTTGCCACCTTCTGCCGGTGATCCCCGGGGGTAACCCGGGGCGGTGCCGCTCCCCCGCGCCTTCCGAGAGCCATCCCGTCGACCTGTCGCCAGACCGACCGCACGGGCGCCCGTGGGCGGCTACTCGAAATAGTCCTCGTCCAGCTTGACGACCGTGTACGTCTGTACTGCCTGAACGCCAACCCCGCGATCAATCATGAGGTTCGTGAACCGCTCCCCATCTATCAGGACCACCCTCGCGTTGACAGAGCGCGCGTAGTCGAGGGCCTCACGCGAAAAGGTGCTCGTGGTGATGAAGACACCTTGAGTGGCCTGTTGACCATGAAGGGCACCGACGAAGCCCTGCACCTGAGGCCGGCCGACGACCGTGTCTGAGGCATATCGCTTGGCTTGGACATAAATGCGAGCCAGACCCAGAGGGTCCTGGTCGATGACGCCGTCGACCCCGCCGTCCCCACTGCCACCGATCCGCCGGGCGCGCTGCTCGGCCCCTCCGTAGCCCATCGCGACCAGCACGTCGAGGACCGACTGTTCGAGGAAGTCCGGGCTCGCGGCGCGCAATCGTTCGAGCAGCTGCGTGCTGACCTCCGTGCGGAGTCGGGCAGTACCGGCTTCGATCTGTTCGATCGGGTCAAGCTCGGTGCTGTGCTGGCTCGCTTCCACCGCGGTGGTCGCCGGGACGTACACACGCCGGGCCGGGACGTGGTCGCGGTACGCCGGGATCTGCCTCAGGTGGACCTCGTCCAGGCGGTGCGGGTGCTTGGCAAGTAGGCGCCGCCCAACCTCGGACACGGTGTACGACCCACGCCGCGGACGATCCAGCGCTCCCGCTCGCGCCAGCGACGAGACCGCCCAACCGACGCGGTTCCGAAAACGCTGCTGCCCGGAGTCGAGGACCTCGGCCCGTTGAGCTTCGGTGAGCTGCACATGGTCAGCGACACGATCCTGCACCTCGCGAGCCTGGACGGTCTCGCCGTTCTTGAGGACCTGCAGGACAGGGAGCAGGAAGCCGTCCCATGTCGGCATCTCGCTAACAGGCTGCGAAGCATCGACCACGCGGGGCAGGCTATCTGCGTGATCCAACAGCTCGCGAGTTCGTGACATTCGGACTGGCAGGGACTCGTTCGTCCCGAAGCAACGAGGGCGACCGGCCGAACGGCCCGAACGCGCTGGTCAGAAGGCTGCGTGTGTCCGTGGACGTCCTGGCGGTTCCGGGCTCGTTCGCCTCGATCGTCACTCAGTTCGTCACGCACCCGCGCCCGGTGTTCGTGTGGCATCCCGTCGACCTGGGCAACGCCCCAACCGCGCGTCGGCCCGGGGGCGGCCCTCGACGCAACCGCCGGCCGACCTTGTCCAGCTTCGCCCCCGGGACGTCGTGTGGTAGCCCTTCGGGAGGTCGTCGGGATGCCACACCCCGGCCATCCCGGAGACCAGCCCGCCCGGCGAGGGCGTCAGCGGTCGTCGCGAGACCGAGACTCGCCAGGGCGTACGAACATCATATCGCGCTGACGTGCCTGGTCCGGGTTGGCGGGTAGACCCGTGGCCGCGCAACGTTCTCGACCCGATCACCGGCCAGCCCGAGCCAAGCGTGCCATCAACTTTTTGGACCTCAGATGAGGTAGGTTAAGTTGACGACTCGCCCTAGGGGGACTGTTGGCCGCGCACGACTACTTGCCCGCCGAAGCCAGCGTCGACGACTGGCAGGCCTGGGCTGACGAACAGCTGGCGCCGCTCGGGCTCAGCACAGTCCTGCTGCAGGCCGCGGCCGAGGCCGGGCGAAGGCGTCAGGAGAGTGCCAGTCCGCTAGCTCCTCGCGCCACGCCCGGACAGGATCGCTGGAGCGAGACAGTCGTTGTCTTCAGAGAACGCACAGGCTGGGAGATCGATGACCAGGACGGCCTGCCGAAGACGATCCACCCGTCAGGGGCGTTCCAGGTGGTCGTGACGACAGGTCGGGGAGGAGTGGGATCTCTGAAGGCGGCTAGCCCGACTCCAAAGAACGGCCTGGGAGCAGTCGTTCGAGCGCTGATCGACCGCCGACCTTTGACTATTCCGATGATGAACCGGCGCGGTGAGCCGATAGACGTTGAAGAGTACAACGAGCCCGAACTGTGGCTGTTTTTGACCGACTATCACGACGGGATGATCTACTCCGAGTTGTCTTGTCCATCGGCTCGGCAAGGGGACGAAGTTGTCGAGTACAGAAGGCGGATCCCGCTGCCTCCTGTCGCGTTCGAGCCGGCCTCGGACGTCGACCTCCCGCCGGTGGAAGCGCCCGATGACGACCCGCATACCTCACATGTGGTTGACGTGGAGCCGCTCGAATAGCTCGGCATTGAGGAAGGATGGAACAGTGGTTGTCTCCCCCTCGCGACTTTTGCTTGCGCGGAAGCTGCGTGGACTGACGCTAGCCGACCTTAGTCGGCAAACAGGCCATAACGTTCAGACGTTAAGCCGTTACGAGAATGGTCGGCAAGAACCGTCGGCAGAAAGCGTTGAGCGCCTGGCGACGGCCCTCTCTCTGCCGGAGGGGTTCTTTTTCAGAAGAGAGGTCGATGGAGTCCCGGTCGATGCGGTCAGCTTTCGAGCGTTGACCAAGACGCCTGCATTTCGGCGAGACCAAGCGCTAGCTGGTGGCGAAGTTGCCGTAGAGATCGCAGATTGGATAAACGCACACTTTAGAGTTCCGTCGCCAAACCTCTTATCGGTTGGTCTTCCGGATGGCTCTAGCCTCGTCGCCGTGGAGGAGGCAGCGCTTCGCGTTCGTCGTCATTGGGAACTCGGATCAAGACCTATCACTAATCTCCTACATTTGTTAGAGTCTCGTGGTGTTCGCGTCTTCTCGCTTGTTCAGGAGGTGCGCGATGTCGATGCTTTCTCATTCTACCGTCAAGGTATTCCGTATATCTTCGTGGATACGGGGAAGACGGCGGAACGGCAACGATTCGACCTTGCGCACGAGCTAGGTCATCTAATTATCCACCAGGGAAGTGAACGCGTTCATGGGCGAGAGGCCGAGAAGCAGGCCGACCGCTTTGCCGCCGCGTTCCTGATGCCCCGCGAGGACATCCTTGGGCAGAGAATGCGCAACGCTTCAGTAGAGCGAATTCTTGCTGGACGGCGACGCTGGCGAGTCTCCGCAATGGCTCTAACTCATCGACTGCGTGAGCTTGGTCTGCTCACAGAATGGGGATACCGCTCGTGCTGCGTCGATTTGTCGAACTCAGGATATCGTACATCTGAGCCGGGAAGTCAACTGGTGGCTGAGACGTCGCAAATGTTGGAAAAGGTCTTCGCTCACCTACGTGCCTCTGGGGTCGGGATGCGCCGGATAGCGAACGATCTGCATCTGACCACGCGGGAGTTCAATCGCCATGTGTTTGGCCTAGTTCCGACCGTAATCGGCGATACGTCGCAGGTTCGCAGCATTGAAGGGGTCACGCCATTGCAAGCAGCTAATGATAGAGGCAATCTGCGGCTTGTTTCCGACCGGAGTTACACCTGAAGACCAATTGAGCCTGTTCGTAAAGTTTGGCGAGGTGGAAGCATGTCCGAGCTTGAGCGGCCAACCAGGCCCGGAGACCTTGTAGGCGCGGCTGAAGTCGGGGATGGCCTGATCCGCTTCCAGGAGATTCTACTTGGGCAAATTGAACGTCTCGGACTCCCGTCCGAAGGTGTACTAGTAAGTACACAGGAGCGTCAGCGGATACTTAAGAACGTTGACGATGCCTTGGCCGGACTGAGCGATGCTGATCGTGCTCGTGCTGCGTATGTCAGCAAGATGATCGCGGCGGCGGCTGTCGGACTCTTCGATGCGGCACTGAACTATCTTTGGGACGAGACGGTATCGGAACTTCGGCGCAGAGTCACGGAGTTCGACCTCAAGTACTTTTTCGACATTGCCGTAACGTCGCCCGACAGGCGCAAGAAGTTGTCGACTGCTGAGCACCTCGTTGAGGTAAACGATGTCGATCTTATTCGTGCATGCAATGAGATCGGTCTATTGGATACAATCGCTGCAACGGAGCTTGACCACATCCGTTTCATGCGGAATCATGCGTCGGCCGCCCATCCAAATCAGACTTCAATAACAGGACTTCAGCTTTCGGCGTGGCTTGAGACGTGCGTTCGTTATGTTTTGACTTTGTCCTATGACCAGATCACTGCCGAGACCCGCCGTTTGCTATCAAATGTGCGGTCGACAAATCTCGACCCCTCACGTGTTCGAGAGGTAACGGCTTTCTTCGATGACCTTGACGATCGGCGTGCCCAATCTCTGGCTGCTGGCTTGTTTGGCTTGTATGTTGATCCCGACAGGACTCCGACTGTCGCCGACAATGTCCGATTGCTTTGGCCCGAGATTTGGCCCCTACTTGACGATGACTCGCGTTATAGCTTTGGGAACAGATTCGGGCGATTTGCGGCGAACGCTGATGTAGGGCAAGCTTCGGCGAGCCGAGAACTGCTTGACTTCGTCGGCGGCCAGTCATACCTGCCGGAGGTGACTCGCCAGGCAGAAATCGACGCAGCGGTTGATGCCCTGCTCATCGCGCACCAAGGCTTTGACAACTTCTATAATGAGCCTGGCGCAGCGCGTGTACTCCACGAACTAGTTGGCGACGGTGCCCACGTACCGGATGGAGTGGCGCCGAAGTATGCGAAGGCAGTGACAAGGGTATTCCTAGGAAACGGGCACGGTGTAGCCCATGGCGCACTGCCGCACTACGAAGAGATGATTCGTGGCTTTTCATCGAGTCAGGCCAGTAGGGCTTTGCGCATCTTCGACCAACCTGAAGTAGCAAGCGTCCTTCGCTCCAGCGTCGGACAAACCCAGTGGGTTGAGCTTATGAAATTGCTTGAACCAAAGCTCGTCAGTCAGCGGTCCCGTGACCTTTTAGTCGATATCCGGAGTTTTTCGGCGTCGCCTGACAAACTGGGCCAGGACTCGAACATTAGGCGGCGACTAGCTGCATTCAAGGCCAAGTAGAGTATAGCGAGCGTTAGTCGCATGGGCGGCATATATCTTGGCTCGTCGCTATCTTGGATTTGTGTGGCATCCCGCCGTCTATGGCCTGGGTAAGGCCTACGTGGCGCGCTGGGCTCGGGGACCGGCCGGAGGCCGCACGCCGCGAGCCCAGCTAGCGGCACGGCGCCGGAGGCGCCGTCTTGATACCGAATGGAAGGTCTAGACACAGCGTGCGCTGCCGCCGTTGTCGTGTCCCGGCTGATGCTTGACGTTCCGGTCTCACCTGATGCTTGACGTCCGGACAGCCGCCGGGGTCAGACGGTCGCGGCGTCGGCGACAGTCACCCATGAGTCGGCACGCTCGGGGTCGTTGCCGCTGGACAGCGCAATGCTGCGGGCGAGCGCTCTGGCGGTGTCCAAGTGGTCATCGCTGAGCTTCAAGGCGAGGACGGCGATGTCGTAGGCGGCTTCGCCGCTCATCCCGCGAGGGTCGATGAACCACAGCTGGGAGGCGCCGTGGAGCACGTTAGGTGGTGACAGGTCGGCGTGGCACAACGCGGCTGACATGTCGGCGGCGAGCTGATCAAGAGCGACGGTCGCTGCCTGACGGACGGCGGCGGGCTCGGGACCTCGGTGAGGCGGCTGGTCATCAGACGGCGGATCGGTGAGACGCGCACGAAGCCACGGCACAATGCTGGGCAGCGATGGCAGCCCGTCCTCGACGGAGAGGGTGCGCAGCATCGTTGCCACCCCCGCGAGATCCGAGGGCTTCGGCTCCTGCTCGGCGAACGATGTCCCGGGTTCGACGACGTCCATCGCAGTCCACATGCCCGTAGCGGTCTTTCGCAGCAGGTGGACGACGGGCGCGAGGCCGGCATGCGCGAGTCGGTCGAGTACGGCGGCCTGGTGGACGGCATGCGGGTCGGGACTCGATCGCAGGACCAGGCGTGCGCCGGAGTTGGACGTCGCCTCGACCACGTGGGCGGATCTGGCGGGAAACGTCCGGCCGGTCGGCGTCACCGCGAGCGCGGCGCAGACGTCGGCCAGCTCCTCGGACAGGGTGTCGGTCCACGCGGGTGCGAGGTCAGGCCATCGCGCGTGTGCGGTCTGGGCGACGTCGGGACGGAGCGTGGTCACGGGCGTAGCGCGGTCGCGATGGTGTGCATGTCGTCGACGACGAGCAGGGCATCCGCGTCGGTGAGCCCTTCGGCGCGCTCGGGCCGCTTGGCGTAGCCGATGCACGGCACCCCGGCGGCGACCCCGGCGAGTGCATCGGTGATTGAGTCACCGACGAACACCGCGTCGGCCGGTGCCGCTCGGGCGATATCCAGCGCTGCGTGGAGAAGGTGCGGGTCGGGTTTCATCTGCTCGGGGTGCCCGAAGGGCCGGCCGATGATGTGCGCGACGTGCTCGGTCAGATCGTGGCGGGCGAGGTAGGTCCGGATGGCCCGCTCTGAGTTGTTGCTGACCACCAGCACCGTGCGGCCGGTCGCTACCACGGTCCGGATGAGCTCGTGCGCTCCGGGGGCCGGCTCAGCCACCGCAGCGGCCCGGGTCTCGTGCTCGATCACATGGGCCTCGACATCGCGACCGGACTCGGGCGAGTGGCGGTATGCGACGCGGAGCAGGACGAGCGGGTCGTCGGTGCGGACCTCGGTCAGATCGATGCCACGGACGGTGGCGAACTGGCGGACGGCGGCGGCGACGTCGGGTGCCGGATGGCCGGCGAACAGGTGCGCGACGGGGCCGTCGAAATCCAGCAGCACGACGCGGGCGCCACGGAGCAGGTCGACAAGCTGTGTGTGGGTTCCGGTCGGGAGGGTCACCGTGGATACTCCCGGGTGATCGTGTTCCACACGGAGTCGAACCAGGTGCGTGCCTGGGTGACGTACTGGGGGCCGTTGCTGGTCTCGGCGTCGTCACCGGTGGAGAAGTGGAACAGGGTCGCGTCCTTGCCCATCGGGTCGAAGATCGGCACCTGTTCCTTGTCGATGGTGACGGTGTGTTCCAGGACGGGGTAGAAGCCGAAGAACGCTTCCTCGTCGTTGAGCAGGTAGAGCTTGAACAGGGGTGCTGCGCTGTGCGCGCGGACCTGGGCCGTCGCGGTCTTCACGAGCCCGAGGCCGGCAAGCTCCTGCACGCCGTCGGTGATGCTGTCCACGGCGCGGCGGGTGATGCGGTCTGCGCGCGTGCGGACGGCGGGGTCGTCGGCGGCGGTGTCCGCCCGGCACGGCAGGGCGAGAGGTGCGCCGGGGTCGGACAGCATGATCCGGATAGCGATGGACTCCGGGGTGAGTCGTCCGGCGCGAACCTTGTCCAGGACCTCGGACAGGGTGCCCGCGAGGGTCTCGCCGGAGAACCCGGCGAAGTCGATGCGCACGTCGGGGCGCTCGAACGCGGCTTCGATGTGCGGGCGCAGCCCCACCGGTAGCTCGGTCTGGGCGCGGACGAACACCCCACTCCCCTGCCGGCTGATGAGCAGCCGCTCGGCATAGAGGGGACGCAGCGCTGCCTTCACGGTCTCGCGGGCGACGCCGTAGCGCTCGGCGAGGTCAGGCTGCGAGGGCAGCTTCTCCCCCGCCTTGAGCTTGCCGAGCTTGATCGCGGCGCGGATCTGGTTGGAGATCTGCTGCGACGGGGTGCGCGGATCCTCCGGGTCCAGATGCGCGAGGAACTCGGCTGGCGTGCTCATGTCACCACGGTATCGGTCTGCTGACTAGCCCGGCTAGCCATCTTCCTTATCCACGGTTGACATGACTAGTCAGGCCAGTCACCCTGATATGGCTAGCCAAGCTGGTCAGGTTAACGAAGGAGTGAGTGATGAGGGATCTTCCGGTGGTGCTCGACGGCTTCAAGCTCACGGTGGTGGAGCCACCCGCACCCAAGACCCGGCAGGACGCGAACGGCGCCGAAGTGCCGGTGACCGACCGGGACGGCGTTACGCAGTTCGTGGTGTCGCTGTTCGCGAAGCTCCAGGTCCAGGCGGGCCAGCGGGCCCCGAAGGGCGAGGAGATCAAGGTGACCCTGACCGCCGACCCGGGCGAGGGGTTCCCGGAGGACGCGCGAGTGCAGCTGATCGACGCGAAGATCAACCCGTACTCGATCGAGTCGCCGGACGGGCGCACGGTCTCCGGGATCGCGTTCAAGGCGATGGGGCTCAAGCACGCCACCCCGGCCCCGATGCCGGCACGGCGGGGCAAGGACGACGGGGGCGAGTCGTGACCGACCGCCCGGACTTCCTGCCCTCCTCCACCGTCTCGGTCGGGATGCACTTGTACGAGACCACGACGTTCGCCACGCACCTCTACCCGGACGACGACCGAGTCACCGTCGACGCGGCTGGGTCGGGCGGCACGGTGACGCTGTTCCTCGACCGTCCGGAGATCACCCGCCTACGCGGGGTGCTGGAGCAGGCCGAGCAGGACCTGACCGAACAGCAGCAGAAGATCGGGGTCCGCGCGATCAGCGGACCGGCCGCCTGACCCGGCCCATTCCTTCCGGCCGGAGTGCTTTCCGGCGACTCCATGGCAGTTCCAAGACGGGGACACCTGTGTCCTCACATCAAGGGGTGAGCACCAATGACGTGCACGGAATGCAGCGGTAGCCGGGCTTGCGACGAATGTGATGGCTACGGCCATTCGATCGCCGGTGACGAGTGCGGCGAATGCGGCGGGTCGGGGGTGTGTCCGCACTGCTGGGGACACGTCGACCTGACCACCGAAACCAAGAACAGCGAGATGGAGGAGGTACTGCGATGACCACGACCACGAAGACCCGTCCCCGCGCCACCACCGGTGTCGGACGCCTCGTGCGACGCCTGGAGATCGAGCGGCGTCGCTGGTCGCGTCATGACCATCCGGTGATCCCGACCGAGCAGGCGTGGCAGGCCGGGGTCGCCGAGGGCCTCCGGCTGGCCCAGGTCGCGATCCGCAAGGGGGTCTGAGGTCATGGCGCTCAGCCTCGGGCCGCGGGACCGGATCAAAACCCTGCCGAAGGTCAACCGGCGCGCGCTGCGCAAGTACGGCGAGTTCTGGCGGGCCCTGCAGCTGGTCGGCGACGCCCTGACCGACGCAGAGAAGGTCGCCGCCAAGGCAGGCGACAGCGGCAGGGGCAAGCAAGGCCGGACCGCCGGCAAGGGCACGTCAGCGAAGGCCGGCGGCGACGGCCAGCACTGGTCGCACGCCTCCCCGGACGAGATCTCGGCGGCGGCGAAGAAGTCGCACAGCTCGCTGAAGGTGATGGCCAGTTCGGCGAAGAAGTGGGAGGCCGAACTGGTCTCCCGGGAGTGGAGGAAGTGACATGTCCAAGGCCGTCGACCGCACCGTCGAGGAGTTGGACGCCGCGATGCGGGAGTTGCGCCGGTCCCTGCACGGGATCCCGTATCGCACGGGTGGGTTCAAGAACACCCACGACAACCTCGCCCGCGACGTCGCCGTGTTGACCGTGCATCTGGATTCGGCGCGCGGCGCGTTGCGCGCACAGAAGTGACCACCCGGGTGGTGGGGTGCCCGCCGAGATGGATTCTTGGCGGAAACACACGGCGGGCGCCCCGCTACCCGGTCTCGATTCGTGAGGACTGGTAGCAATGAGCAAGCGTAGTAGCTCGGCAACTCGCATCAACGGCCCCGCCCGGCACGGCACCCGGGCCACCCGGCCACCCGGCCGCGAGTTCCAGGCCGCCGCCTGGCTCGCCCGACACCCCGGCTTCATCGCCGCCCCACTGCTGGGGCTCGGCCTCGCGCTCAGCCTCGGCCCGCTCATCACCGCCGCCGCTCTCGCGGTCCTGATGGCCGGTGTGGCCGTGTGGGGACGGGCGCACCCGGCCAGCTTCGACCGGTTCGCCGCCCCGCACCTGCGGGCCGCCTGGCGCCGTTGGACCGTCTACCGCGGTCGCCGGTGGACACAGCTGATGTCGGACTGCGGCCTGACCCGCGAGCACCGCCACAGCGGCGAACAGCTCGTCCCCCGCGTGCTCCGGGTCCGCTCCTCGTCGTCGACGATCGACACCGTCTACGTCCGCATGGTCCGCGGGCAGGACGTCGCGTTCTGGCAGGAACGCGCCTCTGTTCTCTACGAGGCGTTGATCGCGCACCGGGTGGCGATCACCCGCCACCGGCCGGGCGTCGTCGCGGTGGTGATCGAGTGGGAGCTGCCCTTCACCCGCACCATCCCCGCGCCGGACATCCCCGAACAGGCCGACGACGTCGACCTCGGCGCGGTCGAGATCGGCGACAACGAACGCGGCGAACCCTTCACCGCGCCCCTCGTCGGCGGACACCGGCTCGTCGCTGGCGCCTCCGGGTCCGGGAAGGGGTCAATCCTGTGGTCCACACTGCGCGGGGTCGGGCCGTGCCTGCGCGACGGGGTCGTGCGGGTGTGGATGGTCGACCTCAAGGGCGGCGTGGAGACCGAACAGGGCGCGCCGCTGTTCCACCGCTACGCCACCTCGATGGCCGAGGCCCTGGAGCTGTTGGCCGAGTTCCGCGATGCGATGCGGGATCGGCAGGACGACATGCGCGAGCAGAACATCCGCGCCTGCACCCCGAGCGCGGCGACGCCGGTGGAGCTGTTGGTCATCGACGAGATGGCCATGCTCACCGCCTACGGCGACCGCACCAGTGTCCGCGAGGCCCTGCGCCTGCTGGCCGAGGTCATGACCCAAGGCCGGGCCTCGCTGTTCGCCGTGCACGGCTACCTGCAGGAACCCTCCAAGGACGTCGTCGACGTGCGGGAGCTGTTCACCCAGCGGATCTGCCTGGGCGTCACCGCCGCATCCCATGTCGACATGGTGCTCGGCGAAGGTGCCCGCGAACGCGGGGCGCTGGCCGACGAGGTCCCGGGCGACGCCCGCCACGCCGGGATCGGCTTCGTCATCGACCGCGGGTCGCGGCTCCCGGTCCGCTTCCGCGCGGCGTTCGTCTCCGACGACGGCATCGCCGAGCTCGTCCAACGTTGCGCCCCGCCGCTGGACGCCGACGTGATCGGCCTCCACAACGACGGCGACACCGAGCGGGGGGCGGCCTGATGCGCACCACCATCGTATGGGCCCTGCGCACCTGGGCCAAGCTCACCCTGCTCTTCGCCGTGATCGTCGGCGGGACCTGGCTCTACCTCGGATCGGCCTCGGGCTGGTTCTGGATCGTGACCGGCGGCGCGCTGGTGGCGGAGTGGTACGTGATCCGCCAGCTCGCCCGAGAGTGGTCCTGGGAAGCCCGCGCCACCTGGTGGTGGTCAGCATGACCGATCAGGCCGGCACCGTGCAGGACGCGCTGTTCGGCGATCCTGTCACCGTCCAGCCCGACGACCACGGCCCGGCGGCGACGCAGGACCCGCGCGAGGTCGCCCGCATCGTCGGCCTCGCTCACGACCCGGGGCTGTTCCTCGTCGAGCGCTCCGGACAGGTCCTGCGGGCCGACCCTGCCCGCCCTGGCTGCGCGGACGCGCTCGCCCGCCACGACGGGGACACCGTGGTCCAGCTCCTCGACACCGGCCACCTCCGGCTCGGCGGCACCCACCACGTCCACCACGCAGGCTCGGAAGGACCGGCCCGCTCCGTGCTCGTGCCCAAGCAGACGCGCGACATGGTGTCCCGCTGGGACCACCTGCACCCCATCCCCACACCAGCCCGGGCCTCCGAGCCGAAGAAGGTGCCGCAGCGCTCCACGGGACTCATCGGGGTCGATGTTGTCGAGCCGGGCAAGGCCCTGGTGTGCCTGGGCCACACCGGCCAGGGCGGCACTGTGCTGCGCGAGGCCGGCCGCTACCGGGTCGAGAACGACCACGGCGCACTCGTCGGTCACGCCAGCTCCTACCGGGCCGCCGCCCGCCTGCTCGCCCGCTACCACGGCTACACGCCGGGACCGGTCGAGATCGAGCACGAACACCGCGCCCACCGCCGGTAACCCGGCCCGGCCTCGCCGCTGTGCGACCAGCTCCCGGCGGGGCAGACGCCCACCCACAGCCTTTGACCCGTCCCGGGAGGGATGCCGTGATGACGGCTGCCACAACCACCCAGCACGACCACGACCTGTCCCACCTGCTGCGCTCCGAGAACTTCCAGGACTGGCGCCGCGAAGTGACCGCCATCGGCGGCTGCGCCGCCCCGATCCACCTCACCGGCTCGTCGCGCATCCACGACCGAGCCACTGGCACCGTCCTCGCTGAGCGGGAGGGCGAGATCCTCGCTCCGTGCGGCAACCGGCGCGCGTCGGTCTGTCCGGCCTGCTCGGATCGCTACGCCTCCGACGCCTACCACCTCCTGCGCTCCGGAATGGCCGGCGGCAAGGGCGTCCCCGACACCGCCACCGAGCACCCACGGGCGTTCGTCACCCTCACCGCCCCGTCGTTCGGGCCGGTCCACACCCGCCGCGTCACCGCCCGCGGGCTCGTCGTCCCCTGCGGCTGCGGGGACAAGCACCACCGCGACGACCCCCGCGTCGGCACCGCAATCGACCCCGACACCCACGACTACGTCGGCGCCGTGCTCTGGCAGGCCCACGCCGGAAAGCTCTGGAACCGCTTCGCCATCCGACTCCGACGGCTGCTCGCCGGGATGCTCGGGGTCAAGGTCCGCGAGTTCCACGACCACGCCCGGCTCTCCTACGCCAAGGTCGCCGAGTACCAGCGCCGCGGGCTCGTGCACTTCCACGCAGTCGTCCGCCTCGACGGACCCGACGGGCCGACCACCGCACCACCCGGCTGGATCACCACCGAGGCCCTGGGCGTCGCGGTCCGGGACGCAGCAAGCTCGGTGTCCCTCGTCGTGGACCGACCGGACGGGACACCGCTCCCGCTGGCATGGGGGAAGCAGGTCGACATCCGCCCCATCACCTCGACTACAGCGGCCGCGCTCGAGGACGACGACGGCGAGATCACCGACAATGCCCTGGCCGCCTACGTCGCCAAGTACGCCACCAAGGGCACCGGAAAGTCCGAGGCGACCGACCGGCCGATCCGCGACATCGCCCACGTCCGGCATCTCGACATCACCCCGCACCACCGACGGTTGATCGAAACCGCGTGGGAGCTCGGTGGCCAGGAGCAGTACGAGGCGCTGAACCTGCGCCGGTGGGCGCACATGCTCGGCTTCCGCGGCCACTTCCTGACCAAGTCCCGCGCCTACTCCACGACCTTCGGCACTATCCGCGGGGAGCGCCGCACCTACCGCCTCGGCGAGACCCTCGCCGGCCTCGACACCCCCGCCGACTCGGGTTCCGTGCTGGTCGTCAACGACTGGCAGGTCGTCCAGTTCGGACACCGGAACGACGCCGAACGAGAGATCGCACTCGGCATCGCCGAACGACGACGCGAACAACGCACCACGCGATCCCGGAAGGAGACGTCATGACCACGCGGTACCTGACCGTCCCGGAGGCGGCGGACTACCTCAATACCTCCGTGCGCTTCGTCCGCCGGCTGATCGCTGAACGCCGGATCGCCTTCCATTATGTCGGCCGGCACGTGCGGCTTCGGGTCGCCGACCTGGAGGAGTTCGTCCAGTCCGGACGGGTCGAACCGGTGACCGCCGGCGACGTCCGCCGACAGCTTCGGAAGGTGGGCTGATGGCACGCGGCAACCGCCCCGGACACCGCCGCTTCGGGCTGATCAGGAAGCTGCCCTCCGGGCGCTACCAGGCCTCCTACCTCGGCCCCGACGGCCGACGACGGGCCGCGCCCGACACCTTCGCTCGCAAGCGTGAGGCCGAGCAGTGGCTCGCTGCTGTCGAGACCGAGCTACTCCGCGACGACTGGACCGACCCGGCCCTCGGCAAGATCCCGCTGCGCGAGTTCGCCGAGCAATGGATCGCCGAGCACAAGATCAGCCGCAGGACTCGGGAGGAGTACGCCAGCGTGTGGAGGTTGCACCTCGCCTCGTACCTCGGTGACTACCCGATCGGCCAGATCAGCACCGACCTGATCCGCTCGTGGCGAGCCACCCTGCTCCGCGAGGGACGCTCGGAGGACCGGACCGCCAAGGCCTACCGGCTGCTGCGCGCCGTCCTCAATACCGCCGTCGACGACGGCCTGATCAAGCGCAACCCGTGCCGGATCAAGGGAGCGGGTCAACACCGGACTCCGGAGCGACCGACGGCGACCGTCGCCCAGGTCACGAAGCTCTCCGGGCTCGTCCCACCGCGGTTCCGGGTCCTCGTGCTCGCGGCGGCCTTCACCGGGCTCCGCTGGGGCGAGCTGGTCGCGCTACGGCGCTGCGACATCGACCTCGACGGCGGAGCAGTCCACGTCTACCGGCGGCTGGCTGAACACAAGAACGGAGAGATCGAGGCAGGCCCGACCAAGTCCGTGGCCGGAGCCCGCACCGTGGCCCTCCCCGACGTCCTGGTGACCGAACTGCGCGAGCACATTGCCGAGTACGCCGAGGACGGCACGGAGGGCCTGGTGTTCACCGGCGACCGTGACGGCCCGCTGCGCCGGGGCAACTTCCACCGCGCCACTGCCTGGACCCGCACCGTCGTCGCCGCGGGCCTACCGAGTGGCTTTCACTTCCACGACCTGCGCCACACCGGCAACCACCTCGCCGCGACGGCCGGGGCCAGCACCCGCGAGCTGATGCACCGGATGGGCCACGGCTCCATGCGGGCCGCGCTGATCTACCAGCACGCGACGACTGAGCGGGACCGCGCCATCGCCCAACGGCTCAACGACCTGGTCCAGGGCGACGAGGACAGCACCGAAGACGATGTCGGCTAATACTGCAACGGCGTTTTGTCAGGCTGGTGGGCGTTGGCCGCGGCGGCGGTAGTGGCAGGTCCGGGCCTGGTGCTGGCGTCGTCGGCGCCAGGTGGACCAGGCGAGTGTGCTGGCCAGGCAGGCGGCTGGGGTGAGGATGAGGGTGGCGAGCAGACGCCGTATCTCGTTGCCGCTCAGCGGGATCAGCCCGGTCCGCTCGGCTGGAGATCCCCCTTTTCGGCCTCCTGTGCGCGGGTGACGGACAGGTAGGCGGCGGCGAGCATGGCCAGTGTGATGTGGGCGTACCAGGCTCGGTAGGAGCGGACTTGGTAGTGGTCGAGGCCTGCTTCGTTCTTGGAGGTCTGGAAGCATTCCTCGATCGCCCAGCGTGCGCCGGCGACGCGGACCAGCTCGCGCAGCGGCGTGGCCGCGGGGGCGGCGCAGCGGTAGAACGCCAGCTCCCGGGTGGTCTTGCCCTGCCCGGGTTCGGTCTGGCGGCGCACGAGCAGCCAGTGCCCCCACCCGTGGGGCAGGCCGGCCGGGTCGAGGGCGACGGTGGTCCAGTCATAGATCCGCTCTCCGTGCGCACCCGCGCCGACCTGGCGCCGTTCCCACCCGCTGCGGCCGGTGTCGGGGTCGCGGGCGCCGGCGATCGTGGCGAGGACCTTGGCCTGGCGGCGATGCCCGTCCGGGCTGGTCAGGACGTCGTCGTTGCGAGTGGCCAGCACGAACGGAATCTCCCGGTCGGCCAGCCAGGTGCGGAAGGTCGGATTCTGTCCGTAGATCTCGTCGGCGGTCACCCACGAGCGGGGTGTGAGGGCCCCGCAGGCGTGGGCGCGGGCGAGCATCGCCAGCCCGAGCTGGGGCTTCGTGGCGAACCCGACCTCATCGGGCACGTCAGCTCTGGCGCAGCGGTCCCGGTCCTCGGTCCACGAGGTCGGCAGGTAGAGCTCGCGGTCGATCAACGCCCGCCCCTTCGAGCTGGCATAGGCCAGGAACACCCCGAGCTGACAGTTGTCGACCTTGCCGCTGGTACCGGTGTACTGGCGTTGCACTCCCGCCGAACGCAGGCCCTTCTTGATGAACCCGGTCTCGTCGACCACGAACACCTCACTTGCGGGGTCGCCGAGGGCGTCGAGGACGTAGTCGCGCACGTCGTCGCGGACCCCGTCGACGTCCCAGTCAGCGATGCGCAGCATCCGCTGCGTCCCGTCCGGCGAGACCGCCCCCGCATGCTCGGCCAGAGTCCACCCGTTCTTGCGCTCCAACCCGGCCAGCAGGCCGCGCACATACGCCCCGGCCCGCGCGCGGGGCTCACGACGGAAGAACCGCGGCCCGATCGACGCGATGACCTGGTCCAACGCCGCTACCCATCCAGCAAGATCCACCACCCGGCGATCATCACCGCCGAACCCGGATCAGCCTCTCACGACACGTCGAAACGCCGTTGCAGTACTAATTGCACGCTAGTTGCACGGAACGACAGCGGCGCCCCTCCCATGATCGGGAGTGGGCGCCGTTTTCGCTGGTAGAAGCTCTGAGCGGGCGACGGGAATCGAACCCGCGTAGCCAGTTTGGAAGACTGGGGCTCTACCATTGAGCTACGCCCGCGTGCCCGATCGTGTCGATCGGACGTCCGCCAGCGTATCCCACTCCGAACCACTGAACATCCCCGCCCCCGGGTACGTATCGACATCCGGGCAAGGACGTTCAGGAGGTTCCGGACACCGATGATGATGGCGCGCAGACGCGGCCTGCGGTCCGTGGGGTCCCCACCGGGGGCACCGCCGACGGACCCGGGGCTCGACACCGAGGCCGGGCTCAGGGCTGCGTACAGCGCGCACGGTCCGGAGATCTATCGCTACGCGCTGCGCCAGCTGGGCGACGACGGCGGCGCACAGGAGGTCGTGCAGGAGGTCTTCCTGCGGGCCTGGCGGCGGGCCGACTCCTACGACGCGTCGCTGGCGAGCCTGCGGGTGTGGTTGTTCGCGATCGCGCGCAACGTGGTCGTCGACGAGATCCGCCGGCTCAACGTGCGACCCTGGCGCAGGCAGCTCACCGACGAGCCCGAGTCCGGGAGGGACTCGATCGGCCCGGCCGAGGACGCGCTGGTCGACACCTGGCTGGTCGAGGAGGCGCTGCGCCGGCTCCGGCCGGAGCACCGGCAGGCGATCGTGCAGGCCTACCTGCGCGGACGTCCGCACGCGGAGATCGCGGCGGAGGCGGGGGTGCCGGTCGGGACGATCCGAAGCCGGGTGTTCTACGGGCTGAAGGCGTTGCGGCTGGCGATGGACGAGATGGGGGTGGAACCGTGACTCCGGACGAGCACCGGGCCCTGCGCGAGGCGCTCGGCGACTACGCGATCGGGCGGCTGCCCCGCGACGAGACGTCGGCGCTGCAGGCGCATCTGGACGGCTGCGCCGACTGCCGCGCCGAGCTGGCCGAGATCTCCTCGGTCCTGCCGGCGCTGCGCCGGGTGGATCCGGCGCGCCTCGACCACACCCCGTTCCCGCCGCCGGACCTGGGCGAGCGGATCGTGTCCGCCGCCCGGGCGGAGGGGGCACGCCCGCGGCAGCGGCCGCGCTGGCTCCCGGTGGCCTCCGCCGCCGCGGTCGCGATCCTGATCGGCGGCGCCGTCGGCTACGCGGCCGGCGACTACGACGGGATCCCCCGCGAGCCGGTCGCGGTGCAGGCGATGGACCCGGCCGTGCAGGCCACGGCCGTCGCGATTCCGCACACCTGGGGCGTGGAGATCGTGCTCGACGCCGACGGGTTCCGGGCCGGCTCCACCTACCGGGTGGTGGTCGAGGCCGACGACGGCCGGGAGGTCGGCGCCGGCGAGTTCATCGGGACCGGCGAGAACCCGATGATCTGCAACCTGAACTCGTCGGTGCTGCGGTCGGACGCCTCCGGTTTCAAGGTGCTCGACGCCGCCGGCGCGACCGTGCTGCGCGGGGACCTGACGGCCACCTGACCCGGCGCGGCGCGCTCACCTGAAGAGGCGCGCCGCATTCACCTGATGCGGCGCGCCGCGTTGGCCATCAACCCGAGCAGGAACAGGGTGCTGACCAGCGCGGTGCCGCCCGCGGACACCAGCGGGAGCTGCTGTCCGGTGACCGGCAGCAGCCCGACGACGTAACCGACGTTCATCGCCGCCTGCACGACCACCCAGGTCGCGGTCGCCGCCGTCGTCAGGCGCAGGAACGGGTCCTTCGTGCGCGCGGCGATCCGCAGACCCACCCAGGCGAGCAGTGCATAGAGCGACAGCACCAGGAGCCCGCCGACCAGCCCGAGCTCCTCGCCGATCACGGCGAAGATGAAGTCGTTGGCCGCGTTGGGCAGGTAGTCCCACTTCGCCCGGCCCTGGCCGAGGCCTGCGCCGAACACGCCGCCGTCGGCCAGCGACAGCAGCGCCTGCCGGGACTGGTAGCCGGCGCCGAGATCGTCACCCGCACCGAGGAACGAGGCGATCCGGTCCCGCCGGTAACCCGACGTCAGGCCCAGCACCGCGGCGCCCGCGATGGCGCCGCCGCACATCGCGGCGAGCGAGCCCAGCGGGGTCCCGGCGAAATACAGCAGCGCCAGGACGATCACGCCGAGCGCGACCGTCGTACTGAGTGCGGGCTGCATCATCAGCAGCGCCGCCATCAGCAGCCCGACCGGCACCAGCGGCAGGACGGCGTAGCGCGCGAGCCGGACCGCGCGTCCGCGCAGAGCCAGCACGTGCGCACCCCACAGCAGCACGATCACCTTCGCCGCCTCGCCGGGCTGCACGGTGAACCCGCCGAGCGAGATCCATCGCCGGGCGCCGCCGCGGACCTCGCCGATCCCCGGGATCAGCACCACGACCAGCGCGGCGACACAGGCGATGAGCAGGATCGGAGTCCAGGCCCGTAGCCACGACGGCCGGACCACCATCCCCACGGCGAACGCGGCGATCCCGACCACCAGGAAGATCATGTGCCGGGCGAAGACGGTGAGCACCATCCCGTCGGCGACGGTGCGGCCACCCGCGGACGCGGACAGCACCATCACCACACCGACCAGGAGCAGCACCCCGGTCACGCCCAGCACCAGGTGCAGCGGTGGCACCCGGCCCAGCCGGGCCAGCCGGGCCCGGAACGACGCCGCGGCGCCCGCCGGTCGGCCACCCGACCCGGACCGCGTACTCGACCTCGGCGACGTCACTCGATCAGTGTCCGTCAGATCCGGTCATCGGCGATGTAACCGGCCGTCACGGCGCGTCCTGCAACGGTGTCATCCGGCACGGGCGTGCACCACGAGATTGTCGACGTAGCTGCGCTCACCGCGGTCGAAGTCACCGGCACAGGTGACCAGCCGCAGCACGTCGCTCGACGTCGCACCGAACACCTCGAAGGTCGGGAACTCGTCCTTCGGCATCTGCCGGGTCCGCTCGACGACGTACTGCTCCAGGCTGCCGTCGCTGTGCCCGACCTCGATCACGTCGCCCGGTTCGAGATCGCGCAGATCGAAGAACACCGCGGGTCCGGCCCGGGAGTCGACGTGCCCCAGCAGGACGGTCGGGCCAGGGTTGGCGCCGCGGTCGAACCAGCCGACCCGGTCGAAGTCCTGCGGGACCTCCGCGGTGTTGTCCTCGGCGACGCCGAGCCGGATCAGCTCCGGCTCGTCCACCCCGATCGCCGGGATCCGCAACGACGTCGGCAGCACCTCCCCCGCCTGCGCGACGACCGGTTCCTGGGTCATCGGGGCCGCGGGCGGCTCGGGCGCGTCCGGCGCGTCGGATGCGGCGGGCATCCCGCACGCCGTCAGCAACAGCAGCAACGCGACGACGCCCGGGAGCAGTGTGGCTCCCGGGCGCCGGTCACGCGCGTACTCAGCCCTGCGCACGGCTCCGGCGGACCAGCACGACGCCGGCCCCGGCCACGGCGGCCAGCCCGGCCGCACCGACCGCGTACATCGCGGCGTCGTTCGAGGCGCCACCGGCACCGGTCTCGACACCACCCATCGGGACCTCGGTCAGCTGGCCGCGCACGGTGCCGGCCGCGAACTCCGCGGTGTGGGTGTCGGCGGAGAAGCCGGCCGGGTTCGCCTCGATCTGGCTCAGCGTGAACCCGGTCGCGGTGTCCTGCCCGTTGTCACCCTCCAGCCCGGTGGTGAACGGGCCCTGCATGCAGCCCGACGAGTTACGGGTGTCGCCGTCACCACTCGGGTTCGGGAACGCCAGGCGCGGCGGGCCGGGCTCGCCGGCGTTCGCCTCGTGGATGTGCGTCGCGGTCTTCGCCGGGCTCTCGTACTCCCCGGTCACCCCGCGCAGGGTGATGTCGTAGCAGATGATCTCGTCATCGCTGTTGATCCGGAAGTTGAACTCCCCGGTCGCGCCGGGCTGACCGGGCACCGACTCACCGTCGTTGTTGATGATGGTGTCCGGGGTGGCCATCACGGTGTACATGCTGGTGAAGGTGTCCGGCTCCGGCACCTCCGTCTCCTGGGCCATGGCGATACCCGCGGTCGCGACGAACGTGAGGGCACTCGCGGCCGTGACGGCGGCCAGGCGAGGGAGGGTGCGATGCATCTGGGGAGTCCTTTCTGACTCATTCATCCTTGATGCCGGTCTCTACGCACGTGTCCCGAGCCACGTTCATCCGTCATCCGATCGGATGATCAGCGGGGCGGGCCGAAGACGTCCGCGACCATCCGCTCCCATGCCGTGACCGCCTCGGCGGACGGCAGGCCGAGCTGTCCGAGCAGGCCGAGACAGTCCCCGTCCGCGCCGATCAGCAGCACCGTCGACATCCGGCCGTGCACGCCGTGCGTGCGGACGACCCGGAGCTCCCCGACGTCGGCCGGGCCGAACGCGAACTGTGCGGGCCCCGACACGACCCCGACGACCTCGCCCGTCTCCACGTGGTCGACCCGCCCGACGGACGCCTGCAGGCACCCGCGGTTCGGCACCGCGAATCCCACCGGCACGCCGTGCTCGCACAGCGCACACAGCAGCTCGACGACGGGCAGGAACCCCGACTGCGGCACCGACGGCCGGGCGAGCCGGTCGAGCAGATCCGCGTCGCCGGTGGTGACCAGGTCGAGCAGGCCGAGGTGGTCGAGCTCGCCGGGGTCGTCCGGGAAGTCCGGCGCCGGCAGCGCTCCCCCGTCCGACCGCGGTGCCAGCTCCATCACGTCGACGACGAGCGCCGCGGGTTCGGACACCAGATGTGACCGGTGCACCGCCGTCCCTCCGGAGTCGAACATCCACAACCCGGCCGGCTCCCGGGAGTCGTCGTCCGGGGCGGTACTGATCAGCGACGACACCGCGGACCTGGACAGTCGCAGGTTCACCATCCCGGCCCGCACGGCGAACGCCTCTCCGGCGAAGGTCGGCGGAGCGTAGGTGCCCAGCTCGGTGATCAGCGCGCTGCCGTTGGCGGTGGTCGCGACGACCTCCTCCAGCAGCGGCAGGTGCCGGGCCAGCGAGTCGGGATCGAGATCGAGCCGGGTACCGACGCGGTTGGCGAGCAGCAGGTCGAGCTCGGTGCGAGGCAGGGTCACGAGATGCTCCGGATCAGGTAGTTCAGTAGACGTCACGCAGGTAGCGCTTCGCCCGCTTCAGGTCGGCGACGAACTCCGCGGCACCGTCGACGTCCGTACCGCCGTGTTCGGCGACGACCGCGTGCAGCGCCGCATCGACGTCGCGGGCCATCCGGCTCGCGTCGCCGCACACGTAGAGGTGCGCGCCGCCGGCGAGCCAGTCGTGGAGCCGCGCGCCGTGCTCACGCATGCGGTCCTGGACGTAGATCTTGTTCGCCTGGTCGCGGGAGAACGCCAGGTCGAGGTGGGTGAGCAGGCCGGAATCGGCCCACCCGGTCAGTTCGGAGCCGTAGAGGAAGTCGTGCTCGCGGTTCCGGTCGCCGAACATCAGCCAGTTCCGGCCGGTCGCCCCGCGTGCCGCACGTTCCTGGAGGAACGCCCGGAACGGCGCGACCCCCGTCCCGGGCCCGATCATGATCATGTCGACGGTGTCGTCGACCGGCGGCCGGAACGTGCTGTTCGGCTGCAGGAACACCCCCGCCGTGTCGCCGACGGCGAGCCGATCGGCGAGATGGGTCGAGCAGACCCCGCCGACGGCTCGATCACCGCACCGGTAGCGCACGCTGGCGACGGTCAGGTGGATCCGGTCCGGCGACACCAGGGGGCTGGACGAGATCGAGTACGCCCGGTGCTGCAGCGGCCGCAGCAGCCCGAGCAGCTCGTCGGCGTCGCACCGGAACCGGGCGGTGCGCAGCAGATCCAGCAGGTCCCTCCCCCACAGGTACGCCTCGCGGGCGGCCTTGTCGGGGTGTGCGAGCGCGGCCCGCAGTCCGTCGTCCGGCGCGCGTTCGGCGAGCACGGCGAGCAGCTCGCGTGACGGCGTCACGATCTCGTGCGCGTGCGTCAGTGCCTCGCGCAGCGGCCGGTCCCCGGCGGGGGTGTCACCGTCCGCCCCGAGCTGCTCCAGCAGCGCCTCGACCAGCGCCGGGTCGTTGCCCGGCAGAACCGCCAGCGCGTCCCCCGCGGCGTAGCCGATCCCGCTGTCGGCGAGTGCGAGCTCGTGATGCCGGATGTCCTTGTCCGAGCCCGGCCCGGAGAGCCGGACGCTGTGCGCGAGTACCGCCGGGAACGGGCGGCGGCGGTCCCACCGCGGGCCTGCCTCCTCCTGGACGGGGGCGGCCGGGCCGGGGCGGCCGGCGGCGAACGTCGCGATGACCTGCTCGTACCACTGCTCGGCCTGGTCCTCCCACATCACGTCGCAGTCGACGCGGTCCAGTGCGCGGGTCGCGCCCAGCTCCGCGAGCCGGGCGTCGATCAGCTTCCCGGCGGCGCAGAAGTCGTCGTAGGCGGTGTCGCCGAGCGCGCAGACCGCGTAGGTCGTGGACTCCAGCCGGGGCGCCGCACCGGACTCGACGAGCTGCCGGAACAGGTCCGCGTTGTCGGGCATCTCGCCGTCGCCGTAGGTGGAGCAGACGATCACCACCCGCTGCATGGCGGCGAGCGCGGCGGCGTCGACCTGGTCCAGCTCGACCGGTTCGGCGGGGGCGCCCGCTGCGCTCAACCGGCTCGCGACCGTGCCCGCGACCAGCTCGGCGTTGCCGGTCTCGGTGCCGTACAGGACGTGCACCGGCGGGTGCGCGGACGTGTCCGCCGGCTCGCCGCTGCTCGCCGCGGAGCGGGCGCCCGCGAGATACCCGGACAGCCAGATCCGCTGCTCCGGGCTGAACGGGGCATCGGAGGCGACGCCGAGTGCCCGCAGGTCCGGCGGTGGCTGCGCGGTCACGGCGCACCCACCAGGTCCGGCATGGCGCGGGCCGCGAAGAGCTCCTCGAACCCGGGGATCCGGCCCAGCGCGGCGGTGTTCGCGGCGTCCTGGGCGAGGATCCAGCCGAACGTGCCCGGGCTGTCGGTGCCGTACACGTCGCGCCGCGCCAGTGCCGCCTTGAGATCGCCGACCCGCTTGGTGGAGACGAGCACGGCGAGCTCGCCGTCGTCGTAGCCGGTGAGCGCGTCGCGGGCGTAGCGGACCAGCCGGGCGCGGACGGCGTGATCCTCGGTGAGCAGCAGGGTGCGCGGGTCGGCGCCGCGGCGACGCGCGACGTCCTCCGCGATCCGCTGCACGGTCAGGCCGTTGACCAGCGCGTACATCTGTTCGTCCGGGTCGGTGGGGACGGCTCCCCCGGCCACCGGGACGCCGTCGCGCTGCGCCAGTTTGTGTCGGCGCAACTGGTGCGCGGCGAGCGCGTCGGCCAGCTCGTCGACGAGTTCGGCGCGGTTGTTCGCGGCGAGCACGGCATCGGCGTCCTGGTAGAGCCGCAGTGCCCGCGGGGTCGCGACCAGCACGTGCGCCCGCTCGGTGTCCCAGTGCTCCAGCAGCCGGGCGGCGCGCGCGGAGCCGGTGGCCTCGAGGTGCCAGCCGAGCAGCAGCCGGACGGCGGTCTCGTGGAACCCGCCGACCGGGGCGACGTCCACCGAGTCGGTGCGCAACGCGGTCCGCCCCTGCGGGTCGTACTGGTACAGGAACCCGCCGGACATGCCGTTGCCCAGTCCGGCGCCCGCGGTGCCCAGGTTCAGCACGGCGCCGCCGGTCATGTACTCGCAGCCGAAGTCGCCGAGCCCCTCGACGACGGCGGACGCGCCCGAGTTCCGCACCGCGAACCGGTCCCCCGCCTCTCCCTCGACGAACAGCCTGCCGCCGGTCGCGCCGAACAGGGCGAAGTTGCCGATCAGCACGTTCTCCCCCGGGCCGCCGCCCGCACCGCCCGGCGAGCGCACCGCGACCGTCCCGCCGCAGGCGGCCTTGCCGACCCCGTCGTTGGCGGTGCCGGTGTGCTCCAGCCACATCCCGTCGTTGCAGAACAGGCCGTAGGACTGCCCGGCCGCGCCGCGGGTGCGGATCCGGACGTGCCGCTCGGGCAGGAAGCGGCGGCCGCGGTCGTCGGTCAGGGCAGGCCCCGCGACGCGCTCGTGGTTCAGCATCCGCTCCAGATCGACGGCCAGGCGCCCGCCGACCGAGCGGTGCCGGTTCCCCAGCTCGCCACCGTCGATCGCGATACCGGGAGCGCCCCTGGCGAGCGCCGCGCGCACGGTCGCCGACCACGACTCGTCGTGCGCGTGCTCGGCGCCGACCCGCACCGGATCGGCGATCTGCGCGCGGGGCGCGGGGTGCAGCATCCGGCGCAGGTCGAGCCGGGCGACGAGCGCCGGATGCGCGGCGAGGTGCAGCAGGTCGGTGCGGCCGCGGGCCTCGCGCAGGCTGCGCAGGCCGAGCCCGGCGAGGATCTCCCGGACCTCGTGCGCCACGCCCAGCAGGTACTGGGCGAGCGCGCGCGGGTCGCCGTCGAACGCCTCGGCGTTCGTGGTGATCCCGGCCGGGCAGCGCACGTTGCAGTTCTTCGCCATCACGCAGCGCAGCATCATCAGCGCGCTCGTCCCGAACTCGAAGCTGTCGGCGCCGAGCAGGGCGGAGACGACGACGTCGCCCCCGGTCTGGTGCGCGCCCGAACAGCGCAACTCGACGGCATCGCGCAGGCCGTGCGCGGACAACGCCTGATGCACCTCGGCGACGCCGAGCTCGGCCGAGCGGCCGGCGAACTTCAGGCTGGTGACGGCGGCCGCGCCGGTCCCGCCGGTGTTCCCGGCGACGTTGACGACGTGCGCGCCGGCCTTCGCGACGCCGACCGCGATCGTCCCGATGCCCTCCGACGACACCAGCTTCACGACGACCTTCACCCGGGCCGCGGTGGCGTCGTGGATGAGCTGGGCGAGGTCCTCGATCGAGTAGGTGTCGTGGTGCGGCGGCGGGGACACCAGCTCGACGCCGGGGGTCGCGCCGCGCGCTGCGGCGATGTCGACGGTGACCTTGCGGCCGGGCAGCTGGCCGCCCTCGCCCGGCTTCGCCCCCTGCGCGATCTTGATCTCGATCTGTTCCAGCATCGGATCGGCGAGGTAGCCGGCCCACACCCCGAACCGGCCGGACGCGAACTGTTTGATCCGGGAGCCACGGATCGTCCCGAACCGGGAGCGGGCTTCGCCGCCCTCGCCGCAGTTCGACAGGGCGCCGACCATGTTGGTGCCGTGTGCGACGGCCTCGTGCGCGCCCGCGACGAGCGCGCCGTGGCTCATCGCGCCGGACGCCAGCCTGCGGGTGATCTCCGACGCCGGCTGCACCTCTTGCAGCGCAACGGGTTCCGGCGCGGTAACCAGCCGGTCCAGCCAGTCCAGGGCCGCGCCGCGGGCGGATCGGACGTGCACCGCCGGGCCGTCGGGCTCGACGTCGATCTCCGGGCCGAACCGGCCGCTCAGATAGTGGGCCAGCGGGCCCGCGTCGCTGTCGACGACCAGCCGGTCGCCGTCGCGGCGCAGCCCGCGCACCGCGATCGTCGCGGTCGCGCGGGCGTCGATCCGGTCGAGCCGGTCGACGCCGTCGCGCAGGTCCACCGGCAGCAACAGCACGTCACGCAGCGCCGACGGGCGCCGCTCACGTTCCCGCGCCAGCGCGGCGGCGAACTCCCGGTAGCCGGGGGTGATCGTGAAGCCGTCGATCTCGGCGCTGCTCAGCGCGCGCAGGCCGGTGTGCGTATACGCCTCCTCGTGCAGTCCGAAGGCATCGGCCAGCCCGGTCAGCGGGAGCAGCCGCAGCGCCGGGTCGACGCCGGCGGCGGTCAGCGCGACCCGCTCGTCGGTGAGCCCGGTGAAGGCCCGCACCGCGGCGACGCCGTAGGAGTGCCCGGCGCCGTCGGCGCGCTCCTTGAACAGCCCGAGCTGCGGAACGTCGTCCGGGCCGGTGGCGGTCAGCGCCCGGTGGTGCCAGTCGGCGGCGGACCGTTCGATCGCGGCGAAACCGACCCCACCGACCGGGGCGTCCAGGTCCGGGAACCAGCGCCGCAGGACGGGATCGTCGGTGTCGAGGTAGCCGGGTTCGAAGAACTCGCCCGCCACGTAGCTCTCCGCGGTGCACAGTCCGACCCGCGCCATCGTCTTGAGGAGCGCCTTCTCGGCTGCCGCGCGGAACCGGCCGAACGCGCCCGGATCGCCGGACTCCGCCGCGCGCAGCCGGGCCGAGTGCGGGTGCACCGCAGACGCGCCGAACCCGAGCACGACGGCGAGATGGTGCGACGAGCACACCTGCCCGGTCGCGACGCCCAGCGACACCGCAGGGCGCAGGCCGGCCTCGATCAGGGCCCGGTTCACCGCGGCGACGGCGAGCACCGCCGGGATCGCGGCCCGCTGTGCGCTCAGCGCGCCGTCGTCGAGCAGGGCGATGCCGCCGCCGGCGCGGGCGAACGCGACGACGTCGGCGCGCAGCGACTCGATCGCCGCCGCCAGGTCGCCGGGGGTGTGCAGCAGGTCGAACTCGGCGACCGGCACGACGGTGCCGACCCGCAACCGGGCAAGCTCGGCGTCGTCGAGCAGTGGGGAGGCGAGGACGATCCGGTGGAACGGATCGCCGTCGGCGAGCGGGCGCGCGCCGAGCGCGACCCGCAGGCTCATCCCGTCGGCCTCCCGGATCGGGTCCAGCGGCGGGTTCGTGACCTGCGCGAACCGCTGGGTGAAGAACCGGGCGACGCCGCCCTCGCGGTCGGTGAGCGCGTTGATGGCGTTGCCGTAGCCCATGGCCGAGATCCGTTCGGCGCCGTCGGTCAGCATCGGGTCGAGCAGGAAACGGAACGCCTCGGAATCCAGGCCGTAGGCGACGTAGCGCTGGTGCACGGCCAGATCGCCCGCGCCCTCGCGCTCGGCCGCCGGTGCCGGCAGCTCGCCGAGCCCGGTGCGGGCCGCGGCCAGCAGCGCCGGGTAGTCGGCGCGGGACGCGAGCAGCTCCAGGGTCTGCGCGGTGTCGTAGCTGCGCCGCTCGGTGGCACTCCACCACAGCATCCCGCCGGCCTCGATCCGGCCGCGGCGCAGCACCCGATCGGCGGGCAGGTCGAACTGCCCGGCCTCGGAGGAGACCGTCAGATACTCGTCGGTCTCGCAGGTCCGCAGCGGACGCAGGCCGAGCCGGTCCAGTCGGGCGCCGGTCACGTCGCCGTCGGAGAAGACGACCGCGGCCGGGCCGTCGTTGATCTCCTCGACCAGCGAGTGGTACTCCAGCATCGCCCGCACCGGCTCGGGCAGCGAGCGGTCGTTCTCCCAGGCCGGCGGCTTCATCGCGACGACGGCGGCGACCAGGTCGATGCCGTCGCCGGCGACCCGCGCGTGCAGGGTCTGGTCGAACCGGGCGCTGTCGGACTGGCCCGGCGGGCGGACGACCCGCTCACCGCGGGCCGCAGCCAGCGCGTCGTCGGCGATCCGGTTCTTGCGGTCGGTGTTGAGCTCACCGTTGTGCGCCAGTAGCCGGAACGGCTGCGCCATCGTGGGATGTGGGTCGGTGTTGGTGGAGAAGCGGGTGTGGAAGTAGAGGCTCGACACCTCGTGCGCCGGATCGGTCAGGTCGGTGAACCAGCGCAGCACCTCCCAGGAGTTGAGCCGCCCCTTGAGCACCTGGGTCCGGGTGGACAGGCTCAGCGGATACAGGCCGGCGAGCTCCGGCTCGGTGTAGGCGAGCGCCTCCACGTCGAGCAGGCAGCGGTGGGTGAGCCGGTCGGTGTCGGCGCCGTCGGGCACCGTGAAGATCCACTGCCGGATCGGCAGCTGCTGCGCGACCGCCGCCGGACGCAGCGCCGACGGATCGGTCGGCACGTCGCGGACGGCGAGCACGGTGCCGCCGTGCCTCTCCAGCGTCGTCGTGACCAGCTTCTCCGCGGTGCCCGCACGGTCCGGGTCGGTCGGAAGGAACAGGTTCCCGACGCCGAACCGGCCGATCGTGAGCTCCCGGCCGACGAGCGCGGAGAAGAACCGCACCGACAGATCCACCGAGACGCCGCCGCCGTCGCCGACGCCCTCCGCCGACATGCCGCCGCGGTGCGGGACCGCGCACAGGGCACGATGGGCGTGGACGAGCACGTCGTGGGTCTGCACGCCGTCCTTGCGGACGATCAGGCCGACGCCGCAGCTGCTCAGCTCGGCGGCCGGGTCGTGCAGACCGGTGGGTGGGGACGGTGCGCGCAACCGGCATCGCTCCTTCGTTTTTAGGGAAGGCTTACCTTAGGAACGTGGGGCGCGGAGGATCAACGCCCGGGAGCTGTCGCGCGGGACACATCGCGGACGGGCGGGGTGGTGACGTCGTCGCCCTGCAACGGACGGGCGGGGCTAGACTGCCGTCGACGGGGTGTGGCGCAGCTTGGTAGCGCACTCGCTTTGGGAGCGAGGGGCCGTGGGTTCAAATCCCGCCACCCCGACCACATCCGACCTGCGGAAACAGGCCGGTGCTACATCGCCCGAAGATCGAGATGTAGCAGTTGCTGTAGCAGTGGCTCCCGCAACCACGTGGACCGTGGCGACCTGACCTGCTCTGATCGACGCATGGCAACCGGGGTCGTGAAGTTCTACAAGGCCGAGAAGGGCTGGGGCGCGATCAGCAGCCCGGAGCTGCCCGACGACCTCGACGCCTTCGTCCACTTCAGCGCCATCGAGGCCGAGGGCTACAAGGTATTCGAGCAGGGCGACCAGGTTGAGTTCGACTACGAACCGGCCCAGCAGGACAGCTTCCGTTTCCGCGCGACGCGCGCACGACGCCTCTGACACCTGGCTCATCCCGCCTCCCACTCGATCGCATCGAGCGCCTGGCGCATCTCGTCCATGTTGGTGTGGGCGTAGATCGTCATGGTCACGTCGATGTCGGCGTGCCGGGCGATGGCCTGCACCACATGCGGCGGCGTCCCGAGCGACAGCAGCAAGCTGACGACGGTGTGCCGCAGGTCGTGCAGCCGAACGCCAGGAAGGCCGGCGCGGACACGGAGCTTGTCGAAGTCGCGGTTCAGCGCGCGCGGTTCTAGCGGGGTGCCGACCTGCGTGCAGAACACGAGGTCGTGGTCCTGCCAACACTCCCCCGCGGTCTCCCGTTCGTCGGCCCAGACGCGGCGACGAGCCAGGATCGCCGAGCGGGTGATCTTCGGCAGCGGGACGACGGCCGACGAGGCGCGGGTCTTGGTGCCCTCGACGACCAGCTCCCCGCCGACACGCTGCACGGTCTGCCGGACGTGGATCGTCGCGTCGTCCATGTCGATGTCACACCACCGCAGCCCGAGCAGCTCGCCCCGTCGGAGTCCGAGAGTGGCCGCGACGACGTAGAGCGGATGGAACCGCGTCCCCTCGGCCGTCGCGAGGAGGGTGCGCACCTGGTCGACGGGCAGCCCCTTCCCGACGGAGTACTCCGGCGTCTTGACCCGCACGAGCTTGGCGACGTTGCGCGGGACCAGCTCCAGGCGCTCGGCGTGCCCGAGCGCGTTGCGCAGGACGGCGTGCACGTACTGGAGCTGCCGGGTCGAGGGCCGCCGCCCGCAGCAGCGTCCCCGTGAGCAGCACTGCTGCGCCGGAGGCCGGCGGGCGTCCCACTGGTTGGCGCAGCAGAGGCACTTCTCCCGCATCCCGGCCATGAACGAGCGGACGTCGGCGGCGCTGAGCCGGTCGAGGCGCTTCTTGCCGAGAGCGGGCACCAGGTGCAGCCGGACCGCGGACTCGTAGCCGCGGATCGTGGTGGCGCGCTTGTCGTCGCGGATGTCGGCGAGCCACTGGTCGAGGAACTGCGCGACGGTCGTGCGCCGGTCAGGTGCGGGCATCCCGGCGGCCGAGCGGGTCTTGAGGACGTCGAGCTTCCCGCGGACCTCCTCGAACGACCGCCCGTAGACGGGGCGACGTTTGATCTGCCCGGACGTGGTGTGCACATAGGCCATGCCGACCCAGTAGCCGTCGCTCTCGCGCTGGTAGATCGAGCCCTCTCCGTTGCCCCGGCGGCCTCGGGGCTTGCGCAGCGGCATCAGGCCGCGTCCTCGTCGAGCAGCCGGGCGACGTACTCCTCCACGGCCGAACGCGGGATGCGGCGGGCACCGCCGATCTTGATGGAGCGCAGCTCGTTGTTGCGGATCAGGTCATAGACCTTGCAGCGTCCGATGTGGAGCAGCTTGGCGGTCTCCTCGGCGGTGAGCAGCAGGGCGTCCATGTCAGCAGGCCTCCTTCATGTGGGCGTCCCAGTTGTGGGCGGACTCCCGCCAGAAGCGGGCCTCGTGCTCGGCGTCGCCCCGGGCTCCCAGAACGGCGCGGTAGAACAGCAGGTCGACCTTGGTGCGCGCGGCCTGGCTACGAGCGAGCACGCGCCACCAGCGCGCGGTCCGGTCGTACAGGTCGGCCATGCGGCGGGCACGGACCGCGTGCGCCGCTGGGCTGTCCGGCTGGACCGCTCCGAGTCGGAGGATCTCGGCGGTGACCCGGTCCAGGCCGCCCCGGACGGTGTCGAACACCGGATCGGTGGTCGTGGCCATGTCAGTTCCCCTTCCGGGCGGTGCGGGCGATGCGGTCGCAGTACTCGGCGGCGGCGACGGTGGCCGTGGTCGCAGGTCTCGGCGCCACCCTCCCACCACGCACTGCCGCGTCGACCGCCCGCCGGGTACGACAACCCGCCCCGTTGAGGAGCCCTTCATGCCCGCTGTCCCGAGCCCCGTCCTCGATCTCCTGACGGTGCGCGGCACTCTCACCGAGGCCGAGCAGGTCACCGCCCGGATGCGGCGGCTGCGCATCGACGGCGGACAACTGGCCGACCTGGAGGTCCAGCCGGGCCAGCAGGTGCGCGTCCTGGTCGGCGGACTCACCCTGCGTACGTATTCGATCTGGCACTACGACTCGTCCGGCGGCGTCGAGTTGTGCGTACTGGACCACGCGGCGGACGGGCCGGGCGCCCGCTGGGGCCGCACCGTCACACCGGGCGAACAGGTGCGGCTACGGCGCCCCGAAGGCACCTTCACGCTGCGTCCGGACGCCGCCCGCCATCTCTTCGTCGGCGACGAGACGGCCTCGGTCGCCTTCGGTGCGATGCTCGCTGCTCTCCCCCGGGAAGCCGTCGTGTCGGGGTGCGTCGAGACGGCGACAGCTGCGGACCGGCTTCCCCTGACGGGCGGTGACCGGCTCGACTGGGTACTCCGGGGCGAGACGTCACTGTCGGACGCGGTACGACGTCTCGCCCCCGAACCCGGCGGGATCGCGTATGTCGCCGGGGAGGCACGGGAGGTGCAAGCAGTGCGGCAGGTACTCCGGGAAGCGGGGTGGGACCGGCGCTCGATCCTGACCAAGCCGTTCTGGACGCCGGGCAAGAAGGGCATGGACTGATGACCGGAGCACCGGCGCCGGTGTTCCGGCGTATTTGAGCAAGCTCACGATCAGCGCTCCAAGAGCAATTACCGTGGCCCCGGACGGGGCGAGCGCGCTCGCGCTCGCAGCGAAGCCCTGCCCGTCGGCCGGGACCCGCCGCAGGAACTCGCCCCACTCGGACGGTCGCTACCGACCACCTCCTGCCTCCGGCGCGCATAGGCCCACCACGGAGTCAGCTGCCGAGGACACGCCCCAGTCCCTGCCGCCGAGGTACTGGATCGCAGGGACGGCAACGAACGCCGACGGGACCTGCGGTGCACTCCGCGCGGGGAGCGCTCAGGACATCCCGGGGCGGTTCCAGGTCAAGCACTACTTCTCGCTCGACCGGTCGTCCGGGGCCGTGTCGCGGCGATTCGGGAGCTGCGGTGGGACGCCGTGCTGTCGGTCCAGCTCGCGGCTCTCTGCGACCAGGGTGTCGTACTCGTCGCGACTGATCGGCGTGACCCAGGCCGCCTCGTACACAGCTTGGTTGCCGACGGTTCCTTCCCGGTCAACCCAGCTGACCATGACGTAGCCGAAGACGCCGGGCAGCACGTCGGAGATCACGCCCGGGTGATCGGGGTGCAGCGGAGCGGGGTTGGGGCGTCCCGGGGTGAACTTGACCAGCTGTCCGCGGCGCGCGTCGGGGTGTTGCACCGACCCACGGTGCCATAGAGCCGGCTGGGCTCGTCCCTGCAGCAGACCCGACGTGCCGCAGGAACTCGCCCCACTTGCTGCGGCCAGCCGAGTAGCAGCGGGCACCAGATCCAAGCCACCCGCCCCGCTCAGGCTTCAGCCCTTCGGGCCACCATTCTCCGCCGCGCCCCGCTCGTACACCGACGGGTACTCGGCACGTAGCCGAGCGATGTCCTGGAGCACCTTGGCGAGGGGATCACGCCCTTGGCGCCCTATCCACTCCATAGCGCGGAGTTCCGCATCCAGAGCATCCTCCTGTTCCCCCGTTTCAGATGCCCCGTTGAACCATGCGTGCCATGCCCACACGCCCTTTCGGGGGACGTAGGTCACCGTGTGAACACTCGCAGTTCCGAAGTCCGCCAACTCTGCCATACCTAGCAATGCTGCTATGTCTGCCACGGCCACGGCTAGGCAAGGTTTCAGCAGGTAGGTTGATCGCGTGACCGAACGGCCCCTCCTGACAGCCTCAGAGCTGGCGAAGGCGACCGGCCTGTCCGTTCGGACCATCCAGAGGTACCGGTCCATGGGGAAGCTGACCCCCGAGACCGTGACGCCCGGAGGTCAGGCCCGCTACAACTTCGACAAGGCCAAGCGAGAGCTGGACGCACTGGCCCGCGAGGCCAGAGAACGCCACGGCGGCTAGCCAGACAAACAGGTCGCAGGCCTGGCCGCACCCCTTGTCGAAACCCATCCTGCACACTTTCAGCACTTCATTGGAGCTGTAGTCAATACAGCCGACCCGCCCCCCCCCTCATCGCCGGACGCTCATCGACCGCGCACTTCTCTCGCCACTCGCACTTCGTCGCGCACACTCCATGCAGTCGTCGATGCCATCCTCGACACAAGATCCAGAGCGATGACAATCAGACTCATTCATTGAACGATTTCCACCTTCTGCGAGAACGAGCCGAGCAGTCGCCGTCCTGATAGCGTCCACCGATGCCGCAGCACACGACTCCTTCAGAACTGCCTGCCAGAGTGCTTGACTACGCCTACGCTGCGGCACTTCACGGGCTGCTGGTACACACCGCTTCGATCCTGCCCGACGGCGAGATCGTCGTATGCGGAGTGGCGCGGAAGAACAGGGACACGTTCCTCGTGTGGCTTGCTCCCGGCGGCTCGCTGGTACGGCGTTACGCCATCCAGTTCCCGCTGGAGTTCGACCGTGGCGTCCTCACCACAAAGGTTCACGTCGTAGAGCTGATCAGGGGCTTGGAAGCGCTCCGGGCTGTCGATCCCGGGGCCATCGATGAGCTCCGGCTCGACTCCCCCGCTCTGGGGGCGCCGGTCGTTGAGGCGCGTGCCGTCGCTTACACATCGTCCGGTGCGCATGCTCGATGGGTCGACGGGCTTGCCGCAGGTGTGTGGTCGATGGGGACCGCGCATTCGGTGCAGCCGCGTGACGTCGCCATGGTGGGATTCGTTCAGAGTGGACCTGAACTGACCAGATTCTATATCCATGGAGAGCTACTCCCGTCCACCGTGGCTGTTGATGTCCCGATTTTCGCGAGCGCAGATCTACGGGGCGAGATTCTGAGCCTCTTCCGCGATGGTCTTCCTTCGTCACTCGCCGGCAGTGAGCGGGACCCTGATCAGTTCAGCCAGGTCCGATACGACATGAGGGACTGGTTCGCGCACAGCTCGTCGTCGATCTGACGTCATCCGCGGCCACTGCTCTGCACAGATGTCGGCGCGAATGTACAGAGCGATGCGGTCGCGACTCCGAGCGCCGAGCAAGGTGACGAGTCACCACGATCGTCGTCGTGCACACGGGGTCATGACGCCGGTGACCCCAGACCCGCTTGCCGATAGGCACGCTCTCGCTCACGTCGGGTGAGCGGCCGACCATGGTAGAGATCGGTGAGTCGGCGATGCCACCACGGCCGAGCCGGATCGGCGAACGGGTCGGGCAAGGTCTTCGCAGCAATCGCCTCGTCCGGCGAACGGACGAGTGCGCGGAGTGTCCTGGACGAACGCCTGGGCAGCACCCGGACGGCTGTGTCGAGCACATCCCGCGCGAGTGGCCCCGAATGCTGCACGTCGTCGTCGCTCGCGTTGCTCAACTCACGCCGGGATCGCCGAGCCATCCGCCTCCACTCCGCGAGTGCACCGGCGATCTGTTCAGGTCGGAGATCGGCACGACCGATACGTTCGAGGTCGGTTGCGAGCACCCTCGGCAGGGTCTTCGACCAGGTGGGGTGGTCTCGGATCTGCTCACGGCGGACCGCGGCGGGGGCCTTACGCGACATCGGCCTTTCGACGGCTCATGACCGACACCGTATCGGCCTCGGCAAGAACCGACGACGATCGGGACCTCCGGGGAGCGTGACTCCGGGGACCTGGCCGATTCCCGGGAGCGGAGCGACGCCCGTAATCTTCGTCCGATGAGCGACGAGAGCGCGGACATCGGCCTGATCCGGGCGGTCCTGCGCGCCGCCGACGCCGGCGATCTCGATGGATGCCGAAATACCTGCACCCCGACCTGGTCGTCACCATTGCCGGGTGCCGGTTGCGGTCGAGGGCCGCGAGACCTGGCTCGCCGGAGTCGCGGAGATGGCCGTGGGCTTTCCGGACCTGCGGACCACGCTGCACGACGCTGTGTCCGCGCTGCAGGGCTGGTCGCGCTGCGCTGCACGCTCACCGGCACACATCGCGGGCCGTTCAACGGGCTGGAACCGACCGGACGCCCCATCGACGTCATGAGCAACGACTTCTACCGGATCGAGGACGGCCGGGGGGTCGAAGGCTGGATCGTCACCGACACCGGGACGCTCTTCGCGCAGATCACCTGAACCCGATCTGCGAGAACGGGTCGATCCGGTCGCCCCGGACGACCACCACCAGCTCGTCCACCCCGGCCCGGTGCCGTGGGAGAGCAGCAACCGGGGCCGGCTTGTCGCTGATCCCGGCCCGTTCGATCTCCACGGTGCCGAGGTCTCGGGATCGCGGACCGGACGCCGCTGCGGCAACTCGGCCGGTCGCCGTCCGGCGTCACGTGCGGCGCGAGGTTCGCATCGCATGATGACCGTCGCGGACCCCTCAACCGCAGCCGCCGTCTCCGGCCTGTCACCCGGCCGCCCGCGTCGGCCGCCACTCAGCGGGGAAGATGCCGGGTCGGTGCGTCGCCCCGCGCGTCCTGCTCCTCCCGACGACGGCGGGTGGCAGCATGGGCCGCCGCCCCACCACCGGCCGCGACGATCACGGCGACACCGGCGACGATCCATCCCCACGACATCCGGTCGTCGGCCGGAGCCTCCTCGTCGACGGCGGTGTCGGTACTCACGGCGAATACACCGCCGGGGGTGCCGGCGGAACCGCTCCCGGTGCTGCCACCGGTGGCTCCCGATCGGCCGGAGCCGGAACCCGAGCCGCCCCCGGCGGGGGGCGCGGGCGGCCCGGTTCCGGCCGTGACCGACACGGTTCCGGTGGCGGACCCGTTGCTACAGGTCAGTAGCACCGGGTGGGCGCCGGCGGTGGCGGTCGGGGCGACCGTGGCGGTGCCGTCGAAGGCCATCGGGTCGGTCTTGGAGAACGACTCCTGCCCGGTGAAGGCGGTCGAGACGACCGACTGGACCTGCGGGTCCGGGGCCCCGGAGGGCGGGGTCGGGCAGGTTCCCGACACCCGCACGGACCCGCCGGGCGCGACCTGCGCGGGCGACACCGACACGAACCCCGCCTCGGCCGCCGCCGGGGCAGCAGGCACGGCCGGAACGGCGGGGCTCGGTGAGGGGGCCGGAATCGGGGTGGGGGTCGGCTGCGCGAGGGCGGCACCGGTGCTCGCCCCGATGGCGATCAGCGCACCGGCGGAGGCCGAGAGCAGCAGGGTGGTCGTACGCACGAGAGTTCCTCTCATCGGGACGGCCCCTTGTCGGGCTGCCACTGCCGACGACGCTCGCGCCGGCCCCTTCAACCCGGCTGCACGATCGGGTTACCGGCGGCTTGGAGCCGGCTTGAAACCGGGCCGCGCACAGTGCCGTCCATGACCGCCTTCTTCAAGAACCCGAGCGCCCAGTACTCCGTGGAGAACGCCCTCGGCCAGACCTACAGCCAGGCCACCGACGCCGGCGAGATCCTCTCCACCATCGCCCGCATCCCCAACGGCGACTCCGCCGCCTGGGTGCGGGAATGGACCGCCACCGCCGACCGGCTGGCCCGCCTCGCCGATGCGGCCGCGTCCACCGGCCACCTGCGCAGCGCGGCCGCCCGCTGGCTACGCGCGTCGAGCTACTACGCCCAGGCCGCCGAGCAGGCCGACGCCACCGGCACCTTCGACCAGGTGTGGGAACGCCACCGCGACGCCTGGGATCACTTCGTCGACCGGGCCAACGCGATCGGCGACATCGTCATCGAACGGATCACGGTGCCCTTCGAGGACACGACCCTGCCCGGGTACCTGTTCCGCACCCCGGGCGAGGAGCCCCGCCGGACACTGATCCACGTCAACGGCAGCGACGGGTCGGTGATCGGCGCCTGGGCCGGCTGCGCGGCCGCCGCACCGGCCCGCGGCTGGACGGTGGTGACCGTCGACGGGCCCGGACAGAACGCCGCACTCGTCCGGCAGGGCATACCGTTCCGCCCGGACTGGGAAGCCGTGCTCACCCCGCTGATCGATCTGCTGCGCACCCGGAGCGACGTCGATCCCGACCGGATCGCCGTACTCGGCGTCAGCCAGGGCGGGTTCTGGGTTCCCCGCGCCCTCGCCCACGAACACCGTGTCGCCGCAGCCGTCGTCGATCCCGGAGTGGTCGACGTGTCCACCGTGATGCTCGGCGAGCTGCCGCAGTTCCTCCGCAGGCTGCTCGACAACGGCGAGCGGAAGAAGTTCGACAAGGACATGGAATGGGGGCTCACGCTCTCCCCCGGCCTGCGCGCGACCCTCGCCCGGCGGATGCGCCCGTACGGCGTCACCTCCTACTACGACTTCTTCACCGCCGCACTCGCCTACCGGCTCACCGACGACGAGCTCGCCGCCATCCGCTGCCCGATGCTCGTCACCGATCCGGAGCACGAGCAGTTCTGGCCCGGCCAGTCCGCGCAGCTCGTCGAGGGTCTCGGCGGCTCCGCCACCCTGCAGCCGTTCACCGCGGCCGAGGGCGCGGACAGCCACTGCGAGCCCCTCGCCCAGGGCCTGCGCGGGGAACGGGTCCTCGACTGGCTCGACGAGCACGTCCCCGCATGACGGCACCGGGATCGTCCCCGCGGGGATGAACCGGTCTTGAAGTCCACGTGAAGCGCCGCCGCGCAGCGTGTTTCGCACCCAGGCGGCGCACCCCCGCGCCACCGGACACACAGACGGAGTCACCGATGGCACTCTCCCCCGCAACGATGGCCGGCACCGCGGCATCGGTCGTGCTCGGCGCGGCCCTGCTCGCCGGCTGCGGCGCCGCACAGGCGAACGGCCTGGCCGACGACATGGCCGCATCCGCGCCCCAGACCTACTCCTTCACCGGCGCACCGGTCACCGTGACCGTCCCGGACGGCGCCACCGGCGTCACCGTCACCGCGACCGGCGGCAGCGGCGGCGTCGGGCAGGGCGAGACCTCCGCCGGTGACGCCGCGTGCACCGCCGCGACCGGTGCCGCCGCGGGCGGGATGGGCGGCACCGTCACCGGCACCTCGCCGGTCACCGCCGGTCAGACGATCACCATCGCGGTCGGTGGCAGCGGCTCGACCGACGGGTGCGACGGCGCCACGAACTCCGCCGGCGGCTGGGGCGGCGACGGTGGGACGGGCGGCGCCGGCCTGGACGGCTACAGCTCGGACAACTGGACCAGCGGCGGGGGCGGCGGCGCGAGCACGGTCGACGTCGCCGGAACCACGATCTGGGCCGGCGGCGGCGGGGGCGGCGGTGCGAAGGGCATCGAGGCCGGTGGATCCGGCGGATCCGGCGCCCAGAACGGCGGCCCGGGCCACGCCGGGCACGGGCCCGGCGCGGGCAAGGAGGGCCCGTCCGAGGACATGCCCGGCCCGGCGGGCGGCTCCGGCGGCCACGGCGGCTGGGACGGCGGCGACGGCGGAGGCGGGGGCGGCGGCCGGACCGGCGGCCGCGAAGGCGAGGGCGGCCAGTTCGGTGGCGGCGGTGGCGGGGGTGGCGGCGCGGGCGGAACCTGGGCCGACGGCCGCGTCGTGTCCGGGATCTCCTACGGCACCGCCACCGCCGCCGGGGCCGGTTCGATCACCCTGACCTGGCAGAACTGATCACGCCGCACTGACCGCACCAGACGCTAGGATCGTCGCGGCGGACGAGGCGGCGCGACGGGCGGTGTCGGTGAGCGACCTGCGGGTGCACGATCTCGGGCCGCTCGAGGTGTCGATCGGCGAGCATCGCGAACCGATCCGCGGCCGCATGCCTGCGGCGATCCTCACCGTGCTCGCCGTCCACGCGAACGAGCTGGTCCCGGTCGACACGGTGGTCGACGCGGTGTGGGGTGCCGAGGCGCCCACCGGGGCCTGGCACACCCTGGACTCGCACGTGTTCCGGTTGCGCAAGCAGCTCGAACCGCACCGGGCCACCGGCGCGGCCCCGACCGTCCTGCTCAAGCAGGACGACGGGCTGCGACTGCGCGTCGCACCCGATCAGCTCGACTCGCTCCGGTTCGCCGCGCTCGTCGACGCGGCCGACGTCGACCGGCCGGCGGACTGCCTCGACCTGTGCGAGCGGGCCCTCGCGCTGTGGCGGGGCACCCCGACCACCGCCGACTGGGCGCAGGCCTGGGTCGCCCGGCTGACTGAGCTGCGGGCCCAGGCCACCGAACGCCGGCTCGACGCGCTGATCCGCTCCGGCCACCCGGAACGTGCCCTCCCGGAGTTCGACGCCCTCGTCCGGGAATGGCCCTTCCGCGAGCACCTGCACTCCCTGCGCATGACCGCGCTCTACCGCTGCGGCCGCACCGAGCAGGCGTTGGCCGCCTACGAGGAGGTGCGCCGCAGCCTGCGCGACGAGCTGGGCGTCACCCCCGGCCCGGAGCTGCGCGAGATCCAGCGGCAGATCCTCGAGCACGACGCCGCGATCGAGCCGCCGCCCACGCGCCGGCCCCGCCAGGAGATCCACCTGCCCGCGACGATGACCGCGATCGTCGGGCGCGAGTCCGATCTGGCCGACGTCGGCGCGCTGCTCGGCGAGCATCGCCTGGTCACCCTGACCGGGACCGCGGGCACCGGGAAGACCCGGCTCGCCGTCGAGGTCGCCCGACAGGCGGCGCCGGCGTACCCGGACGGCGTGTGGTTCGTCGATCTCGCCCCGCTGACCAGCGGAGAACCGATCGCGGAGCTCGTCGGGGCGACGATCGGCGGTACCGCCGCGACCGCGGGCTCGGCCGAGGAGGCCCTGCGCACCGCCGTCCGCGGGCGCCGGATGCTGGTGGTCGTCGACAACTGCGAGCACGTCCTGACCGAGGCCGCCGACACCGTGACCACGGTGCTCGGGGCGGGCACCGCGGTCACCGTGCTCGCGACCAGCCGCGAACCGCTCGACCTCGACGGCGAGGTGCTCCATCCGGTGGCCCCGCTGGACGCGGCCGGCGTGGACCTCTTCGTCGAGCGGTTGCGCACCGCGGTGCCCGGGCTCGACGTCACCGGCGAGGTGCGGGCGCGCGCCGCCGAGATCAGCACCGCGCTCGACGGTCTGCCGCTGGCCATCGAGCTCGCCGCCGCCCGGGCCCGCGTCTACGGCCTGGCGGAGATCCGGGACCAGATCCGCTCCGATCCCACCCGGCTCGCCCGGATGGGGCGCCCCGGCGCGGAGCGGCGACAGTCGCTGCAGTCCGCACTGGACTGGGGGCACCGCCTGCTCACCCCGGCCGAGCAGCTCGTGCACCGACGGCTGGCCGCGCTACCGGGACCGTTCGGGGTGCGGGCCGCCGCCGCCACCGTCGGGCTACCGGAACCCGAGACCGCCGATCTGCTCGCGATGCTGGTCAACCGCTCGCTGCTGACCTCCCAGGCCGCGCCGCGGCCGGGTGGGCCGACGCTGTTCCGGCAGCTCGTCGTCGTCCGGGGGCATGCCGGGCACGAGCTGGACGGGGCGGGCGAGACCGAGCAGACCTTGGACCGGCGCGACGACTGGGTGGCCGGGCTCGCCACCGTCGCCTCCCGCACCGACCGGCTCGACCTGCGCCGCCGCTACCGCATGGTCGACGACGACTACGCCGCCGTGCGCGCCATGCTGCAACGCAGCCTGGTGGAGCGGCCCTCCCCCGCCGGCGCGCGCACCGCGGGCTGGCTGCACGGCTACTGGTACTACCGCGGGCAGCTGGTCGAGGCGGTGCGCTGGCTGGAGCTCGGCTGCGCCGCCCTCGACGACCGGGACCCGATGGCGTCGGCCTGGGTGCACCTCGGGCTGGCCAAGATGCTCGCTCACCAGGGCCGGCTGGACCGCAGTCGCCGGCACAGCGAGCTCGGGCTGGCCGTCGCCGACCGGCTCGAACCCGCGGACATCGGGGCGTTCGGCCTGGACGTCGCCATCCAGGCGGGGAACCTCTGGTCCGCAGGGGATCCCGAGACCGGCAGGGAGCTGCTCGCCCGCACCACCGAGCTGGCCTCGGCCGGTGACACCCCGGTGCTGGCCGTGCTCGTGGACGCGACCCGCTGCCTCGTGGAGAGCGACGTCGCCGAGCCCGGGGTGACGCTCGACCGGGCCGAGCAGGTCTATCCGCTGGCCCGGGCGCTCGACCTGGACGTCGCGGCCTGGATGGTCGCGAGGGCCGGCAGCTACGCCGCGCTCGCCGCGGGCGCTGCCGAGACCGGGATGGCCTGGTCGGAGCGGGTCATCGAGCTGCACCTGGCCGAGGGCGGTGAGCTGGGCGGGGCGTTCGTCGAGATGCGGGCGAACTTCCTGGCGCTGGCGGGCGATCACCGCACCGCGGTGGCGCTGTACTCGGCCGCTCGCACCCAGCGCCACCGCGAGGGCCTGGAATGGCGGTCGATGCCGGCGACCGACGAGCTGCGGGCCGCCGCCCGCGCCGCCCTCACGCCGTCGGACTACGAGAAGGCCTGGCGAGCGGGCGCGGATCTCACCCTCGGCGAGATCATCACCCGGTGAGCCGCACGGTGAACCGGAACCGGTCCTGCGGATCCCACTCCTTCTTCACCAGGCGGAGGCGGTCGAGGATCGCCGGCTCGAAGGCGCCGGTGGCGTCGGCCGGCGTGTTGTCCGGATGTGCGGTGAAGTTGTAGAGCGAGCGGCCGCCGCTCCAGCGCTCCCACCGCCGGTAGAACGCCGTCTGCCGGTCACCGCCACCGGGGGCACCGGGACGGTCCGAGGTGAACACCGCGTAGTCGGTACCGCGGTGCCCGACCGCGTTCGGCACTGCGGGCGGACGGGCCAGTGCGCCGCCGAGGTGGCGCAGCTCCAGCATGTGCGGTGTCGCGGCCCCGATCTCGTCGAGCAGCACCGTGGCGGCGTCGTCGTCCCAGGCCGGGAGGATCGCTCCCCCGCAGCGCACCGGCTGCGGACGCACCGGATCGGCGTGGATGCTGCCGATCTCGTCGATCCCCAGCAGCCGGACGGTGTCGAGCACCGGCTCGGCGACGGCCCGCAGCGGCGCGAGCAGCGCCTCCGCCTCCCGCGGATCGCCCAGGTAGGCGACCCGCAGGTGCGCGAGGAACCGCCCGCGCAGCGGCGCCGGAACGGCGTCGAGGCCGGGGAAGGTCAGGAACGCCACCGAGAGGCTCAGCGCGTCCGGCGCCTCCGCGGTCGCCCGCCGGAAGGCCGTCAGGAGCGCGGGCGCGGACTCGCCGGGCAGATACAGCCCGCCGCCGTAGAGCTGCTCGACGCGGACCAGCTCGGTCTCCAGCTCGGTGACCACGCCGACGTTCCCACCGCCACCACGTACCGCCCAGAACAGCTCCGGCTCGGTGCCGGCGTCGACCTCCCGGGCCACGCCGTCCGCGGTGACCAGCCGCAGCCGCCGGACGTGGTCCGCGGCCCAGCCGAACCGGCGGCCGAGCGGGCCCAGCCCCCCGCCGAGGCTGTAGGACACCGCACCGACGTCGGGCGCCGATCCGCACAGCGGCGCGAGACCCAGCGGGGCGGAACGGGCGAGGACGCCGGTCCAGGTTACGCCCGCCCCCACCACCGCGGACCGGCCGGTGATCCGCACCGAGCTCATCGCCCGGGTGTCGATCAGGACGCCCCCGGCCACGCCCGGGATCGGGCCGTGCCCGGTCGCCCGGACGGCCACCGGCAGATCGTGCGCCGCGGCGTAGCGGACGGCGGCGACCACCTCGGCCTCGCACCCGGCGATTACGGCGAGATCCGGAGCGGGGATCGCGGAGAGATCGAATCCGGCGCGGGCGGCGTCGTAACCGGGGGTGCCGGGACGATGGAGGTCGAGGGACATCGGGCGCTCCTTCCAGGAGGGACCGGTCGACGGTCCCCCGGCGGGCTTCAGCCGGCCTTCACCTGCTTTGAAGGCGACCTGAAGGGCGCGCCGCGAGGGTCCCCACCATGGAACGCGCCCGCCACGGCTGGATCGCCGTGCTCGTAGTCGGGGTCGTACTGACCCTCGCGGTCGATCGCGCGCTGGCACTCACCCGCGACCCGAACCTGGTGCCCGCACTGATCCTGCTCGGCGCCACGACGGTCCCGGCGGCGTTCCTCGTCTTCGTGCACGGCCGCCGCCTGCCCTACGACATCGGCGCCGGCACGGTGGCCGCCGTCGCTGTGCTGGGCGGGGTCATCGGCTCGACCGCCGCAGCCGTGCTCGAGTACGCCACCCGGCAGGCGTTCGGCACCCTCCCGGCGGCCTGCGTCGGGCTGATCGAGGAGGGCGGCAAGCTGCTGGTCCCGCTCGGTGTGCTGCTCGCCCTCCGGCAGCACCGCAGCGCCGCGGACGGGCTGCTGCTGGGTGTGGCCGTCGGCGCGGGCTTCGCCGCACTCGAGACCATGGGCTATGCGGTCAGCACCCTGACGAACTCCCACGACGGCCTCACCACCACCCTCGATCTGCTGGCGCTGCGCGGGCTGCTGAGCCCCGCGGGCCACATGGCCTGGACGGGCATCGCGACCGCCGCGCTCTTCGCGGCCGCCGGCTCCGGCTGGACGCTGCGCGGAGTCGCCCGGTTCGCCGCCGCGTTCGCCGCGGCCGTCGGCCTGCACCTCGCCTGGGACACCACCCGTTCGCTGCCGGTGATCGCGGCCGTCGCCGCCGGCGGCCTCGTGATGCTGGCCTGGACGGCACGCCGAGCCGCCGGTCCGGAGCCGCGGAGAGGGGCGTGTGGCCGGGATCCGCTCACCAGGTGAGCGGTTTGCGCCGACAGACGGGGTCCATCGGTGCCCGGGGTGGACCGGGCACCACCGGCCCGGAGCCGCGGACAGGGGTATGTGGCCGGCAATCGCTCACCAGGTGAGCGAATCCCGCCGACAGACAGGGTCCATCAGTGCCCGGGGTGGACCGGGCATCGAGGGGTCGGGCGGCCCCGGGGGGTGTCTGGTTCCGGAATTCGCTCACGTGGTGAGCGGACTCCGGCTGGGGAGGGCCCTGCGGACCACGGGACCCGGGCCGGGCCGGGCCGGGCCGGGGCCGGGGCCGACCTTGTGCCGGCGGCGCTCCAAGCCCCCAGCAGCGGGGCCACCACTCCGGGGCGCTGCAGCGGGAGGAGATGACGCGCGCCCGGCACCTCGTGGAAGGCACTGCCGGGCACCGCCTGCGCCATCCGCGCCATGTGCTCCGGCACGGCGACACCGTCGTGCTCGGCGGCGATGACGTCGACCGGCATCCGCAGGCTCGCCAGCTCGCCCAGCACGTCGAAGTCCGCGACCATCTCCAGCGCCGCGGCCCAGCCAGCGGCATCGGCGTCGAGCAGCCGGCGGCGCACCGCCCCGACGAGCGGATCCGAGCCGGCGATCTCCGCCGGGGTGAACCAGCGGGCCAGCGACGCCGTCCGGTCCGCCGTCCCGGCGCGCAGAGCGCCGGCCACCGCGTGGAAGGCGGGACAGGGCGCCGCCCTGGTGCACACGAGCGACAGACGAGCGACCCGGCCGGGGTGGTCGAGGGCCGCCCGCATCACGACCTGCCCGCTCGGTCGAGATGCGGAGACCGCGCCCACGAGGGCTTCAAAGCAGCTTCACGGCGACGACGGACCGGGTTGAAGGTCGGGTGAAAGGCCGTCGCCCGGTGGCTCAGGCCAGCTGCCCCAGGTAGAAGCGGGTGTCCTGATCGTCGGCGCAGCTCGACGCGAGCCCGTAGGGCTGGCGATCCGGGTCGGTGGCGGTGCCGCCGGCCGCGCGCACCCTCGTCACGGTGGCCTCGATGTCGTCCACCGCGTACATCGGCACCACGGTCGGCTGCTGATGCCCGCCGTGCAGTCCCGCCTTCGGGTACATCTCGTCGACCTGCCAGCCGTCGTCGTGGCTGCCGGAGCTGAACGTCCAGCCGAACACCGCGCCGAAGAAGGCACGGGCGCGGGCGGAGTCGGCGACCTCGAAGGTCAGGTAGGCGAGCCGATCGTCGCCGCGCGCATCGCCCTGGTGGACGGCGAACGGCAGTCCCTGGTCGTCCGTGCAGCTCGCGGACCGCCCGTTGCCGGTGTCGACGGGATCCTCGGCCCGCCCGCCGGCCGACCGGATCCGCTCGACGGCGGCGTCGACGTCGTCCACGGCGTGGCTCAGGAACATCGTGTTGTGTCGCGGCCAGGCGTCCCACACTCCCGCGGGCAGCGCCGTCAGGGACACGATGCTCTGCGGCGGCGACGCGTCCGCGACCATCCGGTGCTGCGGGGTCTCCTCGCTGTAGGACCAGCCGAGCGCGGTCGCGAAGAACGTCGCCGCGCGTTCCGGGTCGGTGACCCACAGGGCCGCGTAACCGACCGTGCCGTGCATGCTCATCGTCGTCATGACAGCAGGTTAGGAGCGGTGTCGCACGATCTCTTGGAGAAATCGGAGTCCTCGATCGACCTCGCCTCGACGTCGACGCGAGGCCCGCTCGGGCGTTCTGCGTACGCTTGCCGGGTCGAAGGAGCGGCCCGTTGCGCAGCAGTGAACTCGCCGAACTCGCCGGCGTCACCGTCCGGACGTTGCGGCACTACCACCAGATCGGGCTGCTCGCCGAGCCGCCGCGGTCGTCGGGTGGCTACCGGCACTACGACGTCGGCCATCTCGTCCGGCTGCTCCGGATCGGCAGGCTGACCGCGCTCGGCATCCCGCTCTCGCAGGTACCGGCGGTGCTGGACGATCCGGCGACGGCCGAGCGGCTGCTCGACGAGCTCGACCGGGAGGCCGCCGCCGAGATCGACCGATTGCGGGCCCGGCGGGACAGCATCGCGGTGCTGCGCCGCACCGGTTCCCCGCCGGACCTGTCCCCCGAGCTCGCGGCGCTCCGGTCGGCACCGGAGCTGCCCTCGGGCCTGGCCCGCCACGAGCACGAGCAGCTGCTGCTGCTCGGGCACCTGCTCGACGACGCCGGGCACGCCGATCTGATCGCCCTGCTCAGCACCGGGGCCGCGGCGGCCGCCCCGCTCACGGCGCGCTTCTACGCGCTCGACTCCGACACGCCCGAGGACGATCTGGCCACCCTGGTCGACGATCTGGTCGCGCAGCTGGACGTGGTCGTGGGGCAGCTGAGCGGGCTGCCCGGACTGGACCGGCGGGCGTCGGCCCTGCTGGACGAGCTGAGCGGGCACAACCTGCGGCCCGTCCAGCATCGCGTCCTGCGACAGGTCGAGCAGCGGCTGGCGCTGCGCGACGGGCCGTGAGGCCCTATGGGGTGAATCACGGCGGCCGGGCTTGAGTCCGACGCGACGTCGGGGTCTGAACTCGCAGGTGTCCACACCACGACACCCGGAGGTTCCGCGATGACCACCCCACCCCCGTTGATCACCGTCGAGGAGTTCTTCGACGCTCCCGTCCGCAGCAGTGCCCGGATCTCGCCGGACGGCACGAAGGTCGCCTATCTGGCCCCGTGGCGGAACCGGCTCAACGTCTTCGTCCGCGACGTCGACGGTGACTGGCCCGGCGGCGACGCGTCCGACGATCCGGCGTCGCGCCGCGTCACCTCCGACGACCACCGCAGCATCGAGACGTTCTTCTGGAGCGCCGACTCCCGGTTCCTGTTGTTCACCCAGGACACCGACGGTGACGAGAACGCCCACCTGCACCGGGCCGACCTGAGCCGGCCCGACGAGCCCACGGTCGATCTGACCCCGATCGCCGGGGCCCGGGTGATGGGCGCCCAGCTCACCCCCGATCCCGGGACCGTGGTCGTCCAGCTCAACGCGCGCAGCCCCGAGCTGGTCGACCTGCACGAGCTCGACCTCGACACCGGCCGGCTGACCCTGATCGCCGCGAACCCGGGCGACGTCCTCGGCTGGCTGCGCATGCCCACCGGTCGCATCGTGGCCTTCGGCCTCGACGACGACGGCACCCACCTGCTGTCCGACTGGAACGCAGGCGAACCCCGCGTGATCAGCCGGATCTCCGGCTTCGACCAGCCCTTCGGGATCCTGCCCGCCGTCCCCACCCCGGACGGCACGGGTCTGTGGACCGGGTCGGTGCGCGGATCGGACCGCAACCGGCTGGTCCGCATCGATCTCGACACCGGTGAGCAGATCGGGGTGGACAGCCACCCGGTGTTCGACCTGGACGCCCTGCGCCCGGAGGCCGATCCGCGCTACCCGTCCTCGCTGATCGTGCACCCGGGCACCGGGGAGCTCCTCGGCGCCCGCTACCTCGGTGCCCGCCAGGTCATCCACCCGCTGGACCCGCACTTCGCCGAGGTGCTGCCGCGGCTGGCCGAGCTGTCCGACGGCGACCTGGCCCACGTCTCCTGCGACACGACGGGCCGGCGCTGGGTCGTGGACTTCACCCACGACCGCGACCACCGCGCCACCTGGTTCTACGACCACGCCACCGGCACCGCCCGCCGGCTGTTCCGCCCCTACCCGCACCTGGACCCGGCACGGCTCGCCCCGGTCACCCCGGTCACGATCACCGCCCGCGACGGCATCGACCTGCCGTGCCACCTCACGCTGCCGATCGGGACCGAGCACCGCGACCTGCCGACCGTGGTGCTGCTGCACGGCGGGCCCTGGTACCGCGACAGCTGGACCTACGACCCGGAGGTGCAGCTGCTGGCCAACCGCGGCTACGCGGTGCTGCAGGTCAACTTCCGTGGCTCCACCGGCTACGGCAAGGCACACATGCAGGCCGCGATCGGGCAGTTCGCCGGCCGCATGCACGACGACGTCATCGACGCACTGGACTGGGCGATCGCGCAGGGGTACACCGACCGCGACCGGGTCGCGATCTACGGCAGCTCCTACGGCGGGTACGCCGCGCTCGTCGGGGCCGCGTTCACCCCGGACCGGTTCGCCGCCGCGATCAGCTACACCGGCATGTCCGATCTCGTCGACATCAGCAAGCGGGTGCTCCCGTTCGTCCGGCGCGCCGTCGTGAACAGCTTCGGCCGCTACATGGGCGACCCGGACGACCCGGCGCAGGAAGCCGACATGTACGCCCGGTCCCCGATCACCCGGGTCGACGACATCACCGCACCGGTGCTGCTCGTGCACGGCGCGAACGACCTGCGGGTGCACCGCAGCAACTCCGACCGGGTCGCCGAGGCGCTGCGGGCCCGCGGTGCCGAGGTCGAGTACCTGCTCAACGAGCGCGAGGGCCACTGGTTCGTCAACCCGGACAGCAACATCGAGCTCTACCGCACCCTGGAGCAGTTCCTGGCCCGGCACCTGGGCGGACGCACCGCGAGCGAGGCCTGACCATGCCCTACCTGCTGCTCGCCGGGGCGATCGTCCTCGAGGTGATGGCGACGATCAACCTGCGCCTGTCCGAGGGGTTCACCCGGCTCGTCCCCTCGGTCCTGGTGGTGATCGGCTACCTCGGCGCGTTCGGCCTGCTGTCCCAGGTGCTGAAGGCCGGGGTGCCGGTCGGCGTCGCCTACGGGATCTGGGCCGCGGCCGGTGTCGCGCTCGTCGCGATCATCGGCGCGGTCTTCCTCGGCGACACGCTCACCCCCGTGCAGTTCGGCGGGATCGGGCTGGTCATCGCCGGGGTGCTGGCGCTGGAGCTCGGTGCCCAGCACTGACCGCCGCGGGCCGCGCGGGCATGGACCGCACGGCGCCGGGATGCTGTGATCGGTGCATGACGAGCACCGGGGACGTCCCGGCATGAGCCCGCTGTCGGCCCGGCTCGCCGCAATCGTCGACGCCCTCCCGCTCCGACCGGGGATCCGGGTGCTCGAGATCGGCGGCGGGCCCGGGGCGGCGGCCAGGGCCGTCGCCGGGCGGATCGGCGACGGTCACGTCGTCATGATCGACCGCTCCGGGCGCAGCGTCGATCTCGCCCGCCGCAACTCGCGGGCCGAGATCGACGCCGGGCTCATGAGCGTCCGCCGGGTCGCGATCGAGGAGTTCGAGCTCGCCGCCGGGGAGGCCCCGTTCGACCTGGCCTTCGCCGTCCGCGTCGGTGCGCTCGACGGGCGGCACCCGGCGGCCGGGCGCGTCGCACTGGCCCGGATCGCGGCGGCCCTGACGCCGCGGGGGCAGCTGTTCGTCGACGGCGGCACGCCGCTGCGTGCCCTGCGGCTCCCGCCGGACACCCGGCGCGCCCCGGACCGGTGAACCGCGGGCGGCGGCCTTGACCGTGCCGTAGCGGCATCCTGTCGGATGGGTTCCGAACCGATGATCGGAGCACAGCATGAGCGTGACCGGACGCCCCACCGACCAGCGGCCGGCGCTGATCGACGTCGAGGCGCTCTTCGCCGACCCGGAGTTCTCCTCCCCGTCGATCTCCCCGGACGGCACCCGCATCGCCTACCTCGCACCGGCGCACGGCCGTCGCAACGTCTGGGTGCGCGGTGTCGACCAGGAGCACACCGATGCCGTGCTCGTCACCCACGACGAGCGCCGCGGCATCTCCAGCTACTTCTGGTCCGACGACCCGCGCTGGCTGCTCTACCTGCAGGACGACGACGGCAACGAGGACTGGCACCTCTACCGGGTCGACCTGGACCGGCCGGACGAGCCGGCCGTCGACCTGACGCCGCTGGAGCCCGGCTCCCGGGTGTTCGCCGTCGACTCCGAGACCACGGTGCCCGGTACCGCCATCATCTGGATGAACCCGCGACCGCTGTTCGTCGACGTGTTCCGGATCGACCTCGGCACCGGGGAGATCACCCCGCTGGTGGAGCGGACCGACCCGGCCGACATGTTCTTCGTCGACCGGACCGGCAGCGCGGCCTGGCACGTGGCGCGGGCCGACGACGGCAGCTACGAGATCTCCGCCGCCGATCCCGACACCGGCGAGCGCCGGGTGCTGCACCGCGCGGGCGGACCCGAGCACCCGGTGGGACTGTTCCTGTACCCGCTGCCGGACGGCACCGGTGCGCTGCTCGGTGACTACCACGACTCCGACGACCTGCGGCTGCTGCGGCTCGACCGGGAGACCGGCGAGCTGACCGTGGTGGCCGCCGTCGACGGGCACAGCCTGGACACCCTGAGCTCGGTCGCCGACACCCTGCCACCGACGGTGTTCGCCGACCGGCGCACCGGAGGAGTCATCGCCGCGCGGTTCACCGGCGACCGCCCGCTGATCGTGCCGATCGACCCGCACTTCGCCGAGGTCCAGGCCGCGCTGGAGAAGCTGACCGACGGGGTGCTGGGGACCGTGTCGTCCGACCTGGACGGGCAGCGCTGGATCGTCACCTTCATCCACGACCGGCAGCCGGTGACCACCTGGTTCTACGACCACAGCACAGGCGACGCCCGCCAGGTGTCCGGCGACCGGACCCTGGACCCGGCCGGTCTCGCCCCGACCACCGCGGTCAGCTTCCCGGCCCGCGACGGCCTGCCGCTGCACGGGTTCCTGACCCTGCCCGTGGGCGTCGAACCGTCGGCCCTGCCGCTGGTGCTGCTGGTGCACGGCGGGCCGTGGATGCACGACACGTGGGGGTTCAACCGGACCGTCCAGTTCCTGGCCAACCGCGGCTACGCCGTGCTGCAGGTGAACTTCCGCGGATCCACCGGGTACGGGCGCCGGCACATCACGGCGGCCATCGGCGAGTTCGCCCGCGCGATGCACGACGACCTGATCGACGGCGCCGACTGGGCCGTCGCGCAGGGCTGGGCCGATCCGGCCCGGCTCGGGATCGCCGGCGGCTCCTACGGCGGGTACGCCGCACTCGTCGGCGTCACCGTCACCCCGGAGAAGTTCGCCGCCGCCGTCGACTACGTCGGCATCTCCGATCTCGCGAACTTCCTCGCGACGCTGCCGCCGTTCGTCCGGGCGAACATGACCAACAACTGGATCGCCTACGTCGGCGACCCGGACGACCCGGAGCAGCTGGCGGAGATGGGCCGCCGCTCGCCGATCACCATGGTCGACCGGATCCGCACGCCGCTGCTGGTCGCCCAGGGCGCCAACGACGTCCGCGTGGTGCAGGCCGAGTCCGACAACATCGTCGCGCCGCTGCGCGAGCGCGGGGTGCCGGTCGAGTACATCGTCGCCGACGACGAGGGGCACGGCTTCGAGAACCCGGAGAACCAGGTCCTGCTGCACCGGGCGATCGAGCGGCACCTCGCCGAGCACCTCGGCGGGCGTCGCGCGGAGTAGCCTGGCCTCCGGAGAGCCGCCGCCACCGGGCGAGGGGCCGGTGTGCGGATCGGGGTCGGCGTGAACATCGCCTACGCGGTGTCGGCGGCGCTGCTCGCGCTCGTGCTGGCCTTCTCCGGTTACGGCAAGCTCACCCACGCCGCGGCCGTCGTGCAGAACCTGGACCGCACCGGTGTGCCACGGTCCTGGTACCCGTGGCTGGCCACCGCGGAGTTCGCCGGTGCGGCCGGGCTGGTCGCCGGGATCTGGCTCCGGCCGCTCGGGGTGGCGGCCGCCGTCGGAGCGGCCCTCTACTTCGTGGGTGCTGTCGTGACCCACCTGGTGAACAACGATGCGGCCGGGGTACGCAACCCGGCGCCCCTGCTCATCGTCTCGATCGCCGTGACGACGCTCGGTGTGCTGACCGTCTGACGCCGCGCGGGCTGTCCTACCGTGACGGCATGAGTGATCACTCGGCACGCACCGCGGCCGCGGTCGACGCCGCCGTCGGGGCGGCCCGCGGGCTCGGGCTCACGGTGACCGACGCCGCAGTGCTGCACGACCTGTTCTCGGTGGTCGTGCACCTCGCCCCGACGCCCGTGGTGGCCCGGATGCCGGTCGTCTTCCCGCGCTCGACGACGCCGGAGATCCTGGCGGGCCGGCAGCAGGCGGAGCTGGACGTGGCCGGGTGGCTCGCGGCGCGCGGGACCCCGGTGATCCCGCCGAGCCCGCTCGTCGCGCGGGAGCCGGTGCGACGGAACGGATTCTCGATGACGTTCTGGCAGTTCACCGAGGAGGACCGGAGATCGGAGCCCGACTACGCAGCGAACTCCGAGCGCGTCGCCGACCTGCACGCGGCGCTGCACGGGTACCCGGGGCCGCTGCCGTTCCTGACCTCCGACGAACCACAGCACGTGCCGGAGGCCCTCGACCAGCTCGCCGAGCGCGGCGACCTGCTCACCGGCGACGACCTGGAGCGTGCCCGCCGGGAATGGCGGGCCCTGGATCCGCTGGTGCACTCCCGGACGGCGTTCGAGCGGGCGTTCCCCGGTGTCGAGGTCCAGCCGGTGCACGGCGACTCCCCGCCCGCGAACATCTTCGCCGGGACCGACGGGCCGCTGTTCGCCGACTTCGAGCTGGTCACCACGGGTCCGGTGGAGTGGGATCTGGCGACCCTCGGCCCGGAGATGCGGTCGGCCTACGAACGTGGCGCCCGGCGGAGCGGTCTGCGCCCACTCGACGACGACGTGATGGCCTTCGCCGACGCCGTGGGGACGCTGCGCGCTATCGCCACCCTCGCGCTCACCCCGCAGCTGCCGGTGCTGGCCGACTACCTGCTCCCGGTGCTCGAGCAGTGGCGGGCGGCCGGTTAGACCTTCATCGCGGCGATCTGGATCAGGTTGCCGCAGGTGTCGTCGAGCACCGCGGTGACCACCGGCCCGAGATCGGTCGCCTCCTGGGTGAACACGACGCCGCGCCCCTTGAGCCGCTCGACCTCGGCATACACGTCGTCGACGGTGAACTGGGTGGCGGGGATCCCGTCGGCGACCAGTGCCTCCTTGTACGGGCGCACCGCGGGGTGCCCGTCCGGTTCCAGCAGCAGTTCGACACCGTCCGGATCGGCCGGGGACGCCACGGTGAGCCAGCGGTACTCACCCGCCGGGACGTCGGTCTTCTTCACGAAGCCGAGCGTGTCGGTGTAGAAGGCGAGCGCCTTGGCCTGGTCGTCGACGAAGACGCTGGTGATGGTGATGCGGATCATGGGTTCGGCCCTTCTCGGTCGATGGGCCACCGTTCGACGATCGCGCGCAGCGGAGCGGTGTCGAGGTGGTGGAACTTGTACCGGCCCTGCCGCCGGGTGTGCACGAGACCGGCCTGCTCGAGCACCGCGAGATGCTGCGAGACGGCCTGCCGGGACGACGTCGAACCGTGCTTCATGCTCAGCCGTCCGCAGATCTCGAACAGCGTCTGACCGTCCCGCTCGGTCAGCTCGTCGAGGATGGTCCGCCGGGTCGCGTCGCCGATCGCCCTGAACAGGTCCGCGTCCACGGTGCACCTTTATAGGCAAGTTGCCACTTGCCTGTCAATCGTCGGCCCACCCCCCTACGATCGCTGCGGGCCGCCATCAGGCCGGGGACGACGGGAGCCTGCACGTGAACGAGCCAGCGGCCGGCCGGGTCCTGTCCGTCCGGTCGATCGTCGCGGCCGGCGTACTGCTCGTCGCCATCGCCGCGGCCGTCGCGTGGGTGCTCCTGCACCTGTTCGGCGGCGGGACGCCACAGGACGCGGCGCGTCTCGACGCCGTCCGCACGACCGCGACCATCGTCCTGGGCACCGGTGGCGCCGTCGCCCTGCTGCTCGCGGCACGCCGGCAGCGCTCGACCGAGCAGACCCTGGTGCACCAGATGGAGGTCGCCCGGGGAGTGGAGCGCGACGCGCTGGAACGCCGGACGGCGGAATCGTTCACCCGGGCCTCCGACCAGCTGGGGAGCAGCAGCGCCGCGGTCCGTCTGGCCGGCGCTTACGCGCTGGAGCAGATCGGGCGCGAAGACGCCGGCCGCAGGCAGATGATCGTCGACGTACTGTGCGCCTACCTGCGGGTCCCGCCGTCGGCGGACACTTCGGACCCCCAGGAGGACGTGGTCCGCGAGGTGGTGACCGACCGCGTCGTCACGCACCTGAAGAAGGACTCCGCCGACTTCTGGCCCGGCATCTCGGTGAACCTCAGCAACACCACGCTCGGCCATCTTCTGCTCTCCGACACCGAGTTCGTCGTCGCCGACTTCCACGGCACGACGTTCCGCGACCGGGTCACCTGCAGCCGCTCGGTCGCCCGGATCGTCAACTTCGAGGACTGCACCTTCGAGGGCGGTGCTCAGTTCGGCGGCCTCCGGGTCGCGTCGATGGCCATGTTCGACCGTGCGGTGTTCACCGGCTTCACCGACTTCAGCGACGCCCGGTTCCCCTGGTACGTCTCGTTCGCCGACGCCGAGTTCGCCGACCGCCACTCCTTCACCGGCGCGACGATCTCCAGTGAGGAGTCCGACCTGTTCGGTGTGACGATGCCCGACGGATGGCGGTTCGAGCCCGGCCCCGACCCCACCGAGCACCGGGTGGTGCCCGAGAGCGGTGCCGGGCTCACTCCGGGATGAGGTCGTGCTCGTGCGCGACGATCGCCGCCTGCACCCGGTTCCGCACACCGAGGCGATCGAGCACCGCGCTGACGTGCACCTTCACCGTCCCCTCGACGACGTGCAGCTCCCGCCCGATCTCCGCGTTCGACAATCCCGCGCCGAGCAGCCCGAGCACCGCCCGCTCCCGGCCGGTCAGCGCGTCGACCGACGCCCGGCAGACCCGGGGCCGGCGGCGGGCGTAGAGGTCGAGCACCCGGCGCGCCATCCGCGGGGACAGGTACGCCCCGCCGGCGGCGACCGCGCGCACCCCGTCGACGATCTCCCGCGGGTCGCCGGTCTTGAGCACGAACCCGCCGGCGCCGTCGGCGAGCGCCCGGACCAGGTAGTCGTCGTCGGCGAAGGTGGTGAGCACCAGGATCGCGCAGCCCAGGTCGCGGCGGGTGATCTCGGCGGCGGCGTCCAGCCCGTCGGTGCCGGGCATCCGCACGTCCAGCACGGCGACGTCCGGCCGGTGCGCGGTGGCCAGCTCGATCGCCTCCCGCCCGTCGGCCGCCTCGGCGACGACCTCGATGCCGGGATCGCTGGCCAGCACGGCCCGCACCCCGACCCGCACGACGGCCTCGTCGTCGGCCAGCAGCACCCGGGTCATGTCCCGATGGTGCCCGGTGCCGTCGCCGATCGGACGATCAGGTCCTTGTGCACCAGCACCCCACCGGCCCAGCAGAGCCTGCGCAGGTCCGCGGCGCTGGTGCCGAACGGGTCGACGCCCACGCTGTAGTACTCGCACCAGGCACCGGGCGGGCGCGGGATGCCGGTGCCGTCGGTGCGGGTGCGCATCGGGAGCACGTGCTCGACGGCGGCCCGCTCGGTACCGGCGGTCAGTGCGTCGAAGGTGTCGGCGGGCAGCACCGAGGTCGCGGCATCGAGCACCCGGTAGGTCGACACCAGCAGCACCGAGACGGCGAAGGCGGCCGCGATCCCGCGGACCGCGGTGCTGCGGGAGCGGCGCACCGCGCCGAGCGCGACCCGCCGGGCCGTCTCCACCGCGGGCAGGCCGGAGTCCCCGGTGCGGGCCGTCACCGGCAGCCGGGCCGCGAGCAGGTGGTCGGTGCCGGAGCGGCCGTGCTCCAGCGTCCCGCCGAGCGCTGCGGTGTCCGCGGACAGTCCGGGCAGTCCGCTCCCGGAGCCCGGAGCGGACGGTCCGGGGCGCGCCCCGCGGGTCCGGACGACGACGTCGATCTCGCCGTCCCGGCGGACGATCGACACCTCGGCCGGGGCGTCACCGGCGTGCTTGACCGCGTTCGTCAGACCCTCCCGCACCACCCGCACCACCAGCGCGGACACCGCCGGAGCGGTCCCGTCGAGCGCGGGCGCCGGATCGGCCGGGACCAGCTCCACGGCGCGACCGGCCGCCCGCACACCGGCGACGACCGCGGTCACGTCGGCGCCGGCACCGGTCGGTGGGGCCCGGTCGGCGCCCAGCGCGGACACCGCCTGCGCGAGGTGCTCGGCCGCGGCGCTCACCTGCTCGCGGGCCTCGCCGACGCCACGGCGGGCCTCGGCGGGCAGGTCCCGGTCCAGTTCCAGGGCGCCGAGCCGCAGCGCGGCCCGCGCCAGATCGTGCCCGACCAGGTCGTGCATGTCGGCGGCCAGCCGGGCCCGCTCCCGCATCCGGGCCTCGTGCTCGGCGGTCCGGGCCAGCTCCTCCCACTGCGCGGCGAACTGCCAGCCCGCGTTGCCCAGCGCCGCCCGCTCCCGGAACCACCGGCCCACCAGCCACGGGCACCACAGCAGCACGCCCAGCCCGATCCCGGCGGCGAGCGCGGTGTCCACCCCGCCGGTCGTCGCGTGGACGGCGAGCGCACCCGCCGGCGGGACGAGTGCCGGGAACCACGCCGAGCGGCGGTCCCCGAAACGTCCGGCGAGCCCGCCCGCGACCAGCACCAGCGGGGCGAGCGCGGTCGCCGCGAACAGGCTCTCCCGGGCGCCGAGGAGCAGCCACACCACCAGCCACGATGCCGACGCGAGCACCACCCCGGCACCGATCGCGGTGCCGCGTTCGCTCATCGGCGCCCCGCGTGACGGCGGGCGGCAGGCAACCGTCCGGCGAGCAGCACTCCCAGCGTGAGGGTCACGACGGCCACCATGCCACCCAGCCCGAACCCGACGACGACGTCGTGCGGGAAGTGTGCCCCGGCGAGCACCCGCGATCCGGCCACGGCGAGACCGCAGCCCAGCGCGAGCAGCCCCACACCGCGGGCCCCCAGCCGCAGCGCGACCAGCAGCACACCGACCGCCAGCGCGCCGGCGACCGCGGAGTGGTTACTCGGGAACGACCAGCTCCCCGGGTCCGGGCACACCCCCCACTCCGGGAAGCCGGTGAGCAGCCGGCACGGCCGGTCCACCGCCAATGCGTCCTTCAGCAGCTCGTTCAGCTGCCAGGCGAGGACCGTCGCGACCGGCACGGCGAACACCGCCGCCGTGGTCGCCGGGCCGGTGCCGCGGCCGAGCCACCACAGCCACATCCACACCGCGACGGTGAGCAGCAGCGCCAGCTCACCGACCAGCGCGACCACCGCCCCGGTCCGGTCCGGGGCCCCGGTGAGCAGGGCGAGGATCCGGGTCAGCTCGGCGGCGCTCGCGTCGGGGACATCGGAGATCGGCAGCATGCCGGCACCCTCACCGACCCGGTGCCCCCGCGGATCCGACGATCGGCAGGGACCACCCCCGACGATCGTCAGGCGGCGGGCCTCCGGTGGTGCTGCGGGCAGGTCGGCCCGAGCCGGTCACCGACGACGATCCGGGCGGCCGCCAGCGCCCGCCCCACCGCCGGGGAGCGGCCGGGCCCCAGCCGCAGGTGCCTGCCCTCCCGGTCGGCGTGCCGGCAGCCGGTGAGCACCGCCGCGAGGCCGGCGGCGGCCAGGTGATCCACCCCGGAGAGGTCCAGCTCGACGCAGCAGCAGCGGTCGACCCAGCCGATCAGGAACACCGACAGCGGCGGCGCGGTGGCCGCGTCGATCCCGCCCCGGCACCGGAGCACGACCGACCCGTCCGGCCGGTACTCGGCGCTCGCCCGCAGCGGGTCGGCCGCGAGCTCGTCGTACCCGGCCGGCGGGCCGGTCATCGCAGCACGTCGTCGATCACGACGGTCAGCTCGGTCGTCGCCAGCCCGGTCAGGCTGGCCACCCGTTCGGCGACGGTCCGCCGGACCTGGTCGGCGAGCGCGTTGAGATCCCGTCCGTAGTCGGCGGCGAGCACGATCTCGATCGCCGTGCTGGCCCCGGCGACGCCCGCGACGACGTCGTCGGCCGTGCCGTTCGCGTCGAGGGTCCGGCTCAGCGCGACCCGGACGCCGGGCACCGACTGCGCGGAGCGGCGGGCGGTCACCACGACCACCCGTGCCGCGATCCGGGTGACGCCGTCCGGACCGGCCAGCACGGCGTGATCGGGTTCGGACAGCACGCCGCGGATCTGGCGCAGGATCCGGTCGATCCGGCCCGCCGGCGCGGCCACCGGCTGGGCGGCGAGCTCGCGCACCGGCGACCACAGCCGCCCGTACTCGCCCAGCGCCGCCTGGCAGTGCACGCAGCCCTGCTGATGCTCGTCGCGCCGGTCCGCACGCCCGGCCGCGACCTGGTCGAGCAGTTCGTCCACCGAACGTCCGCAGGCCAGCCGGTCACGGCTCCCGGAGCCCTCGTTCTGGCTGGTCATGCCCACTCCCGCAGGGTGTCGAGGAGTCGTCGTCGCGCCCGGGACAGCCGTCCGCGGACCGTCGCCTCGGACACGTTCAGGATGGCTGCCACCTCCTGGTACGTCATCTGCTCGATGTCGACGAGTACCACTGGAGCACGTAACTCGGCCGGCAGCGCGGTGACGGCCGCGAGCGCGGCCTGGGCGTGCCTCCTCGCCTCCACCTGCAGGTCCGCCCCCGGTGAGACGGTCACGTCCGGATCGTCGAGCGGCTCGAACCGGGGCCGCCTGTTGATCAGGTTGATGCACCGGTTCACCACCACTCGGTAGAGCCAGGTGGTGAACAGGCTGTCCCCGGCGAAGCCGGTCAGTGCCGTCCACAGCGCGACGACGACATCCTGCGCGACGTCCTCGGCGTCGTGCGGATTCCCCACCATCCGCAGCGCGATCCGGTAGATCCGATCGCGGTGGCGGCGCACCAGCTCCTCATAGGCATCGACGTCGCCGCCCTTGACCTTCCCGATGAGCCAGTCGTCGGCGGCCGCGTCCAGCCGGTCGTTCTCCCCCACCCGCGGCACCTGGGAGCCCCCTCCGTCGAACGCCTCCGGTCGGGCCCGCCCCCGGGTGGGCCCGACCGGTCCGAGGCCCGTGGCACCCCCCGGGTCGCTCACGGGGCGTCGGTCCCCTTCCTCGGCATCAGTGGGACACATCGGTTCGCCGAACCTCACGGCCCGGTTCGGTGATGCGCACCACAGTTCTGCACTTTCGTGAAAGCCGTTGCCGGACGGCACCGTCCCTGATGTGCTCACCAGCATGAACCGCGTCCTGACCCTGCCCGTCGACGGCCCCGTGATCGCTTCCGAGGCCGACGCGCTCGGCGTGCTCGGCGACGCGTTCGGGCAGCAGGCCGAGCAGGTCGAGATCCCGGTGCAGCGGCTCGATCCGGAGTTCTTCCGGCTGCGCAGCGGGCTGGCCGGTGCGATCACCCAGAAGTTCGCGCAGTACGGCGTCCGGCTGACCGTCGTCGGCGACGTCTCCCGGTGGGCCGCGGAGCCCGGCCCGGTCGCCGACTGGATCCGGGAGGCCAACCAGGGGGCCGGCACGCTGCGGTTCACCGGATGACGGTGCTCGACCGGCGGTCGCTGAACCGGGCGACGCTCGCCCGCCAGCAGCTGCTCGAACGGCACGGCCCGGACGAGATCGTCGCCCGTCTCGGCGGGTTGCAGGCCCAGGAACCCCGCGAGCCCTACACCGGACTGTGGTCCCGGGTCGCGGACTTCGACCCGGCTCCCACCTCGGCCGCGCTGCACGACCGGACGCTGGTGCGCACCGTTCTGATCCGCCGGACCGTGCACCTGGTGACGGCCGCCGACTGCCTCGCCTTCCGCGGGCTGTGCCAGCCGATGATCACCCAGCGGACCTGGGGTGCGCGGCGGGCCGAGCTGCCCGGGGTGGACCCGGGAGTGCTCGCCGACGCCGTGCGGCCGTGGTTCGCCGAGACCCCGCGCACCGGCGGGGAGGTCGCGCGGCTGGTCGCGGACCGGTTCCCGGGGGCGGGGCACGCGGCGCTGGCCGACGCGGCGATCTCGGTGATCCCGCTGGTCCAGGTCCCGCCGCGGGGCACCTGGGACGGCTCCGGGCCGGCCCGGCTCACCACGGTGGACGCCTGGCTGGGGAGCGACCCCGATCCGGAGCCGGACGCCGCCGCACTGGTGCTGCGTTATCTACGCGCGTTCGGCCCCGCCGCGAGCGCCGATCTGCGCGCCTGGTGCGGCCTGACCGGGCTGCCCGCCGTCGTCGCGCGGCTGCGCCCGCAGCTGCGGACCTTCCGGGACGAGCGCGGCCGCGAGCTGCTCGACGTCGCCGATACCCCGCTGCCGGACCCGGACACCCCGGCCCCGCCACGGTTCCTGCCCGCCTTCGACAACGTCGTACTCGGGTTCGACGACCGCAGCCGGATCATCGACGACGCGCACCGCGGCCTGAGCATCACCGGGGCCCGATTCGTGCTGGTCGACGGGCGGGTCGCCGCCACCTGGACCATCTCCGGGGACGATCTCGCGGTGCACCCGTTGCGGCCGTTCACCCGGGCCGAGGCCGACGCCGTCGGCGTCGAGGGGGAACGGCTGCGCGGGTTCCTGACCGGCGGCGCATCCGGGACCGGCGGATCGACGACGATCGGCGGGTCAGTCGATCGGCCGCCACGGGCGCGGGGGCAGCGTCGGCAGCCCGGTCGGTGAGCACTGCCCGCCCCGCTCCCCCGCCAGCCGGAACACCAGCCAGCCGGACAGCGCGGCCAGGATCGACCCGGTCAGGATGCCGATCTTCGCCTCGGCGATCAGCAGCTCGTCGTCGAGCGCCAGCTCGGTGACGAACAGCGCGACCGTGAACCCGATCCCGGACAGCGCGGACCCACCGAGCAGCTGCCCCCAGCGCAGCGTGTCCGGCACCCGGCCCAGGCCGGTGCGCAGCACGAGCCAGGTGCCGGCGGCGACACCGATCGGCTTGCCGACCACGAGACCGAGGATGATCCCCCAGGTCAGCAGCGAGGTCGCGGCGGCGGACAGGGTCTGCGCGTCCAGCACCACACCGGCGTTGGCGAGCACGAACAGCGGCACGATCACGTAGCTGCTCCACGGCTGGATCCGCTGCTGCAGGCGCTCGTTCGGGGAGACCGCGGCGACCGCGACGACCTGCGCGGTCCGGGCCCGCTCCGGGGTCGGGTCGAGCAGGAAGTTCTTGCCGGCCCCGATCGCGGCCGCCATGTCCTGCCGGCGCGGTGCGTAGGCGTTCACCAGCAGCCCGAGCGCGACACCGACGACACTCGGGTGCACCCCGGACCGCAGCACCGCCAGCCACGTCAGGATCCCGATCGTGGCGTAGAACGGGGTCCGCCAGAACCGGACGTGCCGCAGCCCCAGCAGCCCCGCCAGCAGCACCACCGCGATCAGCAGCGCGGTGAGGTCGACCTCGTCGGTGTAGAACAGCGCGATCGCCGCGACCGCCCCGATGTCGTCCACGATCGCCAGTGCCAGCAGGAACACCCGCAGCTGGTCCGGGCAGCGCGGGCCGAGCAGCGCCAGCACCCCGAGCATCACCGCGGTGTCGGTGGAGATCGCGATGCCCCAGGCCCCGGCGGCCTCCCCGCCGGCGTTGAGCGACAGGAACACCAGCGCCGGGACCACGAGCCCGCCGACGGCCGCGGCGGCCGGGGCCGCGATCGCCCGCGCTCCCCGCAGCTCGCCGAGCGTGGTCTCGCGGGCGATCTCCAGACCGACGGACAGGAAGAACAGCACCATCAGGCCGTCGTTCACCCAGTGCCGTACGTCCAGCGCCAGCTCCGCACCACCGAGCCGGATCGCCAGCTCGGTGTGCCAGAAGCTCTCGTAGCCGGCACCGGTGTTCGCCCAGAGGAGCGCGCCGAGCGCCGCGACGACCAGCAGCACCGCCGATCCGGACTCGGTGCCGAGGAAGCGCCGGGCGGCGTCGGAGAGATCGCCGCGCTCGACCAGGGTGGTGACCGCCATGCAACGATCCTGCCGTTGCGCTGTGCACACTGTCTGCAGGAGGTGCCCCATCAGCTCGATCGATCCACCTGTCGGCCCGTACGACCACACGCTGGGACCGCCGGCCGCGGAGTTCACCCTGGTCGAGTACGGCGACTACGAGTGCCCCTACTGCCGGGCGGCGGTGCCGGTGATCGAGCAGGTCCGGGAGCGGCTGGGCGACCGGCTCCGGTTCGTGTTCCGGCACTTCCCGCTGCACGAGATGCACCCGCACGCGCTGGCCGCGGCACTGGCCGCGGAGATGGCGGCACTGGAGGGCCGGTTCTGGGAGATGCACGACGCGATGTACGCGCCGGGGCCGCCCCGGCTGAGCCAGGCCGACCTGGCCGGGCACGCCGAGACCGCCGGGGTACGGCCGGAACGGGTGCTCTGGCCGGCGACCCAGAAGGTCGAGGACCGGGTCGAGGCCGGCTTCAACGCGGCCGTGCGCAGCGGGGTGCGCGGCACGCCGACGCTGTTCGTGAACGGGGAGCAGTACCGCGGGAACGTCACGGTCGACGCCCTGACCGCGGCGCTGGAGCAGGATCCGGTCGTCTACTGACCGGCGGCCTCCGGCCCGACCAGCAGCACCGGGCAGTCCGCGTGCTGGATCAGTGACAGCCCGGTGGACCCGAGCAGCAGCCCGGTGAATCCGCCGCGCCCCCGGGTCGCGACGACCACCAGCCGGGCGCCGGTGCTGCGCTGCGCCAGCGCACGGCTCGGCTCGGACCGCTCGACGACCCGCTCGACGGCGACGTCGGGGTAGCGCTCCGACCATCCGGCGAGCCGCTCGGCGAGCGCCCGCTCCTCGGCGTCGCGCAGCCGGTCGAACGCGCCGGCGGCGCGCAGTGCCGGGGATCGGCCGTCGTGCCAGGCGTAGAGCGCGACCAGTCCCGCACCGTGCGCCGACGCCGCCTCGAACGCGTGCTCCAGCGCGGCGTCGGACAGCGGCCCGCCGTCCACCCCGACCAGCACCGGGGCGCTCTCGCGTGCGGTGCCGCGGACCACCGCCACCGGGCACTGCGCGTGCGAGGCCACCGCGAGGGTCACCGAGCCGAGAGCGGTGCCGATCCGGCCGCGGCCGGACGAGCCCAGCACCAGCAGCGACGCCGTCCGGGACGCCTCGTGCAGCACCGACGAGGGAGCCTCGGTGTCCTGCCGGGTCTCGACCGGTACCGCCGGTGCGGTCTCCGCCGCGACGCTCCGGGCCGCGTCGAGGATCGTCCGGGCCTCCTCGCGCACGGCTGCCTCGACGTCGTCGAGCAGGGGTGCCACGGCGGCGTCGGCGTAGAGCCCGGCGATATCGAACGCGTACAGCAGGTGCAGCTCGGCGTGCCGGTGCGCGGCCTCGGCCGCGGCCCAGCGGACCGCGTCGAGCGCCGCGTCCGATCCGTCCACCCCGACCACGATCGTGCCCATCACAACCACCCCGTTCCCGGCCGGCATCCGATCTCCGGCCTCCACAGTGCTCCCCCGCGCGGCCCGCCGCATCCGGGCGCCGCGCCGGGCCGCCGCGGGCCCGCGCGGGCCGCGTCCGGCACCCACGATCCGGCCGAAGATCGCTACGGTGGCGGCCGTCACCGGTGACAGGGAGGTCCCCATGCACGCACCGAGCGTTCTCGTCGTCGGCGCCGGGTTCGGTGGAATCGCCGCGGCGATCGAGCTGCGCGCGCACGGCATCCGGGACGTGACCGTCGTCGACGCCGCGCCCGGCCTCGGTGGGACGTGGCTGCACAACACCTACCCCGGTGCGGCCTGCGACGTCCCGAGCCACCTGTACTCGTTCTCGTTCGCCCAGCGCACCGACTGGTCGCGGCTGTGCTCCCCGCAGCCGGAGATCCTCGCCTACCTGCACGACGTGGCGCGCGAGTTCGGTGTCGCCGACCTGATCGAGACCGGTGTCCGGATCGTCTCCGCCGACCGCCCTCGCGCGGACGGACCGTGGACGGTCACCGCCGAGGACGGCCACACCCGGACCGCCGACGTCCTGATCATCGCGACCGGCCAGCTCAACCGCCCGGTCGTGCCGGACATCCCCGGCATCGACACGTTCGCCGGGCACACCTTCCACTCCGCCCGCTGGGACCACGAGCACGACCTTCGCGGGCGCCGGATCGCCGTGATCGGGACCGGGGCGAGCGCGGTGCAGTTCGTACCCGCGATCGCGCCGCAGGCCGGGCACCTGAGCGTGTTCCAGCGGAGCGGGAACTGGTTCCTGCCGCGGCGTAACCGGGTGTTCCCGTCGCTGTGGCGGGCCGCGATCCGGCGGGTGCCGGGCCTGCAGCGCTGGCGCCGCCGGTTCATCACCGAGTACTGCGAGGCGATCACGCTGATGATCCGGCACCCGGCCACCTGGGGCCGGCTCGGACGGCTGTACTCGACGCTGTTCATGCGGGCGCAGCTGCGCGACCCGGAGCTGCGCCGCAAGGTCTGGCCGGACTACACCTTCGGCTGCAAGCGGGTGCTGTTCAGCTCGCACTGGCTGCCCGCGCTGCAGCGGGACAACGTGTCGCTGGAGACCGAGAAGGTCACCGAGATCGTGCCGGAGGGTGTCCGCACCGCCGACGGCCGGACGCACCAGGTGGACACGATCATCTGGGGCACCGGGTTCGCGGCCACCGACTTCATGTTCCCGATGGAGGTCACCGGCCCCGGCGGGCGCTCGCTCGCCGAGGAGTGGTCCGACGGGGCGCACGCCTACCTCGGGATGACGGTGCCCGGCTTCCCGTCGCTGTTCGTCCTCTACGGGCCGAACACCAACACCTCCGGCGGGTCGATCATCCGCTACCTGGAGCACCAGGTCCGCTACGTCCGCGAGACGCTGCAGGAGGCGCAGCGGCGTGGGAGCAGCGCGGTGGAGGTGCGCTCCGACGTCGAGCGGACCTACGACGCCGAGATCCAGGCCCGGTTCACCGGCACCGCCTGGACCCGCTGCGACTCCTGGTACCGCGACGACTCCGGCCGGATCGTCACCAACTGGCCCGGCTACATGCGCGAGTACGACGAGCTGACCAGCCGGGTGGATCCGGCCGACTACGTCTTCCACTGAACGCCGTCCGCCCCGCATCCCATGGCGGTGGGGTGCGGGGCGGAGGTTCACCGGCGTGACACCGGCGGGTCTCAGCAGCTCGTCGGGTTGTCCCGGTTCTGGGCGGCACCGCCACCCAGGACCCCGAGCACGTTGCCCACCGCGGCGTTGATGCCGGGGCAGACGTCGACGTTGTTGAGCACGTTGACGTCGTCGAGGTTGACCAGTCCGAACTGGTCACCCCGGACGTTGCCGACGTCCTGCACGAACGAGTCGCCGTCGCCGTCATCGGTGGCCGGAGCCGCCGATGCGAGCGGGCTGAAGGCGACCAGCGCCGCGACGACGGCGATCCCGGTGACCGCAAGCTTCCTGCGCATGTCTTCTCCCCGATGGTGGGTCCGGTGGGACGGACAAGCGGACGGTAAGCAGACGGTCACGGGCGGGGATACGGGAGCGACCCGGACGGGTGATCCGTTCACCACCCGTGCCGAACCGGTGGCGTGAAACGACCCGGACGGGGTTCTCCCACGACGACGGACACGGACCGTTCCGGCACGCCGGGCGAGCGTTGCACCGGGTGACGGGCCACCGCGGCGACGGACCCGATGCAGGTGGCGTCCCCGCCGGTGGTGGAAGTAGCGGCCCCTGTCCGGCGTGGCTGAGCACGTAGGACGGGCCATCGCGTGAGTCTCTGTATGAACCCGCCAAGGAACATGCAGAAGGAAGGACATCACGCGATGGCCCTGGACCAGTCTGCCCTGCTCGAAGTCCTCGACGCACTCAAGACCGCCGATGTCGGTGACCGTGTCCGCGTCGCCGCGGAGACGATCTATCAGGCGTTGATCGAGGCCGAGCTCACCGAGTCGATCGGCGCCGGCCGCCACGAACGCACCGAGTCCCGCACCGCCCAACGCAACGGGCACCGCACCCGCACCCTGTCGACCACCGCCGGGGACCTGGAACTGCGGATCCCGAAACTGCGTACCGGGTCGTTCTTCCCGTCCCTGCTCGAACGCCGCCGCCGGGTCGACCAGGCCCTGTTCGCGGTCGTGATGGAGGCCTACCTCCACGGGGTGTCCACGAGGAAGGTCGACGACCTGGTCAAAGCGTTGGGCGCTGATTCGGGGATCTCCAAGTCCGAGGTCTCCCGGATCTGCGCCGACCTCGACACCGAGGTCGGAGCGTTCCGCGACCGCTCCCTGGCAGACCAGGCGTTTCCCTACGTGTTCCTCGACGCCACCTACTGCAAGGCCCGCGTCGACCACCGCGTCGTCTCGCAGGCGGTGGTGATCGCCACCGGCGTCCGGGCCGACGGGTGGCGGGAGGTCCTCGGGTTCGCCGTCGGCGACAGCGAGGACGGCGCGTTCTGGACCGCGTTCCTGCGCAGCCTCAAAGCCCGCGGCCTCGGCGGAGTGCAACTGGTGATCTCCGACGCCCACACCGGTCTCACCCAGGCCATCTCCGCGGTCCTGCTCGGCGCGGCGTGGCAACGCTGCCGGGTGCATTTCCTGCGCAACGTCCTGGCCCAGGTCCCCAAGGGCAACGCCGAGATGGTCGCCGCCGCGATCCGCACGATCTTCGCCCAACCCAAGGCCGACATGGTCCGTGACCAGCTCAACGTGATCGCGGCCATGCTCGGCCGCCAATCAGCGAAGGTCGAGACGATGCTGCGCGACGCCGCCCCGGACCTGCTGGCCTTCGCCGACTTCCCGGCCGCGCACTGGAAGAAGATCTGGTCGACCAACCCCCTGGAGCGGTTGAACAAGGAGGTCAAACGTCGCACCGACGTCGTCGGCGTGTTCCCCAACCCCGAAGCCCTACTCCGGCTGGCCGGTGCCGTGCTGGTCGAAGCCCACGACGAATGGCAGGCAGGAGACCGCCGCTACCTCAGCGAGGCCACCATGGCGCTGCTCGCCCCCACCCCGGCGGAGGAGGTAGCCGAGCCCGAACTCATCACGGCATGATCTGACCTGCAGAGACCCTCGCGAACGACTTACACCACCCGAGGGGACGTCACCCCCGATGCACACCACCCGGCGGAGTGAAGTCGTGACGGCGTGTCGGGAGTTCCGGCGTGTCGGCACTTGATCCTCACGCGACGTGAGGCCGCATCGTCGATCCTGCCGTCACGAGGTGACGGCCCGACAGGAGGGGTACGGGTGAAGGTGGGAGAGCTCGCAGCGGCGACCGGACTGACGGTGCGCACGCTGCACCACTGGGAGGAGCGAGGGCTGGTCGTGCCGTCGGCACGGACGCACTCGGGCCACCGGGTCTACGACGACGGTGATGTCCGCCGCGTCTACCAGGTGGTCGCCCTGCGCGAGCTGGGCCTCCCGCTGGACGCCATCGGTGAGCTGCTGGTCTCCGGCGCGTTCGGCGCCGTGCTGGCGGCACACCTGGAGCAGGTCGACACCAGGCTGGCTGCGCTGCAGTCGCTGCGTCGCACCCTCGCCGGTGTCGTCGAGCGGTTGCGGCACACACCCGACCCGGCCCCGTCGGACGTACTGAGGTTGATGGACGAGGTGAGCAGGGTGAACGAGACCTTCGCGCAGTACTTCACGCCGGAGCAGGTCGCCGAGCTGCAGGAGCGGCGGACCGATGGCGAGGCGACCGCGGCCGAGTGGCCCGGCCTGATCGAGGCCGTCCGGGCCGAGATGGACGCCGGGACCGACCCGTCCGAGCCGCGGGTGCAGGCACTCGCGGCCCGGTGGGCGGAGCTGCTGGCGGCGTTCCATCGCGGGGACCCCGAGCTGGGTGAGCGGCTAAACCGGATGCGCACGGAGAACGCCGCCGAGGTGAGCGCCGCCGGCGGGCCGGACCAGGCGATGATCGACTACATCGGACGTACGGGGAAGGTGGGCTGAGCTGGAGTCCAGGCGGTGGGCAGCCCTACTCGAACCTCGTCACGAGCGCATCAGTGCCTGCACGATGTCCAGGTGCCGGCGGCTCTCGTCCGAGACGTCGCCGCGCGCAGATTCTCGCTCGTGGATCCGTGAGACGACGGCGTCATCGACGTTCCTGGAGCGGGCGACCTCCAGGAGGTGGTCCGTCTCCGCACTGGAGATCCCGCCGCTGTCCAGCGCCAGGACGACCGCGTCGGCGTAAGCCGTCTCGGCGGCATCGGCACCTCGGACGGCCGGAATCCGCCGTGCTGGAGCCACCCCGCCGCCGCGATGCAGGACCCGCCCGGAGGGCCGTGCGGGGCTCCACGGCCCGGGGATCGCCGCCGGGGTGACGCCGAGATCCAGGACGTTCGCCGTACCCGCGCTCGCGATCTGCGCGGCCAGCAGTGCTGCTGTGGCACGTGCATCACCGAGAGCGGTGTGCGCCGAACGGAGTTCCACGCCGAATGCGGCGCAGGCGTCCGCCAGGCCGCGGCCGGCTCGATCGGCCGACCCCGGCAGCCGGTCGATCAGTTCCATCGTGCACAGCAGGGGCCACGCCGGCGGGAGCGCCCCGATCCGCTCGAACTCGGCCCGCAGGAAGGAGAGGTCGAACCGCACGTTGTGCGCAACCACGACCCGCCCGGCCAGCAGATCTGCCAGGTCCCCCGCCACATCGGAGAACGATGGCGCCCCGGCGAGATCCTCCGGTCGCAGGCCGTGCACGTCGACCGGGCCGGGATCACGCCCCGGATCCAGCAGGGTGTGCCAGCTGTCCTCGACCGAGCCGTCCGACCGGCACCGGACGACGGCGATCTCGACGATCCGGTGCCCGGCTCCCGGCGCCAGACCGGTCGTCTCGACATCGACGACGGCGAATCCGGTGCCGCTCGGGATACCGCGGGACAGCCCCACCTCGGGTGCTGCCGGAGCCGGGGCGGCATGGTCGGTGGGTACGGGTGCCGGGGTTCGGTGCCGGGCCCAGTCCCACACAGCGTCCACATCGAGTGCGCGCGCCGCGTACGCCTCGTCGAGCAGGCCGGGGGACAGCACGTCGTCCCACTTCTCCTCGGCCTTGGCCGCAACCGACGCCGCCAGGTGGGTGGGATCCGGCGGGACAGCGCGGGCGAGTGCACCCAGTGCCTCCTCGACGACCGCCACCGGCGCCGTGACCCGCAGCGCGGGTCCTTCACGGTCGCCCCGCAGTCCACGCTGGTGCAGGGCTACGAGCAGTGTGTCGAGCATGCGGTCGCCCCGCCACGGCAGCACCAGGGTGGATCGTCCGTTCGGGATCGTGTCGCGATCGTGCAGCCGGAGCCGCTCGAACGCGGAGCGAGCCGCGGCGAGCAGATCGCGAGCACCGTCGTCCAACAGGTCCGCGATGCCATCATCCTCACCCCGGTAGATCGCGAGCATCTCGGCGCGGACACGATCATGCACCCGGGCGGCCCCGCCGCCCGGGAAGGCGACCACGGTGCCCTGGCTGTCCGGGACGACCTCCACCAGGCAGTCGGACTGGTGCACCGCGATCACCCGCCATCGGCGCCCCGCGAGAACGAGTCCGCGGTCCGGCACCAGCGGCGAGGCCGCACTCACCGAGCCGATCTCCTGGCCGGCTGCGACCACCCGGTAGGCGGCGGGTGTGGCGAACGCGGCGAGGAATCCGTAGTGCTCGATCTCGCGTTCGCCGCGTAGCCCCGGCAGCAGCGTCCCGTCGCCTGCGGTCGTCAGGAGCTCCGCACCGTGCATCGCGCCGAGCAACCGGTGGAACGTGTCGCCCCCGACCCGGCGGAACGGCCCGCGGGAGCAGAGGGCCGACTCGGCCTGATCCGGACCGACCCCGCCGAACTGTGCGGTGAGCGACAGCACCTGCTGGACGAGCGTCGACAGATGAAGTCCACCGTGCTCGGGTGGTTCGCACCAATCGTGCACGCGGACCAGCCGGAGCATCGCGAGCGCCTGGACGAGCTGGGGACGCAGCTCGTCGACCGGCTCGGGATCAACACCGAGGTCGGGTTCCGCGACGTAGATGCGGAGGATCGACGGCTCACCGGGCCGGCGACCGGAGCGGCCCCAGCGTTGCCGCAGGGCCGCTACCGAGGGCGGCGGCCCGACCTGCGCGACCTCACGCACCTGGCCGATGTCGATCCCCATCTCGAGGGTCGACGTGCACACCGCCGTTCCGGGTAGATCGGCGCCGCGCAGCCGGTCCTCGACGTCCTCCCGCTCAGCTTTGGACAGGCTCCCGTGATGCGCGAAGAACTCGTTCGGTGTGCGCCTGCGCTCGCACTCCTGCCTGAGCCGGTCGGCGTAGTACTCGACATCGGTACGGGCGTTGGCGAAGACGAGGTTCGTCGAGCCACGCAGGCTGCTGTACAGGCGCCGCGCAATCGCCGACGAGCCCCCCGTCCCGGCTGTCACGGAGTGTGCGTACACCCGGGTACGCCGGGACCTCCCGTCCACCGCAGATTCGATGATGTGCACCCGGGGCCCTCCCCCGGGGCGCAGCGCCTCGGCCGCGTCGTCGAGCTTTCCGACGGTCGCAGACAACCCGATCCGTGGAACCCGGCGGCGCGCGAGCAGGTCGATCCGGTGCATCAGTGACGCGAGCTGCGCACCGCGGGGACTCCCCGGGAACGCGTGCAGCTCGTCCACGATAACGAATCGGAGATCTCCGAACAGGGCCTTCGCCCGGTCGCCCCGATGACAGAAGATCCCCTCGACCGACTCCGGAGTGATCAGCAGCACGCCCGATCGGTCGCGCCAGACCCTGGTGCGCCGGGCAGCCGTCACGTCCCCGTGCCACGGGTGGACCGGGATGCCCAGCTCCTCGCCGATCGGTTCCAACCGCCGCGTCTGGTCGTTGATCAACGCCTTCAGCGGGGAGAGGTAGAGCACCTCCACCCCATCGGGTGCCCGGCCGGAGGCCCTGCGCTCGACCAGATGCGACAGCGCCGGGAGGAAGGCCGCCTCGGTCTTCCCGGCCGCTGTCGCGGCTGTGATGAGTATGTCCCGGTCCGCCGCCAGCACCGGCTCGACGGCCCGCGCCTGCACGTCGTGCAGTCCGGTCCAGCCCTGCCCGTGGATCCAGCGCCGAACGGGTTCCGCGAGCCGGGCGTAGGCGGTGTCAGAAGCTGACGAGGTCATCGTCGGCGTCCTCGTCCAACGGCTCCAGGTCCGGGTTGGTCTCCACGGCGACGCTCGTCTGGCCCAGTACCTCCTGCCAGCCGCGCCCCGGATTCTGCTCCAGCAGGGCGAGAAGGTCGCAGAAGGCCTTGATCGTGTTCCGCGGGGTACGGAAGTACGCCTCGCCGATCTGGCGGCGGCAATGGGCCATGAATGCGTCGATCGCCTCGTCCGGAACGAGGTACTTGTCCGGATCCCCGGAGGCGTGCACGTGCCGCACGTTCTCCAGCAGCACGTGGAAGTCCTCCTGCGAGAGCTGTTCCAGTCTCAGCACCGGACCCGAGTAGTCGACCAGATCGTCCGTGGCGAAGCGGTTCTCCCCGAGCCGGGAGGCGAGCGCACCGTACGAGTGGAGGCCGCGACGCGAGTCGGCCAGGAAGTCCGGGGTCCCGCCGAATACGAAGCCGAGCCCTTCGGCATTGCCCTGCAGGACATCGTTGACGATCCGCAGGATCTGCTCGTAGTTGGCCTCGCGGGCACCCTTGTGCGCGATCTTGTACAGGTTGACCATCTCGTCCAGGCACACCAGCAGGCCCTGGTACCCGGCGAGCCGGACGAAGCGGGCGAGCAGCTTCAACTGGTCGTAGAACGAACTGTCGTCGACGATCGTCCGGACGCCCAGATCGGACCTGGCTTCGGTCTTCGTGGAGTACTCGCCGCGGAGCCAGCGGACCGCGTGCGCCTGCAGCGCGTCGTCGTCGGTGTCGTGACCGCGCCAGTAAGCGTCGATGACGTGCGCGAAGTCGTACCCGCCGACGAGCTCGGTGAGTTCCTCCAGCCGGGAGCGGATGACCTTGCTGGGGCTGGTGCCCTGGTCGCGGGCCGTATCCATCGCCTGGGTGACGAACCGTTCGACGACCGCCGCCAGAGCGCCGTCCGGACGGGCCTGGGTGCCGGTGTTGCGCATCAGCTCGGTGTAGAGCCCGCGCGCCTGCCCCCCGGAGGACGCCAGACGGCGCCCCGGGTTCAGGTCCGCGTGCAGGGTGACCAGCTTCTTCTGGGCCGCGACAGCACGGACGAGGTTCAGGAAGAACGTCTTTCCCGACCCGTAGTCGCCGATCACGAACCGGACGGCCGAACCGCCGTCGGAGATCCGTGCGATGTCGGCCAACAGCGCGCTCAGCTCCTGGTGGCGACCGACCTGGATCAGATGCTGCCCCGTGCGGGGCACGACACCGGCCCGCAAGGACTGGATGAGCGCGTCACGCTCTCGGGCCTTGATCCGTACGGGTCGGTTCATACGCGCATCTCCTCCAGAACTTCACGGTCGACGGCAACGGCGCCGCCGTCCTTCAGCTCGATCACGGGGTCCCCGACGATGTCGAACGCGGCCTCGTTCACGACGTCCAACGCACCGTCCGGCAGGACCGCGAGCAGCGAGCACGCCCGCTCGAGCTCGGGCCTGGTCCACACACCGGCCTCGGCCAGCTCGAACAACAGAGCGGAATGGCGGCGATCCAGCCCGCCGACGGTCTCCTCCGAGGAGGGGCTCGGTTCCGGCGCCGGGGCCTCCTCCGCCTCGTCCTCTTCCTCGTCTTCGTCCTCGGCGAAGATCGCGCCGAGAAGAGCCCGCACGTCGGCGTTCGAGGATTGAGTGCGAGCGAGTCGTTCTTGGTCCAGGGCCACGAGCCGGGGCATCCCCGCAGCCCTGGAGGCACCCGGTTCCTGCGGTCGATCAGGCGAGGCACCGGGATCCACCTGCCCGGTCGGGCTCACCTCGACCTCCGGCACATCGGTCGTGCTCGGACCGGACAGCCGCGCCTCGGCCTCGGCGACGTCGACGCCCAGCAGGCGGTAGACCGCGACGACGGTGCGGCGTTCCGCCTCGTCGACCCGGCCGTCCACCATCGCGACGTCGGTGACGGCGACGGCGAGTTCTCTCCGTGCCTCCTCGTTCAGGTCTCGGGTCCGGACCGCGACCTCATCGAGGTCGATGGCCTTCGCCCCGACGAGCCGGCGATGCGCGGCGAGCCGCGCTCGCTCGGCGACGGTCAGATCCTCGATCCGGTCGAGCCGGTCGGCGAGCAGCCCGGCCTCCGCATCGTCGACGCTGCCGTCCGCGGCAGCGACGGCAAGGCACAGCTCGGACGTGACCGCGGCGAGCACGTAGGACGACGACGGAGCCGCCGCAGCCGCCGCTCCGGTCCGGAAGAGCACCACTGGACCGTCCGGTGGGATCGGGCGCCCACCGAACCGGACGTCCGGTTCGATACCGATGCCGCGCCTCTCGAGGATCTGTGCGAGCGCGACCGAGTCGGCCTGGTCCAGCCGGCCGTCCGCGACACCGGCCGTCCACAGCGCGGTCAGCTCCCGCCCCGAGACCACCACCGGGGCGGTCTCGGACGAGTTCTGCACCGCCCACTCGATGAGCGGTGCCGCAGCGGCTCCGGCCGGGCTTTCGGCGAGCAGCAGCTCGGGCAGCAGTGCAGCGGCAGCGATACCGGACACCCGGTCCGGGTGCCGGGTCGCCCACCTGGCGAACGGTTGCAGCTCCCGCTCGACGGCGTCGGTGATCTCAGCCAGCGTCGCGGACGGCTGAGGATGGGTCACGACGTCGGACGCATCTGCGATCGTCCGGTCGACCGGCCGTGGCAACGAGGGGTTGTCCGGCACGTAATCGAGCACCAGCCGGCGACGGCGGGTCGGTACCGGCAGTCCCTGTGGATATCGCTCGCCGAAGCGGTGCCGCCACAACGAGGCGAACAGCTCGGGAACCCGACTCGCGGCGTCCTGCCGCGGTAGTTCGGGGTGGTACCACGCCCACGCAAGAGCCCACTCCGCGGTGACTGGCTCCCGGGCCAGTGCCCGGCGACCGATCTCGACCGCCAGCTCCGCCGGTGGGCCGGCCGCCATCGGGTCGAGTGCAGGTGCTCCGGCCGACCGGTCCAGCGCCGAAAGCCTGGCGACGAGCGCAGCGACAGCCGGCGACCGGCCGTAGACGGCACCGATCGCTCGTACTTCGGCCAGCAGGGTCGGGTCGTCGTCACCGTCGACGATCATGCGACGCTCGAGTCCCCACAGGTACAGCTCCGGCCACACGGTGGGCGCCTCGGGCGCCCGCCGCCCCGATGCGAGCCACACCAGGTACGCCGCGCGGGCCGAGGGGCTGAGCCGGTCATAACGGAGATCGGTGACGGTGGTCGCGCCCCAGTCCGGAGATCGCCCGTCGACCTGCAGGTACGGATCCACGGTCGACGGCTCGTCACCCGGACCGAACCAGAACGCTCCGCAACGGATGGCGATCCCGGCGACGGTGACGGCTCGGCCCGGCGGGCACCAGTCCGCTCCAGCCGGGACCGAATCCACGTTCCCCGTCGTCACAGCGCCGCTGCTCCCGTCCTCGCCGAAGACCGCCCGGGCCCGAGCCCGAATACAAAAGGGTGTCAGATACTCCGCAGAGCGCGCACGATCAGCCTGATCGGCAGGCATCGTGGTGCGGCAAACGGACCTGCTGAGACCTTCGAGGACCGTCCCCCCGGTGTTACCGCTCGTCCCGGAGGCCGACATCCGCCATATCGTGTCGACACAGCCGATTACCGGAGGGCTTGTGACAACCCGCTTCCCGCCGCCCCCGCCGACCCCCGGCGCGACCCCGCTCGCGGTCCGCCTGCGCGAGCTCGTCGCGCAGGCCCCGGACGCGCCGCTGGCCTCCGACGGCGACACCGTGCACACCAGGGCCGGGTTCGACGCCCGCACCAACCAGCTGGCCCGCGCGTTCGCCGATCGCGGGGTGGCGCACGGCGACCTGGTCTCGATCGCACTGCCGAACACGGTGCGGCACCTGGAGTGTTCGGTCGCGGCGTGGAAGCTCGGCGCGGTCCCCCAGCCGCTCTCGGCGCGGCTGCCGGCGCCGGAACGGGACGCCGTGCTGGAAATCGCCCGGCCGGCGATCGTCGTCGACACCGATCCGCCGGACCCGGCCGGATACGACGACGGCCCGCTGCCCGACGTCGTCGGGCCGTCCTGGAAGGCGCCGACCTCCGGTGGCAGCACCGGGCGGCCCAAGCTGATCGTGGCCGGGCAGGCCGCCTGCGTGGAGCAGGTGCTGGCCCGGGTCGACGGGCTGCGCATCGACCGCGACGGCGTCCTGCTCTGCACCGCGCCGCTGCACCACAACGCGCCTTACATGTTCTCGCTGATGGCGTTGCTGCAGGGCCATCACGTCGTGCTGATGCAGCGGTTCGACGCGGCCCGCACGCTGTCCCTGATCGGGGAGCACGGTGTCACCTGGCTCTACGTCGTCCCGACGATGATGGGCCGGATGCTGCGGCTGCCCGCGGCGGACTGGGCGTCGGCGGACCTCGGTTCGCTGCGCACCGTCCTGCACGTCGGCGCGCCCTGCCCGCCGCAGGTCAAGCGCGGCTGGCTGGAGCGGGTCGGGCCGGAGACCGTGCTGGAGATCTACGCGGGCACCGAGTCGCAGGCGGGTACCGCGATCGACGGCCGGGAGTGGCTCGCGCATCCGGGCTCGGTCGGCCGGGTCACCCGCGGCCGGATCACGGTGCGCGACGACGACTTCCGCGAGCTCCCGCCCGGCCGCACCGGCGAGATCTGGATGCGTCCCGACGGCCCGCCGACCTACCACTACCTGGGGGCCACCGCCCGGCAGCGGGACGGCTGGGAGTCGCTAGGCGACATGGGTTCCTTCGACGCCGACGGCTACCTGCTGCTCGCCGACCGGCGAGCGGACATGATCCTGGTCGGTGGGGCGAACGTGTATCCGGCGGAGGTCGAGGCCGCGCTGCTGGCACATCCGGAGGTGCACGACGCCGTCGTCGTCGGGCTGCCCGACGAGGACTACGGCCGGATCGTGCACGCCGTCGTCCAGGCCGACCCGGCGTCCGGTCTCGCCGACCGGCTGCGGGAGCACATGGCCGCCCTGCTCGGGCCGCAGAAGCTCCCGCGCAGCTACGAGTTCGTCGACCAGCCGCTGCGGGACGACGCGGGCAAGGTCCGCCGCTCCGCGTTCGCCCCGTAGCGCCGCAGGAGAGAGGATCGTGCGATGACCGATCTCCTGGGCCGGCTGCGCGACATGCAGGTGTCGTCGCTGTGCGATGCCGACAAGTCGTTCCCGGTGGTGGATCCGGCCATCCGGGCGCTCGTCCCGGACGTCACGATGGTCGGCCCCGCCGTCACCGTGAGCTGTGTGGACGACCATCTGCCGATGTTCGCGGCGCTGCGGGCCGCCACCCCCGGGGCGGTGCTGGTGGTGGCCGGGTCCGGCGGCACCAGGGCGGTCGCGGGCGAGCTGTTCGCCGGCGAGGCGAAGCGACGCGGATTGGCCGGGATCGTCGTCGACGGCCTGGTCCGCGACCTGCGCGGACTGCGGTCGACCGGGTTGCCGGTGTTCGCCCGCGGCACCTGCCCGGCTTCCGGGAGCACCCGGGATCCCGGGACGATCGACGAGCCGGTGTCGTTCGGCGGGCTCGTGGTCGGCCCCGGCGACCTGGTCTGCGGCGACGACGACGGGCTGCTGATCGCCGCCCCGGACCGGTTCGCCGCGGTCATCGACGCCGCCGAGGGCATCGAGGCCGCGGAGCGCGCGCTGGTGTCGGCGATGCGCAACGGGCACGATCTGCACTCGCTGACCACCGTCGACGACCACGTGGCTGCACTGGCCCGCGGCGAACAGAGCGCGCTGGGCTTCCGGGTCTGAGCGGGCAGAGGAGACCGGCGGCCGGTCAGGCCGCGGACTCCCAGGTCCACTCCGGCACCATCGGGTCCGTGCAGTCCGGGCACGGCACCGCGATCCCGACGGTCTCCACCGCGGGCAGCTCGGCCTCGGTGCCGCAACCCGGGCACCGGCACCAGGACACCTCGTTTCCGTACATGCGTTCGAGGGTGAACCACATACGTGTAATTCGCAAGCGCAGGCGCCGGGGTCAGACGTCGTCGATCAGGTCGGCGACCGACGGGACCACCCGGGACGGCCGGAACGGGAAGCGGTCGATCTCGGACTCCCGGGTGATCCCGGTGAGCACCAGCACCGTGCGCATCCCGGCCTCCAGCCCGGCCAGGATGTCGGTGTCCATCCGGTCCCCGATCATCACCGTGGACTCGGAGTGCGCGCCCAGCCGGTTCAGCGCAGCCCGCATCATCAGCGGGTTCGGCTTGCCCACGAAGTACGGGTCGACGCCGGTCGCCTTGGAGATCATCGCCGCGACCGATCCGGTCGCCGGGAGGATGCCCTCCGGCGAGGGCCCGGTGGCGTCGGGATTGGTGGCGACGAACCGGGAGCCCTGCTCGACCAGCCGCATCGCGGTCGCAATCGAGGAGAAGCTGTAGGTGCGGGTCTCCCCCAGCACCACGTAGTCCGGGTTCCGGTCGGTGATGACGTAGCCGACGTCGTGCAGCGCGGTGGTCAGCCCGGCCTCGCCGATCACGTAGGCGCTGCCCTGCGGGCGCTGCTCGGACAGGAACGCCGCGGTCGCCAGCGCCGAGGTCCAGATCGACTCCTCGGGCACGTCCAGGCCGGTCGCCTGCAGCCGGTACCGCAGGTCACGCGGGGTGTGGATGCTGTTGTTGGTCAGGACGAGGAACGGGACGCCCTTCTCCCGCAGCCGCGACAGCAACGTGTCCGCGCCCGGGACGATGCTGCCCTCGCGGACGAGGACGCCGTCCATGTCGGTCATCCAGCACTCGATCGGCTTCTGTTCCACCACGGTCCGGACCCTAACGGTGTTCCGGCTGGCACGTCGGACACCAGAACAGGTTCCGCGCGGCGTGCTCGGCGTGCCGCACCGGTGTCCCGCAGATCAGGCAGGGCAGACCGGCCCGGCGGTAGACGTAGACCTCACCGCCGTGCCGGTCGCGCCGGCCGGGCTCGCCCCGGCGGCGCGGGTCGTGCTCGGGGGCGACGGTGTCGATCCGGCCGGTACGGACGCCGTCGCGCATCAGCGCGACCAGGTCCGGCCACATCGCGTCCCAGGTCTCCCGGTCCAGCGACCGGCCGGGCAGCAGCGGATCGAGGCCGTGCCGGAACAGCAGCTCGGCCCGGTACACGTTCCCGACGCCGGCGATCACGGACTGGTCCATCAGCAGCGTGGCGAGCGGGCTGCGGGAGCGCGAGATCCGCTCCCGCACCCGTTCCGGATCGGCGTCGCGACGCAGCGGATCGGGCCCGAGCCGGGCCCGCAGCGCCCGCGCCTCGGCCGCGGTGATCAGCTCACAGGCGGTCGGGCCGCGCAGGTCGGCGTAGTGCGTCTCGCCGATCAGCCGCATCCGCAGCTGCCCGACCGGCTCCGGCACCGGCAGCTCGTGCTCGGCGAACGTCCCGTACAGCCCGAGATGGACGTGCACGACCCGCCCGGCGCCGTACCGGTGGAACAGGTGTTTGCCGTGCGCCTCGGCGCCGGTCATCACCTGGCCGTCGAGCAGCTCGGCGGATGCGGCGAACCGGCCCTGCGGGCTGGACACCGCGACCGGCCGCTTGACGAACAGCCTGCGGTGCAACCGCGCGAGGCGGTGCAGCGTGTGCCCCTCCGGCACTAGCTCGGCAGCTCGATCTCGCCGCTCCGCTCGTAACCGAGCATCTGGTCGATCCGCCGCTGGTGGCGCTCGTCGCCGGAGAACGGGGTCGCCAGGAAGGCCTCGACGATCGCGGCGACCTCGGTGAACGGGTGCTGGCGGGCGCCGACGCCGATGATCTGGGCATCGTTGTGCTGCCTGGCGAGCCGCGCGGTGTCCTCGTTCCAGGCCAGCGCGGCCCGGATGCCCTGCACCTTGTTCGCGGCGATCTGCTCGCCGTTTCCGGAGCCGCCCAGCACGATCCCGAGTGCCCCCGGGTCCCCGACGACCCGGCGGGCCGTCTCGATGCACCAGGCGGGGTAGTCGTCGAGGGCGTCGTACGTCGGAGCCCCGACGTCGATCACCTCGTGGCCCTGCTCGGTCAGGTACTCGACGAGCTTGCCCTTGACCTCGAAGCCGGCGTGGTCACTGCCCAGGTAGACGCGCACGGGGCAGGATCCTTCCCCATGCGCGTCGGCGGGGTGGACGGGGTCCCTGGGGGCTGGGTGGTGTGTGTGCTCTCCGGCAGCGGCCGGACACGGCGGGTGAGCTGGTCGGTGGTGCCGGACGCGGCCGCGGTGCTGGAGCTCGGCACCGGGTGCGACGCCGTCGGGGTGGACATCCCGCTGGTCCTTCCGGCCGGTGGGGTGCGCCGACCGGCCGAGGTCGAGGCGGCCGCCCGGCTGGGGACGGCCCGCTCGTCGCTGTTCCCCACCCCGCCCGAGCAGGTGCTGGCCGCGGACAGCTACCCGGACGCCTGCGCCGCCGCGCAGCGGGTCACCGGGCGCAAGATCAGCGTGCAGACCTGGAACATCGTGCCGAAGATCCGCGAGTTCCAGCGGGTGGAGCTGCCGGGATCGGTGGTGGAGGCGCATCCGGAGCTGTCGTTCCGCACGATGGCCCCGGCGGTGGGGTTCGCCTCCAAGAAGACCGCCCGCGGAGCCGGGCAGCGGATCGCCGCGCTGGCCGGATGGATCGACCCGGCGCGGTTGCTCGGTGACCTGCCGGGGGCCGCCCGGCTCGACGACGTGCTCGACGCGCTGGCCTGCGCCTGGACCGCCGAGCGGGTCGCCCGGGGCACCGCGGAGTTCCTGGGTGGCCCGGGCCGCGGCGCGATCGCGATCTGATCCCCGGGTGATCGCGACCCGGTGGTGGATCGGTGCCGCCGGTGGCACCGGTCGTACACGAGGCGGTGATCACCGGGGCAGGATGGGCGCGTGGACGGCAGCTGGACCGAACTCGCCGACGGCGTCCTGGCCCGCAGGCACGCCGAGCTGGACCTGACCACCGGCCTGGTGCTGGGGGGCGACCGGGCGCTGGTGATCGACACCCGCGGCGACGACCGGCAGGGCGCCGAGCTGGCCGGTGCCGTGCGGGAGCTGACCGCCCTGCCGGTGCTGGTCGTGATCACCCACGCGCACTTCGACCACTGCTTCGGGACCTCGGCGTTCCCCGGTTCGCCGGTGTACGCCCAGGCCGGCTGCGCGGCAGCCGTCGCGGTGACCGTGGCCGCCCAGAAGGCGCAGTGGGTCCGGCACTACCGCGACACCGGGGACCGGGACACCGCCGACGCGCTGGCTGGGACGACACCGGTGCTCCCGGACCACCCGGTCTGCCCACGCCCGGGCTCGTCGCACCATCTCGATCTCGGCGGACGCGTCGTCGAACTGCTGCATCCCGGCCCCGCACACACCGGGCACGACCTGGCCGTGCATGTCCCGGACGCCGCCGTGCTGTTCGCCGGTGACCTCTTGGAGAACGGCGCCCCGCCCTCGGTCGGCCCGGACGCCTATCCGGGCCGCTGGGCCGACGCACTGGCGGAGGTTCTCACCCGGGACGCGCTGCGGTACGTCCCCGGGCACGGCGACCCGATGACGCCCGGCGAGGCGGCCCGCCAGCAGGCGAGCCTGGCCCGGCCCCCGCGGGCCGCACCGTGACCGGACCCGGGGGGCCGAGCGGTTCCGGGCCGGTCGGTTGCGGGGAGCCGAGGGGCTGCGTCCGGTGGTGGTAGGTGTGCCCGGTCGGGGTGGTAGTGCACGTGCCCTCCGCGGTGGGCTCGACCCACCACCCCGGCTGCTCCCGCAGATAGTTGTGCAACTCGCACACCGCACGACCATTGTCATAACTGGTCGGGCCACCATCAACAGCCCGCACCACATGATCGATCTGCCGGGCCGGGGCATCACAGTAAGGCGCAGAACACCGATGCCGATCACGAGCCCGGATCAGATCCGCCAGCCCCGCCGGGAAACACCGCGACCGCGAATCCCCACCCACCACCATCCCCTTCCTCGTCAGCAACCGCCGCAACAACCTCCGCCCACGCACCCCGGCCAGGAACCCCACCGGGACCGGCCCGAACCCCCCGATCTCCGCAGGAAGCGGACTGTCCTCGTCGAGCAACGCCTCCACCGGAACCACCACCTGCACCTCGACATCGACATGCTCGGCACTCACCCGCCCGGTCACCCGCTCCACCAGCGTGTCGGCCATGACCTGCCCACGAGTACGGGTCAACGGCTCCGGCGCGATCTGGACCCCGTCGAACGCCTTGCGCAACGCCGCGAAACAGGCCACCCCCTGCTCGACGGGCAGATGCGCCCGCAGATCAACCATCCCGTCGGGCGCCTGCCGCAGCGTCACCCGCCGCCCCGCCCGCGCCACCCGGCAACGCTGCCCGAACTTCCCCGGCGCCACCTCCGCGACCAACGCACGCACCAGATTCCGCAACCGGGCCACCCCGAGCCGGGCGATGTCGTGCTCACCCAACCGCCGATCGACCTCCGCCCGCTCCCCCGCGTCGAGATGCGCCGTCGCCGCGACCACGATCGACACCCGATACCCGTCGACCTCCCCCGCCGCGAACAACCCACGCACACGACCCAGACCGTCGTGCAGATCCCGGGCCGCACACATCCGATGACGACCCACCGTCGGCGAAGCCCGATTCGCCAGCCCGATCTGCGCGCCGATACTGCGCTCGAGACGCTCCGGATCGAGCAGAGCCGGATCGAGCAGAGCCGGATCGAGCAGAGCCGGATCGAGCAGAGCCGGATCGAGCAGAGCCGGATCGAGCAGAGCCGGATCGAGCAGAGCCGGATCGCGACCGGCCTCCGCGGCATGCCGGCGGGCGAACGCCAACTCGGTCGCCGCCAGCGCAGCATCCACACTGTTGCGCAACGCGACCAACGCAGCCATCCGATCCACCAGCACCGGCGACGGCGACACCTCGTCGACCACCATCGCGAGCCGCTCGAACCGCGCCCGCACCGCATCCACATCCGGGAACCCGGGAACGCACGACTGCTCATCGAGGGGAACACCGGTGACCGTGGTCATATGTCCATCATAGACGAACACATGTTCGAACACCAGACTCTCGCAAACACGCCGGGCGTGCCCCGCAGCCGCACAGTGACGCCACGGCGCGGAAGTCCCGGCGACACATGGCGGTAACAGCGGCGCCCTAGCGTCACGCCGATGGGGGACGTGCCGCTGGTAGGTGTCGAGGAGGAGTTCCACGTCGTCGGTCTGACCGACCGGCGGGCGGCTCCCGAGGTGGACCGGTTGCTGGAACACCTGGACGGCAAGGAGTTCTTCCCGGAGCTGCAGCGCTCGCTGGTCGAGACGAACTCGCCGGCGACACCGTCGCTGGACGAGCTGCGCGGCCACGTGCGCCGGTTGCGCGCCCGGCTGCGGGACGCCGCCGAACCGCTCGGGCTGGGCGTCGTCGCGGCCGGGACGGTGCCGCTGGTCGAGCTTTCCGGCGACGACATCTCCGCGGGCGCCCGCTACGAGCGGATGCAGCACGAGTACCAGATGCTGGTGCGCGAGCAGCACATCTGCGGGGTCCAGGTGCACGTCGACGTCCCGGACCGGGACACCGCCGTGCAGGTCTCCCGCCGGGTCGCCCCGGCGCTGCCGACCCTGCTCGCGATCACCGCCAGTTCGCCGTACTGGCGCGGCCACGACACCGGCTACGCCAGCTACCGCAGCATGATCTGGCAGCGCTGGCCCACCGCGGGCCCGCCCGGCGACGTCACGACCGCCGCCGAGTACGACGCCATGATCGCCGAGCTGGTCGCGTCGGGAACGATCAGCGACGCCGGGATGCTCTACTTCGACGTCCGGCCCAGCGCGCACCTGCCGACCGTCGAGCTGCGGCTCTGCGACGCCTGCCCCGAGGTCGACGACGTGGTGCTGGTCGCCGGGTTGTTCCGGGCGCTGGTCGGGCGGGCCCGCTCCGACACCGAGGCCGGCAAACCGCTGCCCGGGGTGCGGCACGAGCTGCTTCGCGCCGCCGCCTGGCGGGCTGCTCGCTCCGGGTTGGAGGGCGACCTGGTCGACGTCGCCGGGCCGGTGCTCGCCTCCCCCGCGGTGCAGCTGCGCACGCTGGTCGCCGAGCTGGAGCCGTGGCTGGCCGAGACCGGCGACGCCGAGCAGGTCACCGAGCTCGCCGAGGCCGTGCTCGCCCGCGGCTCCGGGGCTGCCGCCCAGCGGCGCGCGTTCGGGCGGCGCGGCGCGCTGACCGACGTGGTCGACGACCTGGTGGCACGCACCCAGGGCGAGGAGCCCCCCAGCACCCCGCCGCTGACCGTCCCGGTCGCACCGGAGCTGCTGGCCGGCTACCGGCCGCCACGCTACGACGAGGCGGTCGACGACGACGGCAAGCTCCGCCCCGCCTACGGCTGGCTGTTCCGGACGCTGGAACGGCTCGGCCCGCGCGGCCTGACCGCGGCCGAGGCGGCGCTGCGCACCGAGCAGCGGGCCCGCGGCGTGACCTTCCCGGTGCCGGGCGTCGAGCCCGGGGATGACGGCGAGCGGCTGTTCCCGCTGGACCTGGTGCCACGGATCATCGGCCCGGACTCCTGGGAGCACCTGTCGACCGGGATCGCCCAGCGGATCCGGGCCCTGGAGGGGTTCCTGCGCGACGTCTACGGCCGCCGCGAGATCGTCCGCGACCGGATCGTCCCGGCCGCCGTCGTCGACAACGCACCGGGCCGCTCCCGGGCCGGGACCCTCGTCACGGCGGACGCAGTCCGGATCGCGGTCGGCGGGATCGACCTGGTCCGCGACGCCGACACCGGCTGGGTCGTGCTGGAGGACAACCTGCGGGTGCCGTCCGGGATCGGGTTCTCACTGATGGGCCGCCGGCTGATCCGCAGCGTGCTGCCCGATCTGGAGTCGCCGTCGGAGGTGCTGGGGCTCGACGACGTCCCGGCCCGGCTGCGCGCCGTGCTCGCCGACGGCGATCCCGCCGGCCCGGACGGCGAGGCCGCACTGCTCACCGCCGGCGAGAGCGACGCGGCGTTCTTCGAGCACCGGCTGCTGGCCGAGGCGATGGAGATCCCGCTGGTCACCCCGGGCCGGCTGCAGATCGCCGACGGTGCGGTGTTCCTGGTCGGCAACGGGCGACGACGCCGGCTCAGCACGCTCTACCGTCGGATCGACGAGAAAGACCTGGCGCTGGCCAGGGGCGCCGATCACCGGCCGATCGGGCGGGCACTGCTGGCCGCGATGGCCCGCGGCCGGGTCGCGCTGCGCAACGCGCCGGGCAACGGGGTGGCCGACGACAAGCTCGTCTACGCCTACGTCCCGGAGATGATCCGCTACTACCTGAACGAGGAACCGGTGCTGGCCTCGGTCCCGACCTGGGCCTGCGTCGATCCGGCTGCCCGCGACCAGGTTCTGGACCGGCTCGGCGAGCTCGTCCTCAAGCCGGTCGACAGCTACGGCGGCGCCGGCATCGTGATCGGCCCGCACGCCGGCAGCGGCGAGCTGGAGCGGGCCGCTGCCGCGATCCGGGAGCGCCCCGCGGGCTGGGTCGCGCAGGACATGGTGCGGATCTCCACCCATCCGACGTTCACCGACGGGACGCTCCAGCCGCAGGCGGTGGACCTGCGGGTGTTCGCGGTCCAGTCGGCCGGGCACGGCCCGATGCCCGAGGTCGAGGTGCTGCCCGCGGCGCTGTCCCGGGTCGCACCGCCGGGCGGGATGATCGTCAACTCCTCCCGCGGCGGCGGCGCGAAGGACACCTGGATCATGGCCTGAGCAGCAGGTCCGGATCGTCGAGCACCCGGTCGGTGACGGCCCGTGCGGTGCCCAGCGCCGCGGCCGGGCGGCCGTGCCCGGAGACCAGCACCTCGACCCCCGCCGACGGGCGGCGCCGGAGGATCTCGGCGCGGACGACCGGGGCCAATCGGTCACCGAGCGGGGTGAAGCTGCCGCCGAGGACGACTGCGGGCAGATCGACGACGTTGAGCACCGACGCGAGCGCGGCCCCGAGCGCGGTGCCGGCCCGCTCCAGCGCGGCCAGCGCCACCGGCTCCCCCGCCCGGACCGCCGAGCGCAACGCGGGCAGTCCGTCGGCGCCGGCGTCGGCCAACAGTGCGGGCAATCCGGCGTACTGCTCGACGCAGCCGGTGCCGCCGCAGCCGCACGGGCGGCCGTCCCGCTCGACGACGACGTGCCCGATCTCGCCGGCCAGCCCGGCGGCCCCCGGCAGCACCCGCCCGCCGACCACGATGCCGCCGCCGATCCCGATCCCGGCCGAGACGTAGACGAAGTCGGACGCGACCCCCAGGTGCGCGAGCGCGCCCAGGGTGGCCTCGTTCCCGACCACCACCGGGCGCCCGGCGACCCGGCCGAACAGCTCCCCCGGCCGGGCCCCGGCCAGCAGCGGCAGGTTGGGCGCCCGCAGCATCTCCGCGTCCGGGCCGGTGCCGCGGACCGGTGCGGGCACGGCCACCCCGGCACCGACGACCGGCCGCCCGGCCCGCTCGCACAGCGCCCGCACGTCCCGGGCGGCGCGGCCGAACACCTCGGCGGCGTCCATCGTCCGGTGCTCGCGGCGGCGGTGCATCCGGCGGACGACGCCGCCGTCCAGCCCGACCACACAGGCCACCAGCGCGTCGACCTCGACCGACACCCCGACGGCGACCGGACCGGCCGGGGCGAACCGCAGCGGCCGCCCCGGCCTGCCGACCCCACCACGGCTCGGCGGCCCCTCCGCCAGCACACCGGCGGAGACCAGCGGATCCAGCAGGCTCGCCACGGTCCCCCTGGTCAGACCGGTGGTGCCGGCCAGCGCGGCCCGTGACGACGGCTCCCCGCGCAGCCTCCCCAGCAGCAGGCCCAGGTTGTGCCTGCGCAGCTCCGCGCTGCGTACCGGTGCTGACGCGGAGGGGGGAGGCACCCGATCATCGTGCCCCGGTCAGGTGTTCCAGTGCGAGCTGGTGCAGGCGGACGAAGCCGTACCCGCGCGCTCCGGCGGGCTCGGGATCGAAATCGGTCCACGCGGACCGGTCGGCGAGCAGCTCGGCGGCGGTCTCGCCGGGTGCCAGGGTCGGCTCGGACAGCTCCGCGACGCGCGCCTCGGCCAGCGCCGCGACCACCTCCGGATCGGCCCGGAACGCCGCGGCCCGCTCCCGCAGCAGCAGGTAGGTCCGCATGTTCGCCTCGGCCGACGCCCACACGCCGTCGAGGTCCTCGGTGCGCGACGGCTTGTAGTCGAAGTGCCGCGGGCCGTCGTAGCCCGCGGTCTCCAGCAGGTCGACCAGCGCGAACGCGTTGAGCAGGTCGCCGTGGCCGAACACCAGGTCCTGGTCGTACTTGATCCCGCGCTGGCCGTTCAGGTCGATGTGGAACAGCTTGCCCGCCCACAGCGCCTGGGCCACCCCGTGCGCCATGTTCAGCCCGGCCATCTGCTCGTGCCCGACCTCCGGGTTCACCCCGACCAGCTCGGGATGGGCGAGCTTCTCGACGAAGGCCAGCGCGTGCCCGACGGTCGGGAGCAGGATGTCGCCGCGCGGCTCGTTGGGCTTCGGCTCGATCGCGAACCGGATGTCGTGGCCGCGCTCCAGGACGTACGAGCAGAGCAGGTCCATCGCCTCCCGGTAGCGGTCCAGCGCCGCCCGCACGTCCTTCGCCGAGTCGTACTCCGAGCCCTCCCGGCCGCCCCACAGCACGAAGGTCCGCGCGCCCAGCTCGGCGGCGAGCTCCACGTTGTGCAGCACCTTGCGCAGCGCGAACCGGCGCACCGAGCGGTCGTTGGAGGTGAACCCGCCGTCCTTGAACACCGGGTGCGAGAACAGGTTCGTGGTGATCATCGGGACGGTCATCCCGGTCGCGTCGCAGGCCTCCCGGAGCCGGGCGATCTGCTTGTCCCGGGTGCCGGCGTCGGCACCGAAGCCGAACAGGTCGTCGTCGTGGAAGGTCAGGCCCCATGCGCCGAGGCCGGCCAGCCGCTCGACGGCCTCGACGACGTCGAGCGCCGGGCGGGTCGGGTCGCCGAACGGGTCGGCCGCGCGCCAGCCGACGGTCCACAGCCCGAACGAGAAGCGATCGGCCGGGGTGGGGGCGGGCACGCTCATGCGGCATCTCCTGTGTCGAGGGTGAGGCTGTTGGTACGGACGACGCCGGCGTAGAACCGGGCGCTGTCCTTGGGCGTGCGGACCTGGGTGGCGTAGTCGACGTGCACCACGCCGAACCGCTTCGCGTACCCCCAGGCCCATTCGAAGTTGTCGAGCAGCGACCAGACGTAGTAGCCGCGCACCGGTGCGCCCTCGGCGATCACGTCAGCCAGCGCGGCGAGGTGCCCGCGCAGGTAGGCGACCCGCTCGGGATCGGCGACGGTCCCGTCCGAACCGGGTTCGTCGGGGAAGGCGGCACCGTTCTCGGTCACCACCATCTCCAGCCCGGGGTGCTCGCGGTCGATCCGCCGGACCACCTCCGCCAGCCCGCGGGCGTCGATCCCCCAGCCCATGTCGGTCAGCGGGCCGACCGGACGCGGGAACTCGACGTCGTCGCAGGCGATCCAGGGCGATCCGGTGCCGTCGCCGTGCCCGTCGGCGGTCTCCCGGGGCCGCTCGCGGGTCCAGTGCCGCACGTGGGTGGGGGTGTAGTAGTTCACGCCGAGCACGTCCGGCGGGACCAGGGCGAGCTCCTCGTCACCGGAGCGGACGAACGACCAGTCGGTGATGTCCGCGGTGTCGGCGACCACGTCGGCCGGGTAGCCACCGGTCAGCATCGGCTGCAGGAACAGCCGGTTCTGCAGACCGTCCACCCGGCGGGCGGCGTCCCGATCCGCCGCGGAACCGGTCTCCGGCACCACCCAGGCCAGGTTCAGGCTGACCGCGATCCGGGCCGACGGCACCCGTTCCCGGATCGCCCTCGCGGCCAGCCCGTGCGCCAGGTTGAGGTGGTGCACCGCGGCCAGCGCGGCGGCCGGATCGGTCCGGCCCGGGGCGTGCACCCCGGCCGCGTAGCCGAGGAACGCGCTGCACCACGGCTCGTTCAGGGTGGTGAACAGCCCGACCCGGTCGCCCAGCTCCGCCGCGACGACCGCGGCGTACTCGGCGAACCGGTAAGAGGTGGCCCGTGAGGTCCACCCCCCGGCGTCCTCGAGGGCCTGGGGCAGGTCCCAGTGGTAGAGCGTCACCACCGGCGTGATGCCCGCGGCGAGCAGTGTGTCGACCAGCCGCGCGTAGAACGCGAGCCCGGCCGGGTTCACCGGGCCCAGCCGCTCGGCGTCGACCTGCGGGGTGATCCGGCTCCAGCTGATCGAGAACCGGTAGGAGTGCAGGCCGAGCTCGCGCATCAGCGCGACGTCGGCATCGACCCGGTGATAGTGGTCGGCGGCGACGTCGCCGGTGTCCCCGCCCACGGTCCGGCCGGGGGTGTGCGCGTAGGTGTCCCAGATCGACGGCGTGCGGCCGTCCTCGTCGACCGCGCCCTCGATCTGGTACGCGGCGGTGGCCGCGCCCCAGTCGAAGCCGGGCGGGAAGCTGCGGGCCGCGCTCATCCGAGCCGCATTCCGGTCGACGGGTCGAAGGCGTGTACCGCCACCGGATCACGCAGGGTCACCCGGATCTCCCGGCCCACCGGCGGGGCGTCGCCGCCGACGGTGCGCACCACGAACCGGCGGGCCTCGGCGTCGGTCCCGACCCGGCCGTGCAGGTAGGTGTCCGAGCCCAGCTCCTCGGCCAGTTCGACGGTCAGATCCACGGCCTTCTCCTCGTCGTCGGCGACCCGCATCCCCTCGGGGCGCACCCCGACGGTGACCTCGGAGAGCCCGGCCCGGTGCGCCCGGTCCAGCACCTCGCGCGACAGCGGCACCGTCAGCCCGGCCAGGTCGGCGCCGTCGGGCACCAGCGGCGCGGTGCGCAGGTTCATCGCGGGCGATCCGATGAAACCGGCGACGAACGCGGTGGCCGGGCGGTCGTAGAGCTCACGCGGGGTCGCGCACTGCTCCAGCAACCCGTCCCGCAGGACGGCCACCCGGTGCCCCATCGTCATCGCCTCGACCTGGTCGTGGGTGACGTAGACGGTGGTCGCGCCGAGGCGCTGCTGCAGCGCGGCGACCCCGGCGCGGGTCTCCACCCGCAGCTTGGCGTCCAGGTTGGACAGTGGCTCGTCCATCAGGAACACGGCCGGCTCGCGGACGATGGCGCGCCCCATGGCGACCCGCTGGCGCTGTCCGCCGGACAGCGCCTTGGGCTTGCGGTCCAGGTAGGGCACGAGATCGAGCAGCGCGGCGGCCTCGCGCACCCGACGGGTGATCTCGTCACGGCCGACCCGCTGCAGCTTCAGCGCGAAGCCCATGTTGTCGGCGACGGTCATGTGCGGGTAGAGCGCGTAGTTCTGGAAGACCATCGCGATGTCGCGGTCCTTGGGTTCGAGCGCGCTGACCTCGCGGCCGCCGATCTCGATGCCGCCCTCGTCGACCTCCTCCAGGCCGGCGAGCATCCGCAGGGCGGTGGACTTGCCGGACCCGGACGGCCCGACGAGCACCAGGAACTCACCGTCGGCGATCTCCAGCTCCAGCTTGTCGACGGCACGTACCGGCGGTGGGCCGGGATAGATGCGGGACGCGGCCCGGTAGGCGACCTCGGCCATGTTCGTCGGTCCTCTCGTCGCGGGCCGGCGGCGGTGCCGGCGGGAGATGTCTAGCCGCGCCGTGGCCTCCGCCACTAGCATTTGTTCATTGCCCGTACGAACTCACCGGGGAGGCCGTCATCGTCGCGAACGGCCGGATCGCCGCGGGTGACCTGCGCAGACACCATCTGGGACTGGTGCTGGGCACGGTCGTCCGGAACGCACCGATCACCCGCGCCGCGGTCGCGGCGCAGACCGGGCTGACCCGCTCGACGGTGTCCGGGCTGACCGCCGACCTGATCGAGGGCGGCCTGGTGCGCGACATCGGGACCGGTCCGGAGACCGGCACCGGGCGCCCCGGGCAGCGCCTGGTGCCCGACCCGGCCGGGCCGGTCGGGATCGGCCTGCAGGTCGAGACCGACGGCGTCGGCGGCTGCCTGGTCGATCTGGCCGGACACGCCGGGGCCCGCCGGTGGCGGCGGGCGGATCTCGACGGGGCCGGTCCGGCCGCCGTCGCGGCCGCGCTGGGCCCGGTGCTGGGCGAGCTGCTGCTCGCCGCGGCGGCCGGGGACCGGCCCGCCGCCGGGATCGTCGTCGGCCTGCCAGGACCGCCCGGCGCACCCGGCGCGGAGATCGGCGCGCTGCTCGCCGCCGAGGCGGACGCCGTGGGTGCCGGCGGGATCGGACTGTCGGTCCGGTGCGGGGTGCCGCTGGCCGCCGGGGCCGAGCCGGTCGGGGCCGGGGTGTCGGTCTTCGTCGGCGGGCGCTCGGAGACCGGAGTGGTGCTGCTGCACGACGGGCGGGCCGGCGACGGCGACGCCGCCACCCGGTTCGGTCATCTCCCGGTGCGGGGCGGCCGGAGCCGGTGCCACTGCGGCCGGCAGGGGTGCGTGACCGCCGAGGCCCGCCCGACCCGTGCCGGCCTCGGCGGCGATCAGGAGCTGCGCCGGGCCGGGCGGGCACTGGGCCGGGCGCTGGCCGGGTTCGCCGCGCCGCTGGATCCGGCACAGGTCGTGCTGGGCGGGCGGTTCAGCACCGCCGACGACGCGTTCGTCGCGGCGGTGGCGGGCGAGCTCGCCCGGCACGGGATCGGTCCGGACCGGTTGTGCCGCTCCGCACTCGGCCCGGACGCGGTGATGCGCGGCGCCGGCGCCACCGCGGTCGCCGCGCTGGTCGCGGACCCGGGCCGGTGGCTCGCCGACTGAGCGACCGGCCGCACCCCGGCCGGTCAGGCCTTCGGCGCCGCCGTGCTCGTCCGGACCACCAGGTCGGTGGCCAGCTCCAGGCGCGGAGCGGTCCCGTCGGCCTCGGTCCGCGGTTCCTGCACGGCCAGCCGCACCGCCTCCGCGGCCATCCGGGCCAGTGGCTGGCGGACCGTGGTCAACGCCGGGCTCAGGTACTCGCAGAGCGCGATGTCGTCGAACCCGGCGACGCTCAGGTCGTCGGGAATCCGCAGGCCGCGCCGCGCCGCTTCCTGGTAGACGCCGACCGCCTGCATGTCGGATCCGGCGAAGATCGCGGTCGGCGGGTCGGCGAGATCGAGCAGATCGACCGCGCCGCGGTGCCCACCGCCGACCAGGAAGTCGCCGTAGCGGATCAGGTCCTCGTCGACCGCGATGTCGGCCCGGCGCAACGCCGCACGGTAGCCGTCGACCCGCTGCTGGCTGCTGGAGAGCCGGGGCGGGCCGGAGACGATCCCGATCCGCCGGTGGCCCAGCGAGAGCAGGTGCTCGACGGCACTCAGCCCACCCGCCCAGTTGGTCGCACCGACCGTCGCGAACGACGGGTCGTCGCCGCCGACCGGGTCGAGCAGCACCACCGGGACGTCCAGCGCGACCAGGGTGGCCGCGGTGTCCGGGTCCTGGTCGCCGACCACCACGACGACGCCGTCGGTGCCCCGACCGGCGATCCGGTCCAGCCAGGCCCGCGAGCCCGGCTCGTCGTTCTGCGAGGTGTTGAGCACGACCTGGCGGTCGGTGCGCCGGGCCTCGACCTCGGCACCGCGCAGCACCTCCATCGCCCAGAACGAGTCGAGCCGGTCCAGCACCACGTCGACCAGCCCGGTCCGGCGCCGGGGCGCCGAGGCGCCGCGCCTGCGGTAGCCGCTCTCGGCCATCACCTGCTGCACCCGTTCCCGGGTCGCGACGGCGACGTCGGCCCGCCCGTTGAGGACCTTGGAGACGGTCGGGACCGACACGCCTGCCTGCTCCGCGACCTCGGCGATCGTCACACGGCTGCGATTCACAGCGCGACGGTATCGAAACTTTCAGTCGAAGTCCCGGGTGAAACGCGGCACTTCCCCTCCTTGACGACAGGTTCCTTGAGGCCTAACTTGCGTCCAGCGCCTTCGCAAGTCTCGGAAACTTTCGATCGGCCCCGCTCGAAGGAGAGCTCATGTCGACCTCGTCACGCGTACGCAGGACCCTCGTCGCTGCCGCACTCGCCACCGGACTCGCGGTCACCGCGGCCTGTGGCACCGCCGGCCCCCAGGAAGCCGGAGGAGGTGATGAGCTCCGGCTCTGGACCCTGCAGAACGAGGGCATCAACACCGTCCAGCAGGCGGCCGTCGACGGCTTCAACGCCGAAGGTGGCCCGCAGATCGAGCTGACCACCTACCTGAACGACCCGTACAAGTCCGCGCTGCAGACCGCGATCGGTTCGCCGAACGGGCCGGACATCTTCTACAACTGGGGCGGCGGGAACCTGAAGGGCTACGTCGACGCCGGCCAGGTCGCCGACCTGACCGCCGCGCTCGATGCGGACCCGGAGGTCAAGGAGACCTTCATCCCGCAGGTCCTGGAGACCGGCACGATCGACGGCAAGGTCACCGGCATCCCGATGCAGGGCGTCCAGCCGCTGTCGTTCTTCTACAACAAGGACGCCTTCGCCGAGGCCGGCGTCACCGAGTTCCCGACCACCTGGACCGGCTTCCTGGAGGCCGTGGACCAGCTCAAGGCCGCGGGCATCCAGCCGATCGCGCTGGCCGGCGCGCAGACCTGGACCTCGATGATGTACCCCGAGTACTTCCTCGACCGGATCGGTGGCCCGGAGAAGTTCCAGGCCATCGCCGACGGCGAGCCCGGCGCCTGGCGCGACCCGGCCGTCATCGAGTCGATGCGGATGGTCCAGGACCTGGTCGACCGGGAGGCGTTCGGCACGAACTTCACCGCCGTCGACTACGACAACCAGGCCTCCCAGGCACTGCTGACCAGCGGCCGGGCCGGTATGGAGCTGATGGGCTCCTGGCAGGTCACCAGCCTGAACGACAACTTCCCCGACTTCCTGGAGCAGGACAAGCTGGGCTGGGCGCCGTTCCCGGCGATCGAGGGCGGCGCGGGCGACCCGGCCAACGTGATCGGGAACCCGTCGAACTACTACTCGGTCAGCGCGGGCTCCGCGAACGTCGAGGCCGCCACCGAGTTCCTGATGAACGGGATGACCAGCCCCGAGTACGTGCAGGGCATGTTGGAGAAGGGCCAGGTCCCGGCCCTCACCGGGATCGAGGACCAGGTGGCCTCGACCGGGCCGTTCGCCGACTTCAACACCTACACCTACGAGCAGACCAAGGCCGCGCCGACCTTCGTGCAGTCCTGGGACCAGGCGCTGCCCGCCGCCGAGGCGCAGACCATGCTCACCAACCTGTCGAAGGTCTTCACCAAGGAGTTCACCCCGGAGCAGTTCGCCGACGCGATGGACACGGCGAGCCGGTGAGCAGTGCCACCGCGGTACGGGCGGGGCGGCCCGGATTCGTCTGGGTCGCCCCCGCCCTGACCTTCTTCGGGCTGTTCGCGCTGCTGCCCATGGTCGTGGTGGTGTACCTCAGCTTCACCGCCTACGACGGCCTGAACCCACCACAGTGGGTGGGCCTGGAGAACTGGACCCGGCTCGGGGCCGATCCGCTGTTCATCGAGACGCTGCGGCTGTCGTTCCTGCTGACGGCCGCGTCCTGGGTGCTGCAGACCGCGGTGGCGCTGCCGCTCGGGGTCTGGCTGGCCCGGCGCGGCCGGTCCCGCGCGCTGCTCGCCGCGATCTTCTTCATCCCGCTGCTGATGTCCAGCGCCGCCATCGCCGTGCTGTGGGGCACCCTGCTCGACCCGAACTTCGGGCTCGCCTCGGTGCTCGGCCCGCTGGTCGGGATCGACGACGGCAACATCATCGGGGACAGCCGGTACGCCTTCGCCGCGGTGATCCTGGTGATCGGCTGGCAGTACATGCCGTTCCACACGCTGCTCTACCAGGCCGCGGCCCGGGCGATCCCGGTGCAGCTCTACGAGGCGGCCCGGATCGACGGGGCCGGCCGCTGGCGCACCTTCCGGTCGATCACCGTCCCGCAGCTGCGGGACACGATCATCACCTCCGGGGTGCTGATCGTCGTCGGTTCGATGACCACCTTCGAGGTGGTCCTGATCCTCACCGGCGGCGGGCCCGGCACGTCGACCCGGATCCTGCCGCTGCACATGTACCTCGAGGGGTTCCGGAGCTTCGACATGGGCTACGCGAGCGCGCTGGCGGTGGTGCTCCTGGTGATCGGGACGGCGCTGTCGCTGTTCATCGCGCGGGTCACCGGTTACCGCAAGATGGCGAGCCAGCGGGAGGGGATGTGACCTCCGTGTCCACCGCCACCACCCCGACCGCCCCGGCCGGGCCGGACCGCACCACCGGCACCCCCGATCCGCCGCCCCGCCGCGGACGGCTGCGGCGCGGGTTCAACTGGCTGGGCGGGCTCGGCGCGGGCGTCTGGTTCGTGCTGGTCGCCGTGCCGCTGTACTTCCTGTTCGTCACCAGCCTCCGGTCGTCGTCGGAGTACCTGACCGACGGCCCGCTCGCGGTGCCCTCCGGACTGACGTTCGAGAACTACGTCGACGTCCTGACCTCGAACTTCCCGCGCTACTTCCTGAACAACGTGATCGTCGCGGCGGCCTGCGTCGCGATCGTGCTGCTGCTGGCGCTGCCCGCGGCGTACGCGATCGTGCGCAGCCGCAACCGCTCGGTCGCCCGGGCGTTCTCGGTGATGCTGCTCGGCCTGGCCGTCCCGGCGCAGGCCGTGATCGTCCCGCTCTACCTGATGGTCACCCAGCTGCGGCTCTACGACACCCTGCTGGCGATCATCCTGCCGACCGCGGCGTTCGCGCTGCCGCTGGCGGTGGTGGTGCTGACCTCCAGCCTGCGCGACATCCCGAACGAGCTGTTCGAGGCGGCCGTCCTGGACGGCGCCGGACCGGCCCGCACCCTGGTCTCGCTGGTGCTGCCGCTGGCCCGGCCCGGACTCGCCACGATCGGCATCTTCACCGCGCTGCAGGCCTGGAACGGGTTCCTGTTCCCGCTCGTCCTGACCCAGGACGCGTCGGTCCGGGTGCTCACCCTGGGCCTGTGGGACTACCAGGGCCAGTACGGCACGAACGTCCCGCTGATCACCGCGGCGGTGCTGCTGTCGCTGCTCCCGCTGCTGGTCGTGTACCTGCTCGGCCGCCGCTACCTGCTGGCCGGCCTGACCGCCGGCGCCGGCCGCTGACCGGCCGGCCGGCCGCAACCCGAAAGGACTCCATGGGCACCGAGGTGACCGACCTGATCGCGCGGATGACGCTCGAGGAGAAGCTGGCCCAGCTCGTCGGGCTGTGGGAGGGACGCGACCACTCACCCGGCGAGAGCGACGGCGACACCGCCGTCGCACCGATGCAGGACAGCATGCAGGGCGAGCACGCCGCGTTCGAGCAGTACGCCCGGCACGGCCTCGGCCAGCTCACCCGGGTGTTCGGGACGGCGCCGGTGAAGTCCGCCGACGGCCTCGCGCACCTTGCGGAGCGGCAGCGCTGGCTCACCTCGTCGACCCGGCTCGGCATCCCGGCGCTGGTGCACGAGGAGTGCCTGACCGGGCTGGCGGCGTGGCGGGCGACGACGTTCCCGGCGCCACCGTCGTGGGGGGCGTCGTTCGATCCGGAGCTGGTCGCCGAGACCGCGGCCGCGATCGGCGACACGATGGCCCGGCTCGGTGTCCACCAGGGCCTCGCCCCGGTGCTCGACGTCGTCCGCGACGTCCGCTGGGGCCGGGTGGAGGAGTGCATCGGCGAGGACCCGTACCTGGTCGGCACCGTCGGCGGCGCCTACGTGCGCGGCCTGCAGTCCGCGGGGGTCGTCGCCACTCTCAAGCACTTCGCCGGCTACTCGAACTCGCGCGCCGGCCGCAACCTCGCACCGGTGCACGCCGGACCGCGGGAAATGGCCGAGGTGCTGCTGCCGCCGTTCGAGACCGCGCTGCTCGACGCCGGCGCCGGGTCGGTGATGAACTCCTACGCCGAGATCGACGGTGTGCCGGTCGCCGCCGACGCGGGCCTGCTCACCGAGCTGCTGCGGGAACGCTGGGGATTCACCGGCACGGTGGTCGCCGACTACTTCTCGGTGGCGTTCCTGCACACCCTGCACGGCGTCGCGGACGGCATCGGATCGGCGGCCGCGCAGGCGCTGACCGCGGGCATCGACGTCGAGCTGCCCACCGGCACCGGCTATCTGGAGCCGCTCGCCGAGCGGGTCCGCTCCGGGGAGGTGCCCGAGGAGGTCGTGGACCGCGCGGTGCGCCGGGTGCTGGAGCAGAAGCAGCGGCTCGGCCTGCTCGATCCGGGCTTCGCCGACACGCTGCCCACCGGCGAGGTCGATCTCGATCCGCCGGGGCACCGGGCGCTGGCCGCCCGGCTCGCCGAGGAGTCGGTGATCCTGCTCGGCAACGACGGCGTGCTCCCGTTCGGCGACGGCGCCGGGCGGATCGCCGTGCTCGGCCCGAACGCCGACGATCCGGCCGCCCTGATGGGCTGTTACAGCTTCGCCAACCACGTGCTGCCGCACCATCCGGGCGTCGAGCTGGGGCTGGACGTGCCGACCGTGCTGGACGCGCTGCGCGGTGAGCTGCCCGGCGCGCGGATCACCCACGCCCGCGGCTGCGACGTCGACACCGACGACACCTCCGGGTTCGCCGGCGCGGTCGCCGCCGCGCGGGACGCCGACGTCGCCGTCGTCGTGGTCGGTGACCGGGCCGGGCTGTTCGGCCGCGGCACCTCCGGCGAGGGCTGCGACACCGACACCCTGGAGCTGCCCGGCGTGCAGCGCCGGTTCGTGGAGGAGGTGCTCGGCACCGGGACGCCGGTGGTGCTGGTGCTGCTCGTCGGACGGCCCTACGTGCTGGACCGCGAGCTGGAGCGCTGCGCCGCGGTGGTGCAGGCGTTCTTCCCCGGTCAGGAGGGCGCCGGGGCGGTCGCCGGGGTGCTGTCCGGCCGGGTCAACCCGTCCGGCCGGCTGCCGATCGGCCTGCCGCGTTCGGCGGGCGCCCAGCCCTACAGCTATCTGCACCCCCGGCTCGGCGCGGCGAGCTCGGTGACCGCGGTCGACACCGCGCCGGTCCGCCCGTTCGGCTTCGGCCTGAGCTACACCGAGTTCACCCACTCCGATCTGCGGGTGCTCGACGACCGGGTGCCCACCGGCGGCTCCTTCACCGTCAGCTGCCTGGTCCGCAACGACGGCGACCGCGCGGGCGCCGACGTCGTGCAGCTCTACGGCAGCGACGTCGTCGCCTCGGTGACCCGCCCGGTCGTCGTCCTGCTCGGCTACGCGCGGGTCGAGCTGGAGCCGGGCGCGACCGCCGAGGTGCGCTTCGACGTGCCCACCCACCGGGTGTCGCTGCACGACCGGGCGATGCGCCGGGTCGTCGAGCCCGGCACGATCGAGCTGTTCATCGGCACCTCCTGCGCCGATCCGGTGCTGCGGTCCGCGGTGGAGCTCACCGGGCCGGTGCACGAGATCGGGCTCGCCGACCGGCGGCAGGTCGACGTCGAGGTGCGGCTCCGGTAGCCCGGCGACGTTCACACCCCGGAAACGTCCGGGGTCTTGCGGCCGTCGCCGGACGGACGTGAGGTTGACCGATGTCCCCTCCACCACGAACGCCGTCGGCGCAGCTGCGCCGGCGGCGTTCGTGCTGTGCGTCCCGGCTTCCGGGAGCGACCCGGCCGGGAGGTACGTTCCGTTGCCGGTCATCCGGTCCCGGCGGCTTCCCGGACCGGGGCCCGGGGCGCGATGATCTCCGTGCGGATCGTGCCGCAGGCGCACCGACGCGCCCGGCGAGCCGCCGCAGGAGGACAGCAGCGGATCAACAGAGCCGGATCAGCAGGGCCGGATCAGCAGCCAGGAACGGAGGTCGGGATCGATGGAGGGCACACGAACCGCAGCAGCGCCCGCGGAATCCGCCGTTCCCACGGCCTCCGCCGCCCCGGGGCACCACTCCCCCGTGGTGTCCCCCGACGGGACCCGGCTGGCCTGGATCTCCGACCACACCGGGCGGCCGCGGCTGCACGTCGCACCGATGCCGGCGCACGGCCCGATCGACCCGGACACGGCGACCGTGCTCGAGGCCACCGGCATCGGCGGCCCGCATCCGGACGTCACCGCGCTGGCCTGGTCCCCGGACGGCGGCCGGATCGCCGTCCAGATCGCGCCGTCGGGCGGTGACCGCACCCGGGTCGCGCTGATCGATCCGGACGGCGGGCCCCCGGTCGAGATCGCCCCGGCGGCGGTCGCGGTCGTGCTCGGCGCCTGGGCCCCGACGGGGCGCCGGCTCGGCGTCACCGTCCTCTCCGACGCAGGTGACCCGGACTCCGAGGGTTACGGCTCCGGCACCGCCTGCCTGGTCGACGTGGGGGACGGTTCGTCGGTGGTGCTCGGGACCGGGCAGGCCACCGTCGTCCAGGCGATCTCCGCGGACGGCAGGCGGGTGGTCCTGCGCACCGGCCGGCGCGGCGAGCGCGGGCTGGAGCTGGTGGACCTGCGCACCGGCGCCCGGGACCAGCTGATCGGCGGCCCGGGCGGCGCGCTGAACGCGACCGCGCGGTTCGGCGCGGCGCCCGGCACGCTGTGGGTGCACACCGACGCCGACCGGGAGCACTCGGCGCTGCTCGCCGTCGCGCTCGGCCAGGCGGGCGACGAGCTGATCGCCCCGGCCCGGCCGGTCGCCGTGCGGCCCGGCGCCGATCTCGACGTGGTCGCGCTCGATCCGGGCGGTGCCCGGGCCGCGCTGGTGTGGAACTCCGGCGGGCGCAGCGAGATCGAGATCGCCGACCTGCGCGGCGGCCGTCCGCAGCGGGTGCTGGTGCCCTGCGACGTGGTCACGAACGTGAGCTTCGCCCGCGACGACACGTCGCTGCTGGTCGCCGGGCACGCCCCGGGGATCCCGCCGCACGTCGTCCGGGTCCCGATCCGGGGCGGCGCGGCCACCCCGCTGCTCGGGGGGACACCGGTCGCGCCGGTCACCCCGCAGCCCGAGCGGATCATGTTCCCGGCCGAGGACGGGCTGCGCCTCGGCGGCTGGCTGCACCGGCCGTCGTCGCCGAACGGGATCGGCCTGCTGTGGCTGCACGGCGGCCCGGAGGCCGAGGAACGGCCGGGCTGGGCGCCGCTGCTGCACGAGCTGGTCGCCACCGGCGTCACCGTCCTGACCCCGAACGTGCGCGGCTCCTCGGGCCGGGGCCGCACCTTCGCCCGCCTCGACGACGGCATGCTGCGGCCGTCGTCGATCACCGACGTCCGGGCCGCGACCCGGCTGCTCTCCGGGATACCGGACGTCGATCCCGCGCGCGTCGTCGTCGCCGGGCGGTCCTACGGCGGGTTCCTGGCACTCGCCGCGATGGCCCGCTTCCCGGAGCTCTACACCGGCGGGATCGACGTCTGCGGCATCACCGACCTGACCGCGTTCTACGCCGAGACCGAACCGTGGATCGCCGGGCCGGCCCGCACCGAGTACGGCGACCCGCGCACCGACCGCGCCCTGCTCGACGAGCTGTCCCCGCTGCGCCGCGCGGACCGGATCGGCGCGCCGCTGCTCGTGGTGCACGGCGACCACGACACGAACGTGCCGCTCGGGCAGGCTCTCGCGATCCATGCCGCGCTGCAGGCCCGCGGCGCACCGGTGGAGCTGCTGCGGATGGCCGACGAGGGGCACGAGGTGCTCGACCGGAACACCCGCGCCGCGACCAACGGCCGGATCGTCCGGTGGGTGGCCGAGGTGGCCGGCGTCAGGCCTGGCTGAACGACTGCAGGACCTCGTTGCCCTGCGCGTCGGTGCCGACCACGAACCGGTAGTTCTCCCGGGACTCGGTGCCGTTCGTGCGGAGGAACACCACGGTCGCGGTGACCGTGTTCGGCCCGGCGTTGCGCAGGTTCTCCGCGTAGACGGTGCGCATGCCGCTGTAGAACTCCCGGTAGCTCTCGATCCCCTGCGACTGGGACTGCGCCTCCGGGCTGAGCCGGGCGAACGCGCCGTCGATGTCGCCGGGCAGCATCCGGTAGTAGTTCTGCACGAACGCCACCGGGTCGCCCACCTGGGCGCCGGGGGTCGGTGTCGGTGACTCACTCGTGGTGGGCGGCGGCGACGAGGTCGGCGGCGCACTGCTCGGCGGCGGAGCCTGCGAGGTCGGCGCGGCGACCGGCGGCGGCTGGTCCGGCTGCTGGGTGGTGAGTACACCGAACGCCACCCCGCCACCGACGACGAGCAGCGCGGCCAGCACACCCAGGACGATCGGCAGCCGCTTGCGCCGCTCACCCGCAGCGGCACCGCGGCGGGCACCGGCACCGGGGATCACCTGCGGTGCCGGGACCGCGGGGGCGTCGATCACGGTGCCACCGGCCTGCTCGGCGGCGACGTCGTCGCCGGAGTCCATCATCGCGGCCGCGCTCGCGGGCGTGGCCAGCCCGGCGACCGACTGCCCGGCCGCGATCCGGGCCAGCGCGTCCCGGGCCTGCGGGGCACTGGGGCGCTCGGTCGGGTCGTTGGACAGCAGCCGCATCAGCAGCGCGGTCAGCGGCCCGGCCTGGCCGGGCGGGGAGATCGCGCCGGTCGCGACCTTGTGCAGCAGCGCGTAGGCGTTGTCGTCCAGGCCGAACGGCGGCTCACCCTCGACCGAGGCGTAGAGCGTGGCGCCGAGCGCGAAGACGTCCGACGCGGCGGTCGGCTCCTGGCCGCGGGCGACCTCGGGGGCGAGGAACGCGGGGGTACCCGCGATCACCCCGGTCCGGGTCAGCTGCACGTCGTCGACGGCCCGGGAGACGCCGAAGTCGGTGATCTTGGCGCGGCCGTCCTCGGCGATCAGGACGTTGCCCGGCTTGATGTCCCGGTGCACGACGCCCGCGGTGTGCGCGGCGGCCAGCCCGTCGGCGACCTGGCGGCCGATCGCGGCCGCCTCGCGCGGGCTCATCGGCCCCTTCTCCGCCAGCACCGCGGCCAGCGAGCGGGACGGCAGGTACTCCATGACCAGCCACGGCCGCTCGTCGTGCACCACGACGTCGAACATGCTGATCACGTGCGCGTGCTGGAGCCGGGCACCGATCCGGCCCTCGCGCAGGATCCGCTGGCGGGACTCCTCGAGCTGCTCGGCCGACGGCAGCGCGGCGGCGAGGAGCTCCTTGACCGCCACCGTCCGGTTCAGGAGCTCATCCGTACCACGCCACACTGCACCCATCGCACCGGCACCGACCCGCTCGTCGAGCCGGTAGCGGTTCCCGATCCGGTGGGTCTCGGGGGTGGGCGAGCTCATGGGGTCCAAGGGTAGGGAATCGGACCGGGACGGCGACCACCAGGGCACCCGCCCCGGGCATCCGGTCGGAGGATCACCGACCCTACGCGTTGACCGGTCGCGCTTCCACGGATCGAGTGTCACGCCACCGTGTGCCGGTCAGCGCGGAAGATCGAGCTTCCGGGCGCACGCCGGCCACGATCCGTAACCGCCGCGGGTGTCCCGGACCTTGGCCGCGATCTCGATCTGCTGCTCCCGGGTGGCGCCGTCGGCGGTCGGGGCGTAGCGGGTGCCACCGAACTCCCGCCAGGTCGCCGGCTTATCTGGATCTTGGGACCATCTTGCCTGGTCAGCGCTGTGAGCCGATGCGAGGCATCTCAGGCATTGGGCAGCGTGTTGGCGTGACGGTCGCTGGTGGATCGCTTCGACCAGGGCAGGAGCGAGCTGGTGGGGGCGCGCTGGCGCGTGTGAGTCCGGCAGAGCTGGTTTGGGCACTCCAGTCGGTGAAACCGAGTTCAAGCGCTCGATGCCGTCGCTTCCCAGTTTGTGTATGCGGGATCGGGCGCGGACGGGATTCGTGATGTGCCAGAACTTGATGACGTGTGCGGTGACGGTGCCGGTCGCGCCGCGGTCCGTTCCGCTCGCGCGGACGCATTTCCGGGAGTGGCTGGAGTTTTTGGGGTGGCCGCAGGCCGGCAGCGACGACGTGTTGTTGGTGGTCAACGAAGCGGTCACGAACGCGGTGGAGCACTCCGGTGATGTGCCGGACAGCGTCGGCGGGGCCGAGCAGATCGTGGAGATCAGCGCGGACGTCGAGGTCACCGGGGTGACGCGGCAGCTGCGGATCCGGGTGCGTGACCGGGGTCGGTGGCGCGAGCCTCCGGCCGATCCGGGATATCGCGGCCATGGGCTGCCGATGATGTTCGAGTTGATGGAGCAGGTGGTCATCCACCGGGGTGAGACCGGTAGCGAGGTCATGTTGTTGACCGCAGCGGTCGAGGTCGTGCCCTGAGCGACGGGCGCTGGCTGGGGGCTGGTGGTCATGGCTGCTCCAGGTTCTGGTCGCGGATCATGCGGCGCAGGCTGGTGCGGGAAGCGCCGAGTTCGGTTTCCAGGGCGGTGACCCGGGCGCGGAGCGCCTGGTTGTCGGCGTAGGCGCGGGCGAGGTCGTCGGTGATCCGCTGGTTGTGGTGGGTGAGTTCCTCGACGCGGGTGTGCAGGTCGGCGGTGGCCAGGGTGTCCAGGTCGCGGCCGAGCTGGCGGCGTAGGTGCTCGCGGAGCTGGTCGCGGTCGGCGCGCAGCTCGCCGAGTTCGTCACGGGCCAAGGCAAGGTCGGTGCGCAGGCTGGCTTCGCTGGGGCGCAGCCCGGCGCGCCGCTCCTGCTCGGGCCGGAGTTGGTGGCGTTGTTGGGCGGCGGTGATGTGTTCGCGGACGCCGTCGGCATAGACGAGCCAGGTCGAGACCTGCGCGGCGCGGGCGACGGCGGCGAAGCTGATCGGGTCCCCGGCCTGTTCGAGTTCGGCGATCGCGTCGCGGACGCGGGCGCGTTTGGTGGCGCTGTCGCGGCGGCGGGCTGCGCGCAGCACCTGCCCTGGCTCGGGCGCGTTCATCGCGGGGTTCCCATCTGGGCACTGCCGCCGTGCTCGGGCAGAGCGCCGGCGCTGTTGCCGGTCCCGTCGGTGCCGTCGTCCGGGCTGTCGTTGGTCGGGTCGATGACGGTGAGTGGGAGTGCGGTGCCGGCGCGAATGCGGCGCAGCAGGGTGCTGGCGTGTTCGATCTCGGCGCGTTCGTCGTCGTCGAGGTCGGCCAGGCGGGTGCGCATGGTGGCCGCGACGGCTTCGTAGGCGGTGATCTCCTCGCCCATGGCGGTGGTGACGTAGTCGGCGGCGCCGAGGGCCTGGGCGGTCTCGTGTTCGGCGCGCAGCTCGTTGAGATGTTGTTCGATCGCGGTCAGGTAGGAGGGGTCGGGCCGGTAGAACCCGCAGCCGGCGCATTGGAACCGGATCGGGCAGGCCTTCCCGCCGGCTTTGACGTTGGACGGTTCGGTGCAGCCGCCGTAGGGGACCGCGACCGAACGCAGCTCGTAGGCCCCGGCCGAACATGGGCTCGGGGTGCCGGTGCGGTCGATGACCTGGGCGGCCAGGGTGCTGACCGCGGCGCGGCGCCGGGCCAGGCTCACGGTGTAGTAGCCCTGGGTGGTCTGGATGGAGTTGTGGTCCATCAACTCGGCCAGCACGTCGACCGGGGTGCCGGCGTCGGCGTGACGTTGGGCGTAGGAGTGGCGGAACGCGTAGGGATAGATCCGGGCCCGGTCGAACGGGCGCCGGTTCCCGCGCGGGTCGAGGCCCTCGTCGAACAGCTCGGGTAGCGCGTGGACCCAGCGGCGGACCCCGAGCCAGAGGCTGTGGGTGGGGAAATGCTCGTCGCGGGTGCCCGCACTCAGCGCCGGGAACAGGAACCCTTCACTGCCGGCAGGCAGGCCGGTCAGCTGGTCGCGGCGGACCTGCCAGTCCCGGATGATCTGCGCGGTGGCGGCGGTGATCGGCAGCCGGCGCCGACGGCGCCGGGCCTTGCGGTTGTGCCAGAGCAGCGAGACCTCGTCACCGCGCTGCTCCAGGCAGTTGCGGGGCAGCCCGGCGATCTCGTTCGGGCGCCGCCCGGTGTCACGCAGCAGCAGATAACAGGTGCGGTAAAGCGCCGCCAGGTCCTCGCCGTGCAGCTGGGAGCTGCCCGGGACCGAAACTCCGGGAGCGGGGCGGCCGATCCGCTGCAGATGGGCGTCGAGTTGGGCGATGACCGGTTCGGGGATGGCTTTGCCCAGTTCGCCCTCATTGGATTCTTCGCGGGGACGGGCGTGAACGTTACGGTCGCGCACGAAAGAGGCGGACAGTTCGTCGCAGAACCCGGCGCGGGCGCCGTAGTCGAGCAGGGCGAACAGCTTCCAGACCCAGTTGCGCGGGGTGGAGGGGCTGTAGGCGCGGCCGTCGGGCTTGCGCTGGGCCCAGATGTGGGCGACCGCGGCGGACATGTCGGGGAAGCGCAGCGCGGCCGGGTCGTGTCCGCCGCCCGGCCGGGCGGCCAGGGCCTGGGAGGCGAACCGGACGGCCTTGAGGGTCTGGGTGAACGCCGAGCTGTTCGGGTGATCGTTGCTGGTCCAGCCGGCCAGCAGTTGGCGCAGCCAGATCTGTTCGATGCTGGCCAGGTCCGCGGTCCCGCCGTTCTTGCGCCGGCGGGTGGCGGTGTAGTCCGAGCGGACACCGATCAGCCGTAGATCCACCAGACCCTGGGCGGCGCGGTCGATCCCGCAGAACTCGTCGAACCCGGCGCGGGCCGCCCCGGCCAGCTCCGCGAGCAGCCCGCGCCGCTGTGCGGCGGTGCCGCGCCGCCCACTCGCCGCCGGCGGGATCGCGTCCTCGATGTCGTCGGCGAGCAGGGTCGAGGCCCCGGACTCGCCGAGCGCGCGCACGATCGCCCGCATCGTCGAGGGGTTCAGCACCCGCCCGATCCGATCGCGGCGGTCCAGGGCGACCAGCATCTCCCAGCGCAGCAGCTCAGGCAGCGGTAGCAGGGAGAACTGATGCGCGCGCAGGAACGGGGTCTGACCGGCCGCCCATCCCACCGGGTCCGGGTCGGCGGAGCAGGCAGTGGAGGCGCTGGAGACAGGGGCGGCAGCCGCTGCGGCCAGGTCACGGCGCCAGAGCCGCCAGTGGTAGTCACACACGCCGTGGGCGTTCATCGCCGCCACCGCGCAGCCCCCGACCAGACAGGCCGGAGGCGGGTCGGTGAACGGGACCGGGATCTGTTCCACCCAGGACTCCAGGGCCAGCCGCGGCCCGGGATGCTGCTTGTTCCGGTAGTTGTTCCATTGGCTGTTGTGGCGTGAGCACAGCCCCCGCGAGAACGCTGGGACCACGCATCGCAGCCCGTCGCGCCGGACCTGGCAGTCGGCGCGGACGACGTTGATCTGCGCCGGAACCGGTCGGTAGGTGGCCGCGAAGGTGTCCGGGTCCAGGCCCGACTCGGTGTGGGCGACCGTGCAGCCGCGGCAGAACCGGCCGCGGGCCGGTGTGATCAGGATCGTGCAGGCCGTGGTGCGACAGCGCTGGGCAGCGGTGGCCGGGTTGTCCGGGTCCCCGGTGAACAGCCACCACCGTGGCACCCACTCATCGGCCCGCCAGTCCGGATCCACCTGCTCGGCCAGCCACGCCCGCCAGCCCGGCGCCTCGCGGTCGAACCCCGCCCGCGCGGTAGCAGGCTCACCTGTCCCCGCGCCGGTGAACCCGGCGCGGTTCGCCGCGGCGGTCGCGGTCGTGGTTGAGGTTGTGGGGGCGGTCATCGGGTGGCCGCCGTGGTCGCGGCGACGCGCTCGACCGCGTCGCGGGTGGCTCGGGCGTCGACGTGCAGATACGGCTGCATCGACGACGGCGACACGTGCCCGAGCAGGTGCTGAACCACGTCGCGGTCCACTCCTGCGGCGAGCCAGCGAGTGGCCGCGGTGTGGCGGAACAGGTGCGGACGCACCCGGAACCCGGCCGCTGCGGAGAGACGTTCGAACATTTCGTGCACCGCCGGATAGCGCATTGCCCGCCCCAGCGGCGCCCGGAACAAGTTCACCAGCACCATGTCGGTCTCGCCGGCCTCGGCGACCCTGTCGCGTTCGCGGCGGTAGTCGGTGTAGGCCGCGACCAGGTCCGCGGTCACCGGGATCACCCGCGGGTAGCGGGACTTGGCCAGCGCCCCGTTGGCGTTGTCCGCGCGGCGGCGCACGTGGATGTGGGGGCCGCTGATCTCACAGCCCAGCCCGGTCGAGGTGGCCAGCAGGTGCATGTCTTCGCGCCGCAGCCCCAACGCCTCGCCGATCCGAACCCCGGTGCAGGCCAGCAACGCGATCAAGAACCGGTCCCGGGCCCGCCCGGTCAAGGTTTGGAGCTGGCGGATCTGGGCGTCGGAGAGCACCTCGACACCGGGCTCGACGGTGCGGAACCGCAACGTCGCCCGGGTGACCGGGCGCCACTGGCCCGCCTCACCCGGGTCGAAGCCCGGCGGTGACACCGACTGCCAGCTCGTCGGCCCGACCAGCACCGACACCGTCTGATCGGGCACCCAGCCCTGGGTGGCGCCGAAGCGCAGGAACCCGGCCACCGAGGTCAGCACCGCGTTCGCCGTGCCCGGTGCGCGCAGTCGTGCTCGCCCGCCGCGCCGTCGCGGTGGGGCCGGCTCGGACACCAGCCAGTCCTGAAATCCGCGCAGTCCGAGAAACCCCGGCTGCGACCAGGGCAGCCCGCGGGTGGCGCAGTAGGACAGATACTGCGCCACCCGCCCGGCATAGAGGCGTTCGGTGTTCACCGACAACCCCCGCGCCCGCAGCCCAGCCAGGAAGGCTGTGGCCTCCACATGCAGCTCATAAGCGTCGTCGACCACGACCCACGACGACGTCCCCGACGACGCGATAGCGCGCTCAGCGCGAAAGGCACTCTCCATTCACCGACGCTAGGAGCAGCGCCGCCGAACCCCCGGATACTGATCGACGACGCGTCTGGGTGATGCCCGCGCTGCCCTCGCAGGCCGATGCCGCTCAGCCCACCGCGCGCTACGGTCCAGTGACGCGCCCGGTCGCTCGAGGGCAACAGCTCGTCGAACAGACCGAACTGACCACGCGCTGCCGAACGAGCACAAGGGGACCTATGCAGTCGGGCGACGTCGAACAGATCACTGCTGCGCTGCGGGCCAACGCCGACCAGCTCACGTCCACGAAGGTCGGGGCCGACGAGCTCGAGGAACGCTTCGCGCAGATCACCGCCAGCCTGGTGGCCACGGTCCCCGGCGCCAAGTGGGCCTGCTTGACCATCGCCGGCCCAGGCGGGCTCGAGTGCCACGCCCCGACCGACGACCGGCTCCGGGCCATCGCCGACCTGATGGTCACACTCGGCCACGGCCCCTGGATCGACGCGATCAGCGTCGGAACCACCGAGGAGATCGTGGTCGGTGACCTGGCCCGAGCACACGAGCGCTGGCCGCAGTTCGGGCCGCGGGTGGCCGCCGAGTACGGCATGGCCAGCGTGCTGTGCCATGCCATGGCACCTGCCGACCGGCCGACCGGCGCGATCAGCGTGTGGTCCGACGAGATCGACGCGTTCGCCGACCCGGTGTCGCGCACGATCATGGACGCGTTCGCGGCCCAGGCCGCGGTTGCGGTCTACGGTGCCCAACAGGCCGCGCACCTGACCAACGCCCTCGCCTCCCGAGACGTGATTGGGCGCGCCAAAGGCATCCTCATGGAACGCTTCGGCCTCACCGATGCCACCGCGTTCGCCCTGCTCGTGCGCTCCTCCCAGGACGGCAACGTCAAGCTTCACGACATCGCCGAATGGCTGTCCACCGAGGTCGCCACCCGCGGCCCCGGAGCCGGCGACCTCCCCGCCATCTGGACTCGGTGACCCAAGCCGCGCATCACGTCGCGAGATTCGGACGGCCGCGGCTACGCCGCGCCGCGCCGAACCCCTGCTCAGTCCTCGGCCGACCGGCTCCGCCCGCCGCGCCGGCGAGCCACCGCAGCGGTTACGGTCGGTGTAGGTCGGCCCGCCGTGCCCGGGTACCGCGGCCCACCGAGGTTCGGACCGGTTGATCAAACACAGCCGGCCCGGACCGCCCCCCATACCGATGCCATCGCACAGCCACGTCTCGGACCCAGCCACCCCGACCGTGCCAGCGAGCTCCCGGATACTCATCGGTCACGCGCCCCCATCCAATAAGAACCGAAGATGCCTGAGCGCCTCGCTGACCCCTAGATAAGGCTCGTCGAACTGGAGGCCTCCGTAGTAGCCGTTGCCGGTCGAGATCGACCAGTCGCCGGAGGACTCGCAGCGGGCGAGCTGGTCCCAGGCGGGTTCGGAGGACGCTTCGGGGGCGGGTGCTGCCGGGGCCTGCGGTTCCTGCTCGGTGTCCTCGGCGGCGTCCGGGTTGCCGGGTCCCGGTTCGGGGGCTGGGTCCGAGACGTTGCGGTCGGGGGCTGCGTCTCCCGGGTCGGTGCGATCGGAATCCTTGCGGTCGGAATCCTTGCGGTCGGAGTCGGTGCGGCCTGGGTTCTTCGAGTCGGAGCTGTCCGGTTTCCCCTGGTCCGGGGTGCTGCGCCCGGGTGCCGACCGGCTGCGCTGGTCGGCGTCCTCATCCTCGGCCTCGGCCCGCTCGTCGTCCGACCGTCCGGGGGGCCCGCCGGCGCGGAACTCCCGGCCGTCCGGCTCGCTGCCCGAGGCAGGGGCGTCCCCGGCGCGTTCCTGCGTGCCCCGCCGTTCCGGCCGGCTCTCCTGCTGGATCCGGTCTCCCACCGCCCCGTCGCCGGATCGGGCGGCCCCCTGGCCGGATCCGCTCGCCGCGCCGGCGCGCACCGCCTCCGACACGAACTCGGCGATCGCACCCGCATCGGGCATCGGGTACCCCGCGGCCGCGTCGTCGACCACCAGTACCCAGGCCGTGCCGCCGTCGGGGATCGGGAACCTGGCCATCCCGGTGCTCTCGAGCGTCTCGAGCTCCATGGTCCGGCCGGTCGCCGGCTCGACCCACCACGGGCGGGCCGCATCACCCTCGAGCAGGTCCAGATCGAGCACCACGTCGCTGCCCGCCGGGGTGTGCCCCAGCAGGTAGGAGCCGTCCTCGGCGGTCGCGACGTCGACCCGGCGATCCACCGACGCCGCCCGGACGGTGAGCGCCCCGTCCCCGTACGGGCTGAGCGACGCCCGGGCCCGGCCCTCCCCCGGGCCGGGACCCGTCACCGTCCCCACCGCCACCTGCGCGCCGGTCAACGCACCGACCACCAGCAACACGGTTCCGAGCACCGACGCCGACCGATGCCGCTCCCACCAGGTGTCCACGGCGGGGCACCCTGCCGATCCGCGTTTCCCGGCACGGCCGATCCACGGATCCGGTTCGCGATCGCACCCGCACGATCACCGCCGTGCCCGCCCCGTCAGCGCTGGATGGACTTGGTCTCCAGGAACTCCTCCAGCCCGAACCGGCCCAGCTCGCGACCGTTCCCGGACTGCTTGTACCCACCGAACGGCGCCAGGATGTTGAACGCCCCACCGTTGACGTCGACCTGCCCGGTCCGCAGCTTCCGGGCGACGGCGAGCGCGTGCTCCTGCTCCCCGAAGACCGCACCCGCCAGTCCGTACACCGTGCTGTTCGCGATCTCGACGGCCTGCTCCTCGTCGGCGTACGGGATCACCGACAGCACCGGGCCGAAGATCTCCTCCTGCGCGACGACCGCATCCGGCTCGACGTCGGCGAAGATCGTCGGCCGCACGTAGGCGCCGTCCAGGCCCTCGACCGACCCGGGGCCGCCGAACACGACCCGGGCCCCGTCGGCGACGCCGCGCTCGACGTAGGAGCGCACCCGCTCCTGCTGCGCGGTCGAGGACATCGGCCCGATCCGGGTCGAGGGATCGGTCGGGTCGCCGACGGTGTAGCGCTCGGCCGCGGCGACCAGCTGGTCCAGGATCTCCTCCTGGCGCGCGGCCGGGACCAGCATCCGGGTCCACGCGGTGCAGGTCTGACCTCCGTTGATCCAGGCGTTTCCGAGGCCGACCTTGACCGCCTTCCCCAGGTCTGCGTCGTCGAGGATCACGTTCGCCGACTTCCCGCCGAGCTCCAGTGCGACCCGCTTGACGGTGTCCGACGCGACCACCGACACCCGCTTGCCGGCCCGGGTGGAGCCGGTGAACGACACCATGTCGACGCCGGGGTGCGCCGCGATCGCCTCGCCGACGACCGGGCCGGTGCCGTGCACGACGTTGAACGCCCCGTCCGGCAGCCCGGCCGCCACGGTGATCTCCGCGAGGATCTGCGCGGTCAGCGGCGCCACCTCGGTCGGCTTGAGCACCACCGTGTTGCCCGCGAGCAGCGCCGGGGCGACCTTCGCGACGATCTGGTGCAGCGGGTAGTTCCACGGCGTGATCGCGCCGACCACCCCGACCGGCTCCCGGACCACCAGCGAGTTGCCGATCTCCTCGGTCCAGGCGAAGTCCGCGGCCAACGCCGCGAACGCCGCCGAGGAGCCGACCGGCATCGCGACCTGCACCTTCTGCGAGAAGGTGATCGGCGATCCCATCTCGGCGGTGATCGACGCCGCGATCTCGCCGGCCCGCTCCCGGATCCCGTCGGAGATGCGCTGCACCACCGCCGCGCGCTCGGGCACCGGAGTCGAGGCCCAGCCGGGGAACGCGGCACGGGCGGCGGCGACGGCGCGGTCGACGTCCTGCGCGGTGCCCGCCGGCACGGATCCGACGACCGCACCGGTCGCCGGATCCGTCACGTCGATCCGCTCGGCGCCGCCCGGTGTCCCGGTGCCGCCGATGAAGTGCTGCAGAGTGCTCATGCCCTGATCGTCACACGCCGGAGCCCGCTCGGCAGCCGGCTCAGTAGTCGAACGACGGGTCCTCGGTCCGGGTCCGCTTCAGCTCGAAGAAGTACGGGTTCTCGGCCAGCAGCCGGGCCCCGTCGAACAGCCGGCCTGCGTCCTCCCCCTTCGGCACCCGGGAGATGACGGGACCGAAGAACGCGGCGCCGTCGACGTGGATGGTGGGGGTACCGACGTCCAGCCCGACCGGGTCCATGCCCTCGTGGTGGCTGATCTTGAGCTTCTCGTCCCAGTCGGTGCTGTGCGCGGCCTCGGCCAGCGACGCCGGCAGCTCCAGCTCCTTGAGCGCCCCGGCGATCACGTCGTCGAAGTCCTTGTTCTGCTGGTTGTGGATCCGCTCGCCGAGCGCGGTGTACAGCGGGGCCAGCACCTGCGCACCGTGCTGCTCGGCAGCGGCGATGCAGACCCGCACCGGGCCCCAGGCCTTGCGCATCGCGTCCGCGTACTGCTCGGGGAGCTCGCGCCCCTCGTTCAGCACCGCGAGGCTCATCACGTGCCAGGTCACGTCGACCTCGCGGACCTTCTCCACCTCCAGCACCCAGCGGGAGGTCAGCCAGGCCCACGGACACAGCGGATCGAACCAGACGTCGACCCGGGCACGTCCGTCAGCAGCAGCAGTCGTCATGTCCGACGCAACGACGCCCGGCGACCGGAGATTCCGCGGGCCGCCCATCGGGGCACGTGATTGGATGCCCAGCGACACCGATCCAGGAGAGGACCCGAGTACCTCCATGACCCCGCCCAACCTGACCCGCACCGAGGCCGAGCAGCGCGCGGCGCAGATCGCGGTGTCGACCTACGACATCACGATCGACCTCACCGACGGCGCGGGCGCACCGTCGGAGCGGACGTTCGCGGTCACCACCACCGTCCGCTTCACCGCCACCGAGCCCGGTGGGAGCACCTGGATCGAGTGGGTGGGCGAGGGCATCACCTCCGCCGAGCTGAACGGCACCGCCCTGGACGTCGCCGGCTGGACCGAGTCCGACGGCCTCGCGCTGCCCGGCCTGGCCGCCGACAACGAACTGACGATCGTCTCGACCGGTCTCTACACCAACACCGGCGAGGGCCTGCACCGCTTCGTCGACCCGGTCGACCAGGCCGTCTACCTCTACTCCCAGTTCGAGACGGCGGACTGCAAGCGCATGTTCCCCTGTTTCGACCAGCCCGATCTCAAGGCGCGCTACACGCTCACCGTCACCGCGCCGCAGGACTGGAAGGTCATCTCGAACGCGCCGGGCACGGTCGAGACGACCGGCACCGGTGCCGTGCACACCTTCGAGCAGACCGAGATCCTCTCCACCTACCTGGTGGCGCTGATCGCCGGACCGTACGGGAGCTGGCACGACACCTACCGCGACGAGTCCGGTGAGGTCCCGCTCGGCATCTTCTGCCGCGCATCGCTGGCCCCGCACATGGACCACGAGCGGATCTTCACCGAGACCAAGCAGGGCTTCGAGTTCTACCACCGCAGCTTCGGCCTGGCCTATCCGTTCGGCAAGTACGACCAGCTCTTCGTGCCGGAGTTCAACGCGGGCGCGATGGAGAACGCGGGCGCGGTCACCTTCCTGGAGGACTACGTCTTCCGGTCCCGGGTCACCCGCACGCTCTACGAGCGGCGCGCCGAGACGATCCTGCACGAGATGGCGCACATGTGGTTCGGCGACCTCGTGACCATGCGCTGGTGGGACGACCTCTGGCTGAACGAGTCGTTCGCGACCTGGGCGAGCGTGCTCTGCCAGGCCGAGGCAACCGAGTACACCGGCGCCTGGACGACGTTCGCGAACCTGGAGAAGTCCTGGGCCTACCGGCAGGACCAGCTGCCCTCCACGCACCCGGTGGCCGCGGACATCCCGGACCTGCAGGCCGTCGAGGTCAACTTCGACGGCATCACCTACGCCAAGGGCGCGTCGGTGCTCAAGCAGCTCGTCGCCTACGTCGGGCTGGAGCCGTTCCTGGCCGGGCTGCGCGACTACTTCGCCGCGCACGCCTGGGGCAACGCGACGTTCGACGATCTGCTGGGCTCGCTGGAGTCCGCGTCCGGCCGGGACCTGTCCGACTGGGGCACGCAGTGGCTGCGCACCACCGGCCTGAACATGCTGCGGCCCTCGTTCCGGGTCGACGAGGCCGGCAGGTTCACCAGCTTCGACGTGGTGCAGGGCGGCGCCCGGCCCGGCGCCGGTGAGCTGCGCACGCACCGGATCGCCGTCGGCGTGTACGACGACGACCCGGCGACCGGCAAGCTCGTCCGGACCCAGCGGGTGGAGCTCGACATCTCCGGCGAGCGCACCGCGGTGCCCGAGCTGGTCGGGCTGCCCCGCGGCAAGCTGGTGCTGGTCAACGACGACGACCTGACCTACTGCGCGCTGCGCCTGGACCCGGGTTCGCTTGCGACCCTGGTGGACCGGATCGGCGACATCGCGGACTCGCTGCCGCGCACGCTGTGCTGGTCCTCGGCGTGGGAGATGACCCGCGAAGCCGAGCTGAAGGCCCGCGACTTCGTCACCCTGGTCGCCGGTGGCTTCGACACCGAGGCCGAGATCGGCGTCGCGGCGCGGCTGGTGCTGCAGGCCCAGACCGCGACGGCGTCGTACTGCGACCCGGAGTGGGCCGCCGAGCGGGGCTGGCCGTTGCTGACCGACGCGCTGCGGTTCCGGCTGGACACCGCTCCCGCGGGATCGGACGTCCAGCTCGCGGTGGTCAACGCGCTCACCGCGTCGGTGCTGCCGGAGAACACCCTGGACGCGCTGAAGGGCTGGCTGCTCGACGTCCGGGTTCCGGACGGCCTGACCGTGGACACCGACCTGCGCTGGCGCCTGCTGCACGCGCTGGTCGCACACGGGAAGGCCGGCGAGACCGAGATCGCCGAGGAGGAGCAGCGCGACCCGACCTCGACCGGTGCCCGGCACGCCGAGCGGGCCCGTGCACTGGTGCCGACGGCGGAGGCCAAGGAGCGGGCCTGGCAGCGCGCCGTGCACGACGACACGCTGCCGAACGCGGTCAACGAGTCGATCATCGCCGGCTTCTCGCACCCGGCCCAGCGGGGCCTGCTGGGTGACTACGTCGAGCGCTACTTCGCCGAGATCGACGGCGTCTGGGCGCGTCGCACCTCGGAGCTGGCGCAGAACGTGGTCATCGGCCTGTTCCCGTCCTGGGCGGTGGACCGGACGACCGTCGACGCGGCGGACCGCTGGCTCGCCGACGAGGCCAAGCCGGCCGCGCTGCGCCGCCTGGTCTCGGAGGGGCGGGCCGGGATCGTCCGCGCGCTCGCCGCGCGCGAGTTCGACGCCCAGCCGACCCCGTCCACCCCGGACCAGGCGACCGCCGTCGAGCAGCCGTAGCCGGCCACCAGCGGCGGCCCCGGGGCCGCCGCCGGTCGGTCAGCCGCGCCGGCGGCGCAGCAGCCGGCGGATCGGGTTCACCGGCCGGTCGTCGCCGTCGAGCCGGAACGAGCCGCAGGCACGCGCACCACAGGCGCCGCAGTCGGTGCCGGAGCGGTAGTGCTCGTGCATCTCCTCCGGGTGCCCACAGGCACACAGGCGCACTCCCGCCTGCACCGGCCGCGACGGCGTGCCGGGCCCGGCGGGGGCGGGGATCCGCTGGGCCGGGATCCGCGGCGGGGCCGTCGGCTCGACCGCGGGCAGACCGGTCGGCGGTGTGAGGACCGCTGCCGAGGGGGTCGTGGAGTGCGACGTCGACCGGCGTCCGTTCGGCCGCGTGCCGGCTGCGCTGTCCGCGCCGTCGTTCGAGTGCGCCATGGTGACCTCCTTCGTACGGACGGCGGCCCGTGCGTCGTCGCTCGGGGAGCACCGTCGAGGATCAGTATGCGATCACAACGGGCTTCTGGGGAATGACTGTCCGCGTCGAAGTAGCGCTCGGTGGGCTGACCTGCGGGCGTGATCGGCCGATCGCCCCGATCAGGTGACGGCCGGAAGGGTGAGCACGGCGACGCAGCCCCGCGGGTCGTGCGCCGTCCGGAGTACCAGCTCGCCGCCGTACTCCTGCGCCAGCTGGGCGCTGATGTGCAGCCCGAGGCCGGATCCGCCGGCGTTCTCGTCGTGCACCCCGCGGGTGATCACCAGCTCGTCCTGCCCGTCCGGGAGTCCTGGCCCCTCGTCGCGGACCTCGACCGTCACGAACCCCGGCTCGTCGGCATTGCGTCCCCGCACCTCGACCGGCGAGCCGTGCGCGTGCCGGTCGCAGTTGGCGAGCAGGTTGGTGACGACCTGGCGGGTGACCGTGTCCGGCGCCGCGACGACCGGGAGGCCCTCCTCGACGGCCAGGCTGATCGGCAGCTCGCTGCGCAGGCTCACCAGCTGACGCAGGACGACGTCGACCCGGTGCGAGTCGGCGGGCTCGGCCGGCCCCGCGGCCGCCGGGCCGAACCGGGGACCGAGATCGAGCAGCGCGGCGTCCCGTTCGTCGATCATCGGATCGGCGGCGGGATCCGGGCGGTCCTCGACGTGCGCCGTCACCGGGTTCTCCAGCATCTCGCGCAGCCGGCCGAGCTCGGACAGCACCGCGTCGCGCAGCTGACCGGTCTGCGGGTCGCCGCTGCCGTGCGAGAGCAGGTAGGCGGCGCCGGCGAGACCGGCCAGGCCGTTGCGCAGCTCGTGGTCGCGCTCCGCGGCCTGACCGGCCGCCCGCTCCAGCAGCAGGGTGGCGTCGCCGAGGGTCTCCTGGAGACGGTCGTAGTCGTCCTGCAGCCGGCTCACCGCACGCAGTGCCATCGCGAGCAGCGCGGACAGCACCACGGCCATGCCGAGGATCCGCAGCGACGGGTAGGCGAGGCCGGTGGCCGGCTCGGACGGGACGACCGTGCGGTAGAGCTGGGACACCGCGATCACCAGCAGCCCGAGGCCGAGCCGGGCCCGGACACGGCTCTGCCGCCGGTAGCCGTCGAGCAGGAACAGCACCGCGACCGTCGCCCAGCCGGCCTGCGCGACGAGCGAGGTCAGCGGGCTGCCGGCGAGCAGCGTGGTGAACCGGCTCTCCTCCTGCAGCGCGACCGTGCCGCCGACGGCGAGCGCGACCGCGATCAGTGCCCAGCCACCCCAGGCACCGAGCCGGGCGGGCGGGCGCAGCGCCGCGATCAGGATGCAGAGCCCGATCACGAGCATCGACAGCACCGCGAGCCGGGCGACACCGTCCGGGTTGTTCTGTACGACCAGCGCCGACATCGGCAGCAGCACGACGGCGTAGAGCAGCAGCGCCGCCCCGAACCAGGACGGCCGCGGATCGCCGGTGAGCCGGCCGGTCACCAGTGCGACGATCGCGGCGGCCGACCCGAACGCCGCCGCGACCAGGGTCAGGACGGCGGTCGCGATCCCGACGTCGATCCGGCCGTCGACCACCTGGGGGCGGGTGACCGCCACCACGACGACGCACAACGTGACGACGACGAGGAGATCCGCGAGGTGCCCTGCGACGAACCGCGCGCGGCGGTGCCGCCCGAGGACACCGCTGAAGCTGCCGGCCGCCACGTTACGCTCCGTATCCCCCAGATTGATGAAAGGTCAATGATATGACGCCGGTGACACATGGCGAGAGGGGGTCACCCTGGCGGACGAACGGCGTCATGGACCGGGAGCGTACGGTCGATCACGTTCGGTTCGCCATAGGTGCTTACGCCCTAACGGCGTAGGACCATTCGGCTCAATTGCAGGTCAGAAGCCTGCGGCCTTCCGATACAGCGCGACGGCCTCCAGCTGGGAACCGACCTCGAGTTTCGTGAGGACCGCGCGGATCTGGGTCCGGACGGTGGCGAGCGAGACCACGAAGTGATCGGCGACCGCCTGCGCCCGCTTCCCGCCGGCCAGCAGAGCCAGCACCTCGCGCTCGCGCTGCGTGAGCTTGTCCAGCTTTCCGTGCAGCTCGCGACGCTCGGTCTCCCGGTCCCGGTGCAGCTTGATGAACTGCTCACGACGCCCCGGCGGCATCACCGAGCGTCCCACCCGGGCCTCGCGGATCGCGTTGAGCAGCGCCGGGAAGGGCGCGTTCTTCGGGACGAACACGAAACCGCCCGCGTCCAGCGCGGCTCCGACCCGGCCGGCGTCGGAACTGCCGGACAGCACGACCACCCGCCAGCCCGCCTCGACGAGCGGGGCCACCAGCTGCACGCCGTCGATCCGGTTGCCATCGGCGTCCCGGCCGAGATCGAGATCGAGCACGATCAGGCCGGGTGCACCGGCGCGGGCCCGCTCCAGCACCGCAGCCGCCGAGCGCACGGGATGGAACGCGGCGTCCTCACCCTCGGCGCGCAGGTTCAGCGCGAGCGCCGAACCGACCAGCTCGTGGTCGTCGACGATCAGGATCGGGCTCCCGGCGGTCATCCCGTGACCGCCTCCTCAGGGCGCGGCATAAAGACACCTTAGAACCGTTCGGCCCTTCGTGGTGTCGTCCACGTACCGGACACGCGGCTGGTGCCTACGCCGTTCGGGCGGCCGCGTGCCCGGTCGGGGGAGAAACCCCCCGGTCAGTGCCGGGTACCGGCCTGGTCCGCCAGCATCCGCAGACCGGACAGAAGCCCGTTGAACAGGTCGCCCTCCTTGAAGGAGGCCACCATGCTCATCAGCGCGAGCTTGGCGCCGCGGTCCGGCAGCCGCACCTTGGCCTCGGCCCCGGTGACGATCTCCAGCAACCGCTGCTTCGGGCTGACCGCGACCAGGACCGCATCGTCGTAACCGTCGATGCGACCGTGCAGGTCGACCGCGGTGCGGCGCGCGTCGTCGCCGAGATCGCCCAGGTAGAGCGCGAACCGCAGGCCGGTCTCCCGGCTGGTCAGGGTCAGCGCGTCGTCCAGGCGGGAGAGCTGGACCGGGGTGAACGGCTGCTCGGACGGGTCCGGCTCGTGGAACGCACGAGCCACCGACAGGCGGCCGGAGTTCGTGACGACCGAGCCCTCGGGCAGCTCGTCCTCATTGCCCTGGAAGACGGCGACGCCGCTACCACTTCCCACCGGTACCTCCTCGCGCGTCGCTGCCGTCCGCCGGTGCGTGCGCAGCGTCGTGCGCGGCACCGGCCGGGTTGGCGATCCAGAACAGGGGCTCGTAGGGCCACGCATCCCCCGACGTGTTGCGGGAGCGGCCGCTCCGGCTGCGTACTGCGATCCATCCCCAGACCGCGAAGTACAGAACCACCGGCACGACCACGTAGACCAGGAGTGTCTCGACGACGGTCACGGGGCCAGAACCTAGCCGATCGCGCCGCCCGGCACCTGCCCAGGTGTCCGATCCGACAGCCGACCGGAGCGGATTGCGCGCAGCAAGGACTCGTGATCGGCTTCGGTCTGGTCGGCATAGGATCGGGCGAAGGCGCACAACGCGTCGGCGACCCGCCCGCCGCCGCCGAGGTAGCCGGCGATCATGGACGCGCCGGAGGTGCGGGCGTGTCCCTTCGCCAGCAGCTGACCGCAGACGGCCGCATAGTCGGCGAGTGCCGGCCCGTCCAGCCGGTCCGGGACGATGGCTCCCTTCATGTCCCGGAACTGGCGGACGTAGAACTGCCGGACGCCGTGCCGCCGGCTGCTGATGCTCGTCCAGCCGAGCAGCGGATCGGACACCGTCTGCAGCGCCTGCTGGTACTCCACGACCCGCTGCCCCTGGTGGTCGTGCCACGCCTCGGTGCCGTGCACGTACGGCGCGACCACCGACCGCCGGGCCTGCTTGAGCTGCAGGAACAGCACGTCGTCCGGGCTGGATCCCTCGCACAGCACCAGATAGGCGCGCAGGCCGACCGAGCCGACGCCCACGACCTTGTGGGCCACGTCGACGGCGTGATATCCGCCCAGGATCCGGGCCCAGTGCGGGGGCAGGGTCGCCAGGTAGTCGTCGAGCGCGGCCAGGATCAGCTCGGTGTGCTCCTCGTCGGGATGGGCGATCAGCGGCGGCTCGGTGACGATCCGCCGCTCGCCGCCCTCGTCGGTGACGAAGCGGGGCAGCGCCCGGTCGCTGGTCCGGGTGCGGGCGCGTTCGGCGGCCTTGTCGATGGCGCGCCGGGCCTTCGCGTTCCCGGTGTCGGAGCGCAACGTGTCGACGTCCATGATGTCGAACGAGCGCTTCAGCAACGGCTGTTCCGCCAGCAGCCGCAGGTGCTCGGCGTAGCCGCGCACGCAGCGCTGGACGGCCTCCTCGCACTGCTTCTCGGACGCCCCGGAGTCGCGGCCCGCTGTCCAGGTGGAGGCGACCAGCCGGCGCAGGTCCCACTCCCAGGCCCCGGGATGGGCCTCGTCGAAGTCGTTGAGGTCGAAGACCAGCTCACGCTCCGGGGAGGCGTAGAAGCCGAAGTTGCCCAGGTGCGCGTCACCGCAGATGACCGGGTGGATCCCGGTGGCGGGCAGCACCGCGAAGTCGGCGGCGTGCAGCGCGGCGGATCCCCGCAGGAAGGCGTGCGGGGAGGCGCTCATCCGCTGGATCCGCAGCGGGACGAGCTCGGGCACCCGGCCGGTGTTCGTCGCCTCCACCAGGTCGACCGGATCGACCCGGCGCAGCGCGGACGCCCAGGACGCCAGCGTGGAGCGCGGCGCGGTCTTCCGCAGGCTCCGGCCGAGCCGGTAGCGCTCCGCGCGCGGCGTGGACCGTCGGTGCAGGGAGCCGTAGGACTCCCGGTCGGAGCCGGCCAGCACGGGATGTGAGGTCACCCTGCGTTCCTACTGCACACCGGCCGTCGGCGCAGTGGCCACCGCCGGCCGGAAGCTGAGCAGCACCGCGGCGCCGAGTACGAACAGGACCGCGCAGGCGAGGTAGAGCGCGTTCGGGGTCCATCCGGCGTCGAGCAGCGCACCGGCCGCGGTCGGCGCCACGACCGCCCCGATCCGGCCGATCCCGATCGCCGCACCGACCCCGGTCGCCCGGATGCCGTCGTCATAGCCGGTCGCGGTCAGCGCGTACATGCCGCCGACACAGCCGTTCACCACGACCCCGATCACGATCCCGATCGAGAACGCCACCGCCAGCCAGCCCAGGGCCGGCAGGAACACCGCGAGCAGCACACCGGTCGCCAGCATGTAGCCGATGAGGACGCTGCGCAGCGTCCAGCGGGCGGCCAGCAGGCCCAGCAGCAGGGTGCCGAAGATCCCGCCGAGGTTGAGCAGGGTGCCGCCGGTGAGCCCCTGCGACTCGGAGAGCCCGGCCTCGACCAGCAGCGTCGGAGTCCAGCTGGTGACGACGTAGAAGCCGGCCATGACCAGGAAGAACAGCGCCCACAGGCGCAGCGTGGTGGGTCGCACGCCGGGCGCCAGCAGTGCGCGGAAGCCGCGGGCGGCGGCCGCACCGGCGACCGGCGGGGGCAGCTCGGACAGCGCGGGCACTCGCAGCCTGCCCAGCAGCCCGTTGACCCGCTCCAGGGCCCCGGCCGGGCGGCGGGTGAGCAGGAACTGCAGCGACTCGGGCAACGCGAACAGCACGATCGGTATCGCGACCAGGGTGGCGGTACCGCCGGTGAGGAAGACCGCGCGCCAGCCGAGCGTGTCGATCATGGACACGGCGAGCAGCCCCCCGAGTGTCGCCCCGCCCGCGTACCCGATCCCGACCAGGCCCACCGCGAGCGGACGCCAGCGGCGCGCGGCGTACTCGGTGGCGATCGTGGTGCTGCAGGCCAGCACCCCGCCGACGCCGAACCCGGTGAGCACTCGCAGCCCACCCAGCACGACCGCCGACGGGGCGAGCGAGGAGAGCAGCATCCCGCTGCCGGCGACCAGCAGCCCGATCAGGATCACCGGACGGCGGCCGATCCGGTCGGCGACCGGGGCGAGCGCGAGCGAGCCGGCCGCCATCCCGACCAGACCGGCGGAGAGCAGCAGTCCCAGCTCGGCACCACCGAGACCCCACTCCTGGGCCACCGTCCGGCCGGTGAACGCCATGACCAGCACGTCGAAGCCGTCCAGCACGTTCAGGAGTACGCAGATCGCGATCGCCCGCCACTGGAACGGGCGCATCGGGGCATCGTCGATCACGGCACGGAGTTCGGTGCTCACGCGTCGGCCTCTCGTTCGGGTGCGGCCGTCGATCCCACTCCTCGTGCCGCTGCGCGATCAGTCGATCACGCTCCGCCCATGCGCGTCACCCTTTCGTGGCCGTTTCGACCGAATGTGATCCGACACCGGCCCGGACGAGCTCCAGCAGCCGGCTCGCGGCTTCCGGGTCGTCGTCGGTGACCCGGGAGATCCCGGTGACGAGCGCGAGCAGGTCGTCCACGCCGGCCTCGGGGTGCACAGCCGCCGCCCCGATCGCCCCGGCCCGCAGCGGTTCGAGCGCGTCGCGCAGCCGGTTGCTGTGGCAGGCCGGTACCTCGGGCTCGGTGAGCAGCACGCCGACCACACCGCGGGTCGCCGCGGCGTAGCGGACGAGCTCGTCGAGCCAGACCCACAGGGCGGCTCCCGGGTCGCCCTCCCCCGCGACCAGCTCGTCCGCGCGCAGGCAAAGCTGCTCCACCCCGTCGGTGCACACCGCTTCGAGCAGCTCCCGGCGGGAGCCGAAGTGCCGGTGCAGGGTCGCCGAGCCGACGCCGGCGGACCGGGCGATCTCCTCCAGCGGCGCCGCCGCCCCGTCCCGTGCGAACACCTCGATCGCAGCCGTGACCAGCCGCTCCCGGTTCCGCCTGCGGTCGGCACGACCAGTGTCCGGTGACATCGGATGCTCCTGCTGCTCGACAAACGGTGGGGTTCTCCATATCGTAGCGTCTGCAAACCGGAGAAGCTCTCCGTTTCAGTGACCGAGGAGATAGTGATCAAGGAGATGACGATGGATCAGGCAGTACTCGTGACGGGCGCGACCGGCAAGCAGGGCGGAGCGGTGGCCCGGGCCGCGCAGGCGGCCGGGCTCCCGGTGCGCGCTCTGGTCCGCGATCCCGGCACGGAGCAGGCCCGGGCGCTCGCCGACGCCGGGATCGACCTGGTGACCGGCGACCTCGACGACCCGTCGTCGGTGGCCGCAGCGGCCCGCGGGGTGCGGGCGGTGTTCTCGGTGCAGATGCCGGATCTGACGGATCCGCTCGGCGACCGCGAGCTGCGGCACGCCCGCACGATCGCCGACGCGGTGCGTGCGGCCGGGGTCGAGCAGGTCGTGCACACCTCGGTGAGCGGTGCCGGCGTGCACGGGCTCGCCGGCGCGGTCGATCCGCGGACCTGGGGCGAGCAGATGGCGCACTACTGGTCGACCAAGCTCGCCGCCGAGCGGCTCCTCACCGGCAGCGGCGCGAGCCGGGTCACCGTGCTGCGCCCCTCGGGGTTCATGGAGAACTTCCTGCAGCCCTCGATGTACAACGCCGGGGGTGATCCGGAGCGGATGGTGCTGGCCGCCGACGCCGACGCCGAGCAGGCGTGGATCGCGCTGGCCGACATCGGCGCCGCGGGGGCCGCGGCGCTCGCCGACCCGGACCGGTTCGACGGCGTCGTGCTGGAGCTGGCCGGGGACCTGCTGAGCTTCCGGGCCGCCGCGGCCGCGCTGTCCGAGGCGTGGGACCTCGCGATCACGGTCACCGACGATCCGGAGATCGCACGCACCGCGGGACTGCCCGAGATGTTCGTGCTGGCGCAGCAGTTCACGGTCCGCCACCCGGCACCGGCCGTGCCGCGCACGGCTCGGGACCTGGGCCTGCCCACCACCCGGTTCGCCGACTGGGCGGCGGCACAGCGTCAGACGTTGCGCCTGCCCAGCGCGCGGTAGGTCCAGCCGGCGGCCTCCCACGCCTCCCGGTCGAGCGCGTTGCGGCCGTCGAGCACCCGCCGGGTCTTCACCACCGAGCCGAAGGCGGCCGGGTCCAGCTCCTTGTACTGCCGCCACTCGGTCAGCAGCAGCACCGCGTCGGCACCCTCGGCGGCCTCCTCCGGGGTGTCGACGCAGTCGAGCTGCGCCCACTGCCTGCGCACGTTCGGCAGCGCCTGCGGATCGGTGACCCGCACGTTCGCCCCCTGCAGCTGGAGCTGGGCGGCGACGTTGAGTGCCGGGGAGTCCCGGATGTCGTCGGAGTCCGGCTTGAACGCCGCCCCCAGTACGGCGATCCGCTTGCCGAGCAGCGAGTCGTCGCACACCTGGCGGGCCAGCTCCACCATCCGGATCCGGCGCCGCATGTTGATGTTGTCGACCTCGCGCAGGAAGGTGAGGGCCTGGTCGGCGCCCAGCTCACCGGCCCGGGCCATGAAGGCGCGGATGTCCTTGGGCAGGCAGCCGCCGCCGAACCCGAGCCCGGCGTTGAGGAACTTGCGGCCGATCCGGTCGTCGTGCCCGATCGCGTCGGCGAGCTGCTTGACGTCGGCGCCGGTGGCCTCGCACAGCTCGGCCATCGCGTTGATGAACGAGATCTTGGTCGCCAGGAAGGAGTTGGCGGCGGTCTTCACCATCTCGGCGGTCGCGTAGTCGGTGACGACCTTCGGGGTCCGGTCGGCGACGATCGGCGCGTACACCCGGTCCAGCAGGGCCTCCGCGTCGACCGGCGGAGCACCGGCTCCGGCAGCTCCTCCTGCGGCACTGTCGGCGACGCCGTAGACCAGCCGGTCCGGGTGCAGTGTGTCCTGCACCGCGAAGCCCTCGCGCAGGAACTCCGGGTTCCAGGCCAGCGCCGCCTCCGGCACCCGCTCGGCGACCAGCTCGGCCAGCCTGGCCGCCGTCCCGACCGGGACGGTGGACTTGCCGACCACCAGCTCACCGGGACCGAGCACGTCGAGCAGCGACGCCGTCGCCGCCTCCACGTAGGTCAGGTCTGCCGCGTACTCGCCGCGCCGCTGCGGGGTGCCGACACACAGGAAGTGCACCGCCGCCCCGGCCGCCGCCTTCATGTGCGGGGAGAAGCTCAGCCGGCCCGACGCCAGCGAACGCTGCAGCAGCTCCTCGAAACCGGGCTCGAAGAACGGCACCCGGCCCGCGGCCAGTGCCTCGGCCTTCTCGACGTCGACCTCGACACCGACGACCTCGTGTCCCAGCTCGGCCATCGACGCGGCGTGCACCGCGCCCAGATAGCCGCAGCCGATGACCGAGATCTTCAACGCCCCGGGTGGGTCGGCACGCTCGTTGCTCTGCGCCATGGCCGGAGACTAACCATCCATCCGCAGCTGCTCGTACCGGACGTCGCAGAGTTCGCGAGAGGGCAACATCCCGGTGTCCAACGCGTGCCGCAGGGTGGGGGCGTCCCGGTCCTTCGCCGACAGCACCGGCGGCACCCCGTCCGCCCAGGGCAGACCCAGTTCGGGATCCAGCGGGTCGATCCCGTGCTCGGCCGCCGGGGCGTACGGGGTGGAGCACAGATAGCCGACTGTCGCGCGGTCGGTCAGCGCCTGGAACCCGTGCCCCAGTCCTTCGGCCAGGTACAGCGCCCGCGGTGTCCGTGCGTCGAGCTCGACGACCTCGAACCGGCCGAACGTCGGCGACCCCACCCGCAGGTCGACGACGATGTCGCGCACGGCGCCGCCGGCGACGTAGATGTACTTCGCCTGCCCCGGCGGGACGTCGGCGAAGTGCACGCCGCGGATCACCCCGCGCCGGCTCACCGACTGGTTCGCCTGGGCCACGGTGAGATCGAACCCGAGCGCCTCGCGGAACGCCGAGCCCTGGAAGGGCGCGGTGAACGAGCCGCGATCGTCCGGGAACGTGGTCGGCTCGAACAGCCACACCCCGTCGACCGAGAGTTCGGTGGCCTTCACCTGCGCACCGCCTCCCACCAGTCGCGGTTGTCCCGGTACCAGGCCACGGTCGCGGCCAGCCCCTCGTCGAACGGCACCTGCGGCGTGTAGCCGAGCTCGTCGCGGATCTTCGACCAGTCCACCGAGTACCGGCGGTCGTGTCCCTTACGGTCCGCGACGCGCTCGATCATGTCCTCGCCCGCGCCGACCTCGGCGAGCAGCCGGAACGTGAGGTCGATGTTGCTCAGCTCGGTACCGCCACCGATGTTGTAGATCTCACCGGCCCGGCCCTTCGCCGCGGCCAGCACGATGCCGCGGCAGTGGTCGTCGACGTGCAGCCAGTCCCGCACGTTGGCGCCGTCGCCGTAGAGCGGGACCGGCCGACCGTCGAGCAGGTTGCTGACGAAACGCGGGATCACCTTCTCCGGGAACTGGTACGGGCCGTAGTTGTTCGAGCAGCGGGTCAGCACGACGTCCAGGCCGTGCGTGCGGTGGTAGGAGCGGGCCAGCAGATCGCTGCCCGCCTTCGCCGCCGCGTACGGCGAGTTCGGCAGCAGCGGATCGGTCTCCGGCCACGAGCCGTCGTCGATGGAGCCGTACACCTCGTCGGTGGAGACGTGCACGAACCGGCCGACGCCGAGATCGAGCGCCGCCTGCAGCAGCACCTGGGTGCCGACGACGTTGGTGGTCACGAAGTCCGCCGCGCCGGCGATCGAGCGGTCCACGTGGGTCTCGGCGGCCAGGTGCAGCACCAGGTCGGCGCCGGTGAGCACCTCGCGGACCCGGGCGGGGTCGCGGATGTCGGCGTGCTCGATCCGCAGCCGCGGGGAGTCGCGCACCGGGGCGAGGTTCTCGATCCGGCCGGCGTAGGTGAACGCGTCGAGCACGACGACCTCGGCGCCGGCCAGCGACGGGTGCCGGTCGGCGAGCACCGTACGGACGAGGTGCGAGCCGATGAACCCGGCTCCCCCGGTGACCACGACCTGCATTCGCCCTCCCCGTCGCCGGTGTCCGCAGGCCAGCGTGTCAGAGTCGCCCCGAACGAAGGCACACAGGGCGAAGGCACACAGGGCGAGGGAGGTGGCCGGCGTGCGCACATGCGTGCTGGGTGCGGACGGGCAGCTCGGACGGGCACTGACCGCGGCGCTGCCGGAGGCGGTCGCCCTCGGTCGCGATGCCCTCGACATCGGTGATCCGGGCGCCGTGGCCGGCCACGACTTCACCGGCGTCGGCGTGCTGTTCAACGCGGCCGCCTACACCGCCGTCGACCGGGCCGAGACCGAGCCCGCGGCGGCGTGGCGGGCCAACGCGCTCGGTCCGGCGCACCTGGCCGCGGCCGCCGCCCGGCACGGGTTCGCGCTCGTGCACGTCTCCACCGAGTACGTGTTCGACGGCACCGCTCCCGGCCCGATCCCCGAGGACACGCCGCTGTCCCCGCTCGGTGTCTACGGGGCGTCCAAGGCCGCCGGCGAGCTCGCGGTGCGGGCCGGGGCGCCCGAGCACCTGATCGTCCGCACCAGCTGGGTGGTGGGCGAGGGAGCGAACTTCGTGGCGACGATGGCCCGCCTCGCCCGGGAGGGTGCCTGCCCCTCCGTGGTCGACGACCAGATCGGCCGCCCGACCTTCGCCCGTGACCTGGCCGCGGCGCTGGTGGCACTCGCCGGGCGGGAACGCGGGACCGTGCACGTCACCAACGACGGCGAGCCGGTCAGCTGGCACGGCCTGGCCACCGAGGTGTTCGCCCGGCACGGCCGCGACCCGGCCGATGTCCGCCCGGTGTCCACCGCCGAGTACGCGGCAGGACGCCCGCAGGCCCGCCGCCCGGCGAACTCGGTGCTCGACCTGAGCCTGCTCACCCGCGCCGGCGTCACGATGCCGGCGTGGCGCGACGCCCTCGACGACCATCCGGGAGCCCGGCCGTGAAGGGGATCATCCTGGCCGGGGGCACCGGCAGCCGGCTGTTCCCGCTCACCCGGGCGGTGTCGAAGCAGCTGCTGCCGGTCTACGACAAGCCGATGATCTACCACCCGTTGACCACGCTGATGCTGGCCGGGATCCGGGAGATCCTGCTCATCTCCACCCCGCACGACCTGCCCGGCTTCCAGCGGCTGCTCGGCGACGGCGCCGAGCTCGGCCTGGAGATCGGCTACGCCGAGCAGCCCAGCCCGAACGGGCTCGCCGAGGCGTTCGTGATCGGGGCCGAGCACGTCCGCGGCGGGCCGTCGGCGCTGGTGCTGGGCGACAACATCTTCCACGGCGCGTCGTTCGGCAGCCTGCTCCGACGCCGGGCCGCCGACGTGGTGAGCGGCCGGACCGGCTGCGTGCTGTTCGGCTACCCGGTGCGGGATCCGGAGCGTTACGGCGTCGGGGAGGCCGACGCCGACGGCCGGCTCGTCTCCATCGAGGAGAAGCCGCAGCGGCCCCGCTCCGATCGCGCGATCACCGGCCTCTACCTCTACGACGACCAGGTCGTCGACATCGCCGCCTCGATCACCCCGTCCGCGCGTGGCGAGCTGGAGATCACCGACGTCAACCGGGCCTATCTGGAACAGGGCCGGGCCGAGCTGCAGGACCTCGGCCGTGGCTTCGCCTGGCTGGACACCGGCACCCACGAGTCGCTGACCGACGCCGGCCAGTACGTCCGGGTGCTGGAGAACCGGCAGGGGGTGCGGATCGCGTGTGTCGAGGAGGTCGCCCTGCGGATGGGTTTCATCGACGCCGACGCCTGCCACGCGCTCGGCGCCCGCCAGGCCGGTTCCGGCTACGGCGAGTACGTGATGCGCGTCGCCGAGCAGTTCCGGGGCTGACAGGCTGGTGACGTGACCGAGGTGACGGCGCCCGTGCGGCGCTTCCAGCGCGGCCTGTTCCGGCTGGGCCAGTGGCTGCTCGGGCACCGCGGCGGCCCGGAGGGCGACATCGAGCCGGGGCTGCTGGTCGTCGGGAAGGACGCCGGTACCCGCCAGGTCCGGCTGTGGATCGGCACCCTGGTGCACGGCTGCGCCGCCGAGACGCTGACCGCGAGGGTGCGGGTCGACGGCGCGGTCGGTGCGGCGGAGGCGGAGCTCACGCTGCTCCGGTTCGGCTTCGACGACGAGCGCCCGGTCACCGGATGGCGGGCGGGCACCCGGTTCTTCCACGGCCACGTCGTCGTCGACCGGTTGATGCCCGACGCCTGGGGCGAGGCGCACGTGGAGCTCGCGCCGGTGGCGGGCCTGCGCGAGGAGCACCGTCGCGCGTCCTGCCGGGTGCGCACGCTCCCGCACCGGATCGGGATCGGCGACACGCTGACCGCACTGGTCGGTTCCTGCTACGACGCCGACACCGACACCACCAACGCGCTCGACGCCGCGTTCCGCAGGCTGCGCGACGAGGTCGCTGCACCTGACCTGACGCTGCTGACGGGTGATCAGGTCTACGCCGACGCGCCGGCGAAGTTCTACGGGACGATGGCGCGCAGCACCCCGCGCACCTACGGGCTGCTGGAGTACTGGACGTCGTGGGGGATGCAGCGCTACGGCGAGCACCACCATCTCGGGATGCGCGAGCTGCTCACGCATGGTCCGCACTGGTTCCTGCCCGACGACCACGAGTTCTGGAACAACTGGCCGCAGTCCTCGGTGACCGCCCGGCACTCCTACGCCAACATCGTGCGGGCGGGGATCGGCACCGTGCGCCGGTACCTGGCGCTGGCCCGGCGGCGTCCCGGGGATCCGGTGCCGGTGCCGGCCGATCCCGGCACGGTGCCGGAGGACCCGCTGGTGCAGAACTACCACCCGCCGCATCCCGACGAGTGGGACGCCTGGGGCCGCGCCTCGTTCGACCTGTACGGCTCGTTCCAGACGCCCAGCGTGCGCGACCGCGACACCGGCCGGATCACCCGTGGCGAGCTCGACGACCGGGCGATCGGGGATCCGGCGACGGCCGATCCGCACCGCCCGCCCCGGCACGACCCGGCCGGGCAGGTGCACCGGCCGTTGAACCAGCTGGTGCAGCGGATCGACCTCGACGAGGTGCAGATCGTGCTGCTCGACACCCGCACCCGGCGCACCCGGCGCACCGACGACCCGGAGCTGTCGGCGTTCGTCGACGACGCGGCGGTGGAGCAGGTGCTCGCCATCGCCGCCGAGGCGCCGGTGCTGGTGCTCGTCACCCCGCAGCCGCTGCTCGTCCCGCCGTACCGGACGCGGCTGCGCGAGCGCCCGCTCGGCTCCCGGGTGGAACGGGCGATCGACCTGCAGATCGCCGACTACCCCGACCAGTACGCCCGGTTCTGGGACGGCCTGGTCACCGCGCGGGACGGCCGCCCCACGGTGACCGTCGGCGGCGACATCCACTCCAGCTACGTCGGGCACGCGCCGTCGCTGCCCCTGCTGGAGCTGGTGTCGTCACCCATGTCGCTGGTCGCCGGATCCACCCTGTTCGAGACGCTGTTCGCGGTCCCGGCGAAGCTGCTGCGGGCGCTGTCCGGTGGGTCGGCGGTCCGCGACCCCTACGCGCCAGGTGCGCCGCTGGCCCGGATCGGTGACCTGCGCAGCCGGGCCGTCACCGCACCCGATCCGGACGACGGCGACGTCGCGGTCTCGCTGACCGGGCTCGGCCGCGGCAACCCGGAGGGCCTCGGACTGCTGCGCATCGAACGCACCGCCGAGCACCTGTTCAGGGTGCGCGCCGCGCTGCACACCCGGTCGCCGCGCGGCGGCTCCCGCGAGGTCACCGTCGAGCTGCGGACCGACCGGCGCGGACCCGACGCCATGGGTCCTCCGGAGGTGACGGCGGCGCCGTAGAGCTCGTCCTCGCGCAGGAGGTGGCGGGAGCCCGGTGCGGCTACGGTCGTGCGGCATGGGGGATCTGTTGCTCAGCGAGGAACTGCTGCTCATCGGCCTGCACGACGAGACCGGGAAGGCCGACGGCTGGTTCGACCCGTCGTGCCTGCACGGCGCGCTGGTCTGCGACCTGATCGAGGGCGGCGCCGTGACCGTCGACGAGAAGAAGAAGCTGCACCCGGCAGGCCGCGCGCCCGAGCACCCGGCGCTGCGGAAGGTCTACGACGTCATCGCGGCCGACGGCAAGCCGCGCACCGTCTCGCACTGGGTGAGCACGCTGCCGTGGAAGCACACGAAGCCGGCCGAGCTGGTCGCCGAGCGACTGGTCGACAACGGTGTGCTCAGCCGCGAGGAGGGCAAGGTCCTCGGGCTGTTCCGGACCACCCGGCTGCCCGCACTCGATCCGGCCCCGGAGCGCGCGTTGCGGGAGCGGCTGCGCGGGATCCTGGTCACCGGGATCGAGCCGGGGGCGCACGACGCACTGCTGATCACGCTGCTGCACTCGACGTCGCAGGTGAAGGCGGCGCTCGCCGGGGTGGACCCGGCGCAGCGGAAGATCGGGACGAAGCGGGCGGCGACGATCGCGAAGGGACTGAAGGACAACCCCGTGGTGAAGGCGCAGTACGACGCGGCGATGGTGGCGTTGGTGACGACGGTGGCGACCACGGCGGTGGTCACGTCGTCGGGGTCGGGCTGAAAGGCGGCAGCCCGACCTCCGGACGAGCGTCCACAGATGCAACGGACGGCAATCCCCCGCTGGCCTGTGCGGTGCAGGCGCAGACTTCCACCACTACCCCGAAAAGAGTAACCGGAAAGAAATCCAGTTGATCGCCGTAACGCCCCCGTAGTGATTCGAGAGTCCTCACGCGTCGCGATCGACGGGAGGATTCGATCATGCGAAGGTGGACATCGGACGTCACCCGGACCAGCGGTCACAACATCACGTTCGGCGGCATCATCGACGCGCTGACCTGGACTCCAGCCTTGGCGGTAGCTGCCTGGCTGAGACTCGACGGTGAGCTGTGGACGGTCGTCACTCCGAGTGAACTCGTGGTCGCGTTCGCGGTGGCGTTCGCGATCCAGATGGCCGTCTCGAGGCTTGTCGATCGGCTTCGTGGGCGCCAAGTGATGGGCGCGGTCGATGATGCACTTCACGTCGTCTGCTCATTTTCCGTAACTGGCACAACACTTTTCGCGATCGGCCTGATTCCTCCGGTCACCATTCCCCGGTCACTCCCGTTGATCGCCCTCCTGGTTGCCGTGCCGCTGGCCGTCGGTCAGCGGGTCGGGCGTCGGCTGCTCCACGAACGGCGCTCGCGACCCGATCCTGCGTCCTCCGCGAAGGTGATCGTGTTCGGCGCAGGGTGGGGAGGGCAGCAGATCGTCCGTTCGATGCTCGGCGAACCCGGCTCGGGCTATCTCCCGGTCTCGCTGGTCGACGACGACCCGCAGGTACGTGCACGCCGGATCTCCGGGGTCCCGGTCAGCGGAACACGCTCCGACATCCCGGAGATCGCGACCCGGACCGGGGCGGAGTTCCTGGTGATCGCCATCCGAGACCTCGAGGTCGAGGACATGCGCGAGATCAGCCGGATCGCCACGGGAGCGGGCCTGCAGGTCAAAGTCATCCCCGCGCTGCGGGAGATGTTCCGACCCTGGATCGGGTTCTCCGACCTGCAGGACCTCGACATCGCCGACCTCATCGGCCGCACTCCGGTCGAGGTCGACCTGACCTCGATTGCCGACTACGTGGCCGGGCGGTGTGTACTCGTCACCGGAGCAGGTGGCTCGATCGGCTCGGAGCTGTGCCGGCAACTGAACCAGTACGGGCCGGCGAGCCTGTTGATGCTGGACCGGGACGAATCGGCGTTGCACGCACTGCAACTGTCCATCCACGGGCGGGCACTGCTGGACTCGCCCGACGTGATCCTCGCCGACATCCGGGACGCAGACACCCTCCTGCACCTCTTCCAGGAGAGACGTCCCGACGTGGTGTTCCATGCAGCGGCGCTCAAGCATCTCCCGATGCTCGAGCAGTATCCGGAGGAGGCGTGGCAGACCAACGTCGTCGGCACGGCGAACGTGCTCGCGGCCGCCAGGGCGACGGACGTCAGCCGATTCGTGAACATCTCAACCGACAAGGCGGCCAACCCGACCAGCGTCCTCGGTTATTCGAAACGACTGGGCGAGCGACTGATCGCGGGCGCCGCCCAGACCGCGGCGGGCACCTACGTCTCCGTGCGGTTCGGCAACGTGCTGGGCAGCCGCGGATCGGTCCTGACCACGTTCGCCGAGCAGATCGGTTCGGGTCAGCCGGTCACCATCACACACCCTGATGTCACCCGGTTCTTCATGACGATCCCGGAGGCGGTCCGGTTGGTGATCCAGGCCGGCGCGGTCGGGCGGCCCGGCGAGGCTCTGGTGCTCGACATGGGCGATCCCGTCCGGATCGTCGACATCGCCCGGCAACTCACGGTGCTGGCCGGCCGGTCGGTGCAGATCGTCTACACGGGCCTCAGGGACGGCGAGAAGCTGCACGAGGAGCTGTTCGGCGACGACGAGCAGGACGTACGACCGGTCCACCCGGCGGTATCCCACGTCCCGGTGCCGCCGTTGTATGACGACGTGCGGACGATGACGATCCGGCCCGGCCAGGCGGGTGCCGCGATGCGTGCGTTCGTGGACGGCGACACCGTGCTGAACGTGCCCGGCGGACGCGCCGGTTCCGACGACATCCTCGCCGCAGTGATCTCGATCGGGGACCGCCGATGACGACCTTGCCCCGGGACACCGCCCCGGCCGCCCTCGCGCTGGCCGGCGGGACACCGGTCCGTACCGGACCGCTGCCTCCGTGGCCGCACTACGACGAGGACGAGATCACCGCCGCCACGGAGGTCCTCGTCTCGGGACGGGTGAACTACTGGACGGGCACGCACGGCCGGGCCTTCGAGGCGGAGTTCGCCGGCTGGGCCGGAGCGGGCCACGCCGTCGCGGTCGCCAACGGCACCGTCGCCCTCGAACTAGCATTGAGGGCGATCGGGATCGAGCGTGGCGACGAGGTGGTGGTACCGGCGGCGACGTTCGTCGCCACCGCGTCCGCCGTCGCCGCATGCGGCGCAATCCCGATCGTCGCGGACGTCGACGAGATCACCCAGGGCCTGTCGGCCGCCACCGTCGAACCGCGCCTGACCGCTCGCACGGCCGCTGTGGTCGTCGTACACGTCGGCGGCTACCCAGCTGACACGGCCGGTCTCGTGGCGCTGACGGAACGATACGGCCTCGCCCTGGTCGAGGACTGCGCACAGGCGCACGGAGCACGCCGGGACGGGGTCCCGGTCGGACGGTCCGGTGTGGTGGCCGCCTGGTCCTTCTGCCAGGACAAGATCATGAGCACCGGCGGCGAAGGTGGCGCGATCACCACATCGGACCCGGCGATCGCCCGTCGTTGCTGGGAGCTCAAGGATCACGGGAAGTCCTTCGTCCGGGCGAACGAGCCGGCGCCCGTCCCGGGGTTCCGGTACCTGCACGACAGCTTCGGCACCAATGCCCGGATGACCGAGATGCAGGCTGCGATCGGCCGGATCCAGATCCGCAAGCTTCCGGCCTGGGTGGAACGCCGCCGCCGCAACGCCGCAGTTCTCCGCGACACGCTCGCCCTGGAGCCGGCGGTGACGGTCCCCCCGGTCCCCGACGACGTGCTGCACGCCTACTACCGCTTCTACGCACATGTCCGGCCCGAACGCCTGCGCCCCGGATGGGACCGCGAGCGGATCGTCGCGGCGATCAATGCCGAGGGTGTGCGCTGCGCTCACGGCGGCTGCACCGAGATCTACCGGGAGCGGGCGTTCGAGGAGGTCGGGCGACCTGAGGGCGAGCTGCCGGTCGGTGCGCGCCTGGGCCGCACGTCTTTCGTCCTGCCGGTCCATCCGACCCTCGATGCGCGCGACGTCGCCGATGTCGCCGAGGCCGCCCGTCGAGTCCTGAGGGAGGCCCGGGCATGAGGCGCGCGATGGATGTCGGGCTGGCGCTCGTCGCTGCGGTCCTCCTCCTGCCGGTGGCACTGCTGGTCACCCTCGCCGTGCTGCTCGGCCTCGGACGGCCGGTGCTGTTCCGCCAGGTCCGCTCGGGGTGGCACGGCAAGGAGTTCACGCTGGTCAAGTTCCGCACCATGCGCGTCGAACGCACACCTGAGGAGGGTGATGCCGCCCGCACACCACCGCTGGGGCACTTCCTGCGGGCGACAAGCCTGGACGAGCTCCCCCAGCTGTGGAACATCCTGCGGGGCGAGATGTCGTTCATCGGTCCCCGTCCCACCCTGCCGGACCAGGTCGCGCGGTACTCGGCTCACGAGCGTCGCCGGCTGGCAGTACGCCCCGGCCTGACCGGCTGGGCGCAGGTCAACGGACGCAATTCGATCAGCTGGCCGGCCCGCATCGAGCTCGACGTTTACTACATCGAGCACCGCTCGGTGCGGCTGGATCTCGAGATCATCGCCCGAACCCTGCACCGGCTGGTCCGGCCGAACGGCATCACGGCGGACGGTGGAGTGAACCCCGATTTCCCCGACCCGGCGGGCGCCGACGGGCCGGAGGCGGGGCCCGCGACGGTTCCGTTCCCGCGGCACGTCATCCCGGAACCAGCCCGGACGCCCGTCGACGATCCGGAACCGAGCCGATGACCGGACGGATCCGTGCCTATCGGGTCGAGGATGCCAAGGCGGTGATCGGCCTGCACCGGGCGACCCTGCTGGCCGGACGTGCACCGGCCCCGTCCTTCGCGCGCTACCTCTCATCCTTCTACGGCGGCACCCTGTTCGACCACCCATGGCTCGACGACGAGCTGACGTCGCTGGTCTACGAGGAAGCCGATGGTCGTGTGATCGGTTTCGTCGGGGTGATCCCCCGGCCGATGCTGCTCGACGACCGCCCGGTGCGGGCCGCGGTATCGGTCCGATTCATGGTCTCCCCGGACCATCCCCACGCGGCACTGGCCGCCGCGGCACTGCACCGTCGCTTCCTGCGCGGGCCACAGGACCTGTCCCTGGTGGAGAACGCAAACGACGCCGCGCGCCGCGTGTGGCAGGGCACCCGGAACGCCTGCGTACTTCCCAACCGGAGCATCTCGTGGTCCATCGCCGCACCCGGCGATCCGGACGGAGCCCCTGTCCCGGGCCCCGGGCTCGACCCGGAGACGCTGTCCGGCCTCATCCGGACCGCCTCCGCCCGGTACCGGATCCGTCCGCGGTACGACGAGAAGTCGACCGCCTGGCTGCTCGACTTCCTCGCGGCCGCCGACTACCGCGGCAGCCTGCACGGACGGGCCGTCACCGGACGGGACGGCGAGCCGCTGGGCTGGTACCTGTACTACCGGCGACCGGCTGGAAGCGACACCGCGTACAACGGCGTTCTCCAGCTGATGTGGGACCACGACCCGGCACCGGTACTCGACCAGCTTCTCGCGGACGCCGGTGGCAGCGGGTCACCCGTGGTCGGCCGGCTGGACGATGCGCTGCTCCCGCACGTCGCAGACCGGGGTGCGCAGCTGGCCGCCGGTCCCTGGACGGTCGTGCACTCCCCTGATCCCCGGATCGTCGCGGCTTTCAGGTCCGGCGAGGCATACCTCACCCGGCTGGAGGGTGAGTTCTGTTGACGGGCCCGGCCACCACATCCGCCCTGAGGGTCGTCCTCTCCGGCCAGGAGACCGCGGGACTGCATGCGCTCCGGCTGCTGCGGGAGACCGGCTGCGAGATCGTCGCGGTCCTGTCCGATCCGGAGCCCGGCGGTCGCGATCTGGCGGAAGCCGCGCGGGAGTCGCGGATCCCGTTGCGCCCGGCGCGGGACGTACGCTCTGCCGACCTCGCCGCCGAACTGCGGCGCGCGCGGGTCGACATGCTGCTCAACGTCCACTCGCTGCACATCGTCGACGCCGCTGTCCTCGATGCTCCACGCCTGGGCAGCTACAATCTGCATCCCGGCCCGCTCCCGGGCTACGCCGGCCTGCACGCCCCCAGCTGGGCGATCCTGCATGGGCGCCGATCGCACGCGGTCACGCTCCACCGGATGGCAGCGGGAATCGACACCGGCCCGATCGCCTTCACCAGCAAGGTCGAGATCACCGACGCCGACAACGGCGCGACGCTGGGCGGGCGCTGCGCCCGGGCGGGTCTTGCGCTGGTCGGTCAGCTCGTCGAGCGCCTGCAGAGCGGCGAGGCCGTGCCGAGCATCCCGCAGGACCCGAACCGCAGGCGGTACTTCGGCCGACGGCGGGCCGAGGACAACGTCGTGGACTGGGCCGCACCCGCACGGTCGATCGTCGACCTGGTCCGGGCCTGCGACTACCACCCCTGGCCCTCGCCCTGGGGGGCCGCCACCGCGACGACACCGGATGGCCGGACGTTGGAGATCCTCCGGGCCGTGCGTACCGGCGTCACCTCGGACGCGGTTCCCGGCGAGGTCGGTGCGACGGGCCCCGCCGGGGTCGACATCGCCGCCTTCGACGAGTGGGTGACGGTGGGCCGCCTGCGAGCCGACGGACGACGTGTCGATCCCGGCTCGGTCCTGCGGCCGGGAGACCGGCTCGGCGCAGCTGCTCCGACCATGACACGAACGGGTTGCCCCAGATGACGTCGATCATGCTCTACTCGACCTGCCCGCAGTCCAAGGACCTCTCCTCGGCGGACTACCTCGAGGCGGTCCGCGACGTCTCCCGCTGGAGCGAGGAGGCGGGGTGCACCGGGATGCTCGTGTATACCGACAACGGTCTGGTCGACCCGTGGACGGTCGCGCAGATGGTGCTCCAGTGCACATCCGGACTCGCCCCGCTGGTGGCGGTCCAGCCGGTCTACATGCACCCCTACGCCGTGGCCACGCAGGTCAGCTCACTTGCGTACCTGCACGGACGGTCAGTGCACCTCAACATGCTGGCTGGGGGATTCCGCAACGACCTGATCGCGCTGGGCGACCCGACCGAGCACGATCAGCGGTACGAACGGACGACCGAGTACACCCGCATCGTGATGGGGCTGCTCCGCGGCGAGACCATGACTGTCCGAGGCCGGCACTACACCGTGGACCGGCTCACCCTCGCGCCGGCACTTCCCGCCGATCTGCTGCCGCAGCTGACGATGTCGGGGTCCTCCCCGGCCGGGCTGGCCGCGGCACTGGCCGTCGATGCGACGCCCGTCCGCTACCCGGAGCGGCCCGAGGACCCGTCGACCCGCCCGGACGGCGTCGATGAGTTCGGGATCCGCGTCGGCATCATCGCCCGCCCCCGCTCCGAGGCCGCGTGGCACGCGGCCCACGCACGATTCCCCACCGACCGGACCGGTCGCATCACGCATCGGCTGGCCATGGCGGTCTCCGACTCGCACTGGCACCGTCAGCTCTCCGACCGGGACGCCGGCGGGGTCGGTGACCCGTACTGGCTGGGGCCCTTCCAGCACTACAAGACGTTCTGCCCGTACCTGGTGGGCAGCTACGACGAGGTGGCCGGCGTACTCGCCCGCTACCTCGAGCTCGGGGCGCGCACGATCGTCCTCGACATTCCGGAGTCGCCGGCCGAGCTCAAACACATCGGGACCGTCGTCGACCTCGCCAGGGAAAGCGTGCAGCCATGACCGACAACCTGCAGCACTACGTCACCCGCGCCGCGCACAAGTATCCGGAACGGGTCGCCCTGCACGACGTCTCCGGCCGGACCACCTACGCCGACCTGGAGTCCTGGACCAACCGGGCCGCCCGGCTCCTCCGCGAGACCGGCATCGCCGAGGGCGACCGTGTCTGTGTGGTAGGCGCGAAGTCGTCGGCGACGATCGCGTCTCTGGTGTCGGTGCTCAAGGCCGGCGGGATCTACGTGCCGATCGACAGCGCGAGCCCGGCCGCCCGGGTCGCGCGGATCCTGGACGCCGCCGAACCCGGCGCGGTCCTCGTCGACGCCTCCGCGACGTCGCTGGTGGACGCCCTGATCGCCGAGGATCGGCTCGGCACCGGGGTGCGGATCGGCGCTGTCGACGCGCACACCACCGGCGAGCGGTTCGGCACCGCCTTCTCCCTCACCGCCACCGCCGGGTTCGACGACCGTGAGCTGGCCGGTACCCGCGGCGGGGACGCCCTCGCACACCTGCTGTTCACCTCCGGATCGACCGGTGCACCGAAGGGCGTCGGTATCACCCACCGAAACGTCCTCGCCTTCGTCGAGTGGGCGACCTCCTACTTCGGGACCAGCCCGGACGACCGGATCTCCGGGCATCCTCCGCTGCACTTCGACCTGTCGACGTTCGACATCTACGCCACGTTCGCCGCCGGGGCCGAGCTGCACCCGGTGCCGGCCTCACTGGGGCTCGACCCGCGCGGGCTCGCACGGTTCATCCGTGACCGTGCGCTGACGCAGTGGTTCTCCGTGCCCTCGGTCCTGACGCTGCTCGCGAAGTTCGACGTCGTCGGCGAAGACGACTTCCCGGCACTGAAGCGGCTCCTGTGGTGCGGCGAGGTCCTTCCGACGCCGGTGCTGAGGCACTGGATGTGCCGGCTGCCCCACGCGCGTTTCACCAATCTGTACGGGCCGACCGAGGCGACCATCGCCAGCAGTGTCCACACCGTTGTGGAGGTTCCCGAGACCGAGACCGAGCCGATCCCGATCGGCGTCGCGTGCGACGGCGAGGAGCTGCTCGTCCTGGACGAGCAGCTCCGGCCGCTCCCACCGGGGGAGATCGGCGACCTCTACATCGGCGGTGTCGGGTTGTCACCGGGCTACTGGAGAGACCCGGACCGTACCGCAGAGGTGTTCGTGCCCGATCCGCGTGACCCGCGCGAGCGGATCTACCGAACCGGTGACCTGGCCAGGGTCGGGCCGGGCGGACTCGTCGACTTCCTCGGGCGGGCCGACTCCCAGATCAAGAGCCGGGGATACCGGATCGAGCTCGGTGAGATCGAGACCGCCGTCAACGCCGTTCCGGGCGTCAAGGAGTGTGCCGTCGTGGGGATCCCGACCGACGGGTTCGAGGGGACGGCGATCTGGTGCTCGCTGGCACTCGTCGACGGGGCGGAACTCACCGGGGCGGAGCTGCGGACGGCCGTCCGCGAGCTGCTCCCCGGCTACATGATCCCGGCACGCTGGGAGTTCGTCACCGCGCTGCCGAAGAACGTCAACGGAAAGATCGACCGCCGCTCGGTCCGGGAGCGGCTGATCGACACAACACGGGAGGCCGGGTGAACCACGTGGGTGCCCCATCCGAATCGGTCGAAGCACGGGTCCGCGGGATCGTCGAGGACCTGCTGACCGTCAGCGTCGTCTCGGTCGACGTCGACCTCGTGGACACCGGCCTGCTCGATTCGCTCGCTCTGGTGACGATCATCGGTGGCATGGAGGACGAGTTCGGCTGCGAGCTGCCGCTGGAGGAGTTCGACCCGTCGGACTTCAGGACGATCACGGGGATCGCCGCGTTCGTGCAGCGTGTCGGCGTAGCCGAGGCTCTCCCCTCGGCAGCAGCCGACGCTTGACGCCGCTACGCTCCACCGGTGTGCGAGGCCCGCCGGTGGAGCTCGGCGAGGTATTGGTGGTGGGCCTTGTGCACGACGGGGGCGGCGAAATCGGACTCGACCCACTCGCGGGCGGCAGCGCCGAACCGGGCCCGCTGGGCCCCGTCCAGGATCAGCTCCCCGAGCGCCCCGGCGAGGGCGACGGCGTCCCGCACCGGGACGACCAGCCCGGTCCGCCCGTCCAGCACCGAGTCCACCGCGCCGGTCGCGTCCGTCGTCACCGTCGGGAGGGCACACGCCGACGCCTCCAGGCAGACGTTCGGGAAACCCTCCCGCCACGTCGGGAGGCAGTGCACGTCCATCACCTGGTAGAGCGGACGGGGATCGTGCTGGTTGTCCAGGATCAGCAGCGGGAGCCCTTCGGCCACGGCGTCCTCGAGCATCCGCCCCGTCCCGGCGTCCTCGCCGAGCCCGGCGACGAGCAGCCGGCAGGCGGTTCCGCGGCTCCGGAGCATCCGCACCGCATCGACCAGCTCGTGTAGTCCCTTGTCCCGGGTCAGCCGGCCGACGAACCCGATGACCGGCCCGTCGCCGAGCCGGTCGAGCTCCTGGCGCAGCGACCGCGCCTGCGCGAGCACGCCGGCGTCACACTCCTGGGCCACGGGCACGTACCGGTCCACGTCGACACCGTGCGAACTTCCGGCTCCGAGCACGTCGATGTCGCCGGCGCCGGCGATCCGGGTCCGCACGAGCACGCGGCCCAGACTGTGACTGTTCGCCAGCACCCGGTGGGACAGCCGTGCCGTGATGGTCTCGAAAGCCAGCACGTAGGCCCTCCGCAACCCGGTCAGGGTCTCGCTCCGCAGGCCCCACATGCAGTGCACCACGACGGGCACCCGCCTCCGGCGGGCCGCCAGCGTAGCGAGCAGACCCGCCTTCGGAGTGGCGCTGACCAGCACGTCCGGCGCGATCGCAGCGATGACGCCGGAGAGAGCGCGGACCGAGCGGAGATCGCTCCAGAGGTCGGGCTCCCGGGCCATCTCGACCAGGTGCAGCTCGGCTCCGGCCGCTTCGACCGCGCCGAGTCCCGGGCCGGGGGCGCAGACGACACCGACCCGCCAGCCGGAACCGACGAGGTGACCGACCAACCCGGGCAGGAACGCGGCCGCGGTCAGGTGACTCGTCACCACGAGGGCGAGCCGCGGCGTGGGGACGTCGTTCATGGAGTGCCCTCCTCGGGGACACGTCGGGCCGGAACCGCGACGGTGGAATCGGAATAGGGGGCCGGACCCCGGACGGCGCGCGGTACCTGCGCCCAGGCGAAGATCGCGCAGGCCGTGTAGCCGACGAGGAAGCCGATGGCCGCGCCGGTCGCTCCGAGTCCGTGGGACAGGCCGAGCGCGACGCCGAGCATGACAGGGGCCGAGAGCAGGCGCGCCCACACCATCCGTCGCGGCTGGCGCAGAGCTCCCATCACCGTGGTCGCCCCGAAGATCACGCCTTCGGCGACGAGGCTGAGCCCGAGCACAAGCCGGGTGTCGGCGGTCAGGTCCCAGCTCGGGCCGATCAGCTGCCGCCCGATCACGGCCGGGAGGAACGCCACCACCGCGCCCCAGACGATTCCGGCACAGCCCAGGAACAGGGCCACCCGGCGTCCGATGCGGACGACCTCCGACGGCCCGCCCGAACGCACGGCGTCGACCAGGGCGAGCGAGTACACGGCGGCGAACAGCGTGCCCATCGGTCCGAACAGCAGGTAGGCGGCCCGCAGGGCGCCGGTCTGCTCCAGATCGGCGGCCAGCGGCATCAACACCACCACGGCCTGGCTGGGCAGCGAGGTGAGCGCGAACATCGCCAGAAGCGGCAGCGCGAGCGTGCGATGCTCGACGATCCAGCGGTGCGGCAGCGTCCGCACGGGGACGAGGCCGGCCCACCACAGTCCGACGGCCGACGCCACGGCCGCGCCGGCGGCCCACGCGGCCACGTAGGTCCACATGGGCGGGTCGGGAACGCTCACCAGCAGGACGACGGTGAGTCCGAGCTGTACTCCCATCCGGATGCCGTCGTTCGCCGCGGCCGCACGAGGGCGAGCGGAGGCGATCAGGTAGCCGCGCACGCCGTCCTGGAGCAGGACCGCCGGCATGGCCGCTGCGACGACGAGCAGGACCGGCACGATCGGACCCTCGGTGACGGCGGCCAGCGCGAGACACCCCGCCCCGACGACGACACCGAGGGTCCACGTGTAGCCGGTGCTGCGGCGGGCGGCCGCGGGCAGACGACGCCGGTCCGCGGCGTGGGCGATCGTCAGGACGGTGCTGCCGCACTCGTGGGCCAATCCGACGGCGATCGCCAGCAGCGCGAGGACGAGCGCGAACTGGCCGAATTCGGCCGGGTCCTGGGACCGCGCGACCAGAAACGACAGGATGAAGCTCGTCCCAGTGTTGAGTCCCTGGGAGATCGCGCCCCAGTGCGCTCCTCTGAGCCCGGTGCGGTTGGTCATCCGACCGGGACCGCGAGCGGCTGCGTGCGCTCCGTGGGACGTGGCCGCGCCGGGCACAGCGCCCAGGCGGCCGAGGCCATCGCGATGATCAGCCACCAGTGCCGCTGGTAGAAGGCCTCGATGCCCATCGACAGACCGACCATGGAGGCGTGTGCAGCGAGCAGCGCCAGCACGACCGGGCGTTCCGGGACCGGGGCGAGGCGATGCGCAGCCAGGAGGCGGGAGCCCACGCTCCAGATCAGGCCGAGCAGGACGACCAGGCCGATCAGTCCCAGCTCGGTCAGGAACCACAGGATGGTGTTGTGCACGATGAGACCGTGCCGGGCCTGGTAGCCGCCGATGCCGATGCCGAACAACGGGCTCGTGACGAAGTCGGCGACCGCGTCGCCGATGATGTCCACCCTGGCCTGGACCTGGTCGGGACGCTCAATCATCTGCAGTGGATCGGCGACGACCGCGACCAGGACCACACCGAGGAGCGGAACGGCGGCCACGGCGCGGACGGCGAGGCGGCGGGCGGTGCCGCCCACGGCGACCGGCCGGAAGGCGATGAGCACGAGCAGGCCGCACACGAAGCCGATCCACGCGGAGCGGCTGAACGTCAGCACCAGCGAGATCGCCAGGACCGGGGCGGCGATCCGGTACCAGCCGCGGCTCAGCACCGAGCGCCCGGCGACGAGCACCGCGAGCAGCGCGAGCGCCACGATTCCGCCGAACGCGTTGGGGTCGATAAGCAGGCCGGTGAGCCGTACCCCCGGGTAGGGCTCGTTGAGCAGCGGCGGAGCCGCAGCACCGACCGCTGCCGGGACGAAGGCCGCGATCGACACGATCGCGTTCAGCACCACGGAGACGACCAGCACCCGGAGCAGGCGACGGATCCGGTACCAGCGATCCAGGTGGTCGACCAGGCAGCAGAACGCCGCCATCAGCAGCAGCAGGCCGAAGCCCTTCTGGAGGTAGGCGTACTGCCCGAGCTGCCCGGTACGGACGTAGATCACCAGCATGCCCAGACCCATGACCACCGGGAGAGCCATCAGCCACCCGCTCCAGGCCCGGGGCACGTGTCGCAGCCGCGGCAGGCGCAGGGCCAGGTAGGCCAGGAGCAGGACGTCCGACGGAGCGAGCCGGAAGGGCAGGCCGAACGTGCCGACGTCGAACTGCACGGGTAGCAGGGCCACCCACGCAGCGATCAGCACCGAGGCCACGCGATCCGCTCGCGCACCCCGTCTGGGGCCGGTTCGCACCCGGTTCACGGCATACCGCTCCCCCGCGTCTCGTCGTGGACGCGGGAGAGGTCGCCGACGTCCGGTGGTCCGTTACTTCGCGATCGTGTCACCGCGGCACCTAACGAAATCTCCTGACAGGACGACCTCCGTCCTGACGTGGCCGCGCGACGACGAGGGGCGAGGTGCTGAAGTGCGCGACACACAGGCCGATGAGGCCGAGCTCGGCTTCTGGCGGCGAGTGATCCACTATCGCTGGCGAGGGGTGCTCGCGACCGTCGTGGTGGCGACGCTTCTGGCGGTCACCGCGATGATGCTGTTCTCCCCCGGTTACACGGCGACGGCGAAGCTGTCAGTGACCGGGGCCGACGCCGCCGCGGAACGGCAGTTCCTCGGTGGGGGTGCGGTCCGTGACTCGATGACCGAACGGCTCGGGTCCGCACCGGAGGTGACCGTCGCCGGATCCGACGGCGAGAGCCTGCTCACCGTATCGGCGACCGCGGCGACGCCAGCCGAAGCCGTCGAAGTCGCGAACACCTACACCGAGATCGCGATCACCGAGCGTGCCCGGGCCATCGCCGAGGAGCGCGCCCGGACCCAGTCGGTGTTCGACGAGCGGATCGCCGCCATCGACGCGCGCCGGGCCCAGGCACCGCCCCCGGCCGAGGCCGCGGCGCTCGATCAGCAGCGGATCGCCTACGAGGAGTCCGCCGCCGCGGCGCGCGCCGTCGCTCCGGCTGCCGTTCCCGTGGTCGTCGACCCGGCATCACCATCCGGCGTGACCAGCCCGGACCTGCTGACGGTCGGGGCCGGAGCGGCCCTGCTGGCCCTCGTCGCAGGTCTGGCCGCGGCCGGCGCCGCCGAGCACGGGGACCAACGGGTCCGTACAGCCGCCGGCGCGGCCTCGGCGCTGTCCGGACCGCCGCTCGGTTCCGTCCCCGGAGCGGTGGAGCCGGGGCGTCTCGGAGGGTGGTGGCGCTCGGTGTCGAGGCTGCAGCGGACCGGGGACCCGGCCGAGCCGGGCTCGGCCGCGTCCGACGCGATCGGGCTCGTGCGGCAACGACTGCAGAACCGCGGACAGCTCAAGCCGCACGACGCCGTCGTCGTCTTCGCCGTCGACCCACGGGACGCGCCTCATGCGACCGCGGTCGCGGTCGACCTCTGCCGCAGCGTCACCCGCGTCGGCCGCTCCGTGCTGCTCGTCGCAGCCGACCTCCGGGGCGGCGACGGATGCCTGGCGAGGTTGCACGTCTACTCGGAGGGCCCCGGCCTGTCCGAGGTGCTCCACGGGCACGACGCGACCCAGGCGGTGCAGGCGACGACCACCGACGGACTCACCGTCCTCCCGGCGGGCGAACCGGCCGTCAGCCCCTTCGACGTTCTACAGGGCGAACGTTTCGGGACGGTGCTGGCCGAGCTGAGGCTGACCGCCGATCTCCTGGTGGTCGCGGCACCACCGCTGGCCGCCCACCCGGACGCGCTCGCTGTCGCCGACGCCGTCGACTCCCGCGTCGCCGTCGTAGGGCCGAACGCCCGAGGTCCGGTGCTGGATCAGGGCATGCTCGAACTGGAGCACAACGGCGTCACGCTCGACGGTGTCGTCTTCGCCGGCCGTGCCCGGACCTAGGGCGGGTGCGGGGGCCCGGTTCGGCGCGATCCTCGTTGCGGTGGCCCTCACCGGAGCGTGCACTCCGGAGCGGCCGGTGAGCGACCGTGCACCGTCGGCGTGGATCGCAGGCCCGATGAGCCGGGTCGGCGAGTTCGACCCGGCGGAGAGCCGGGCCGACACCTCACTGCTCGCCGCCCGCGGCGAGATCGAGTCCTTCCAGGTCGTCGTGTCCGGTGGGCGAAGTGGGCTGGACGGGGTGGACCTCGAGGTCGGGCCCCTGGTTGGGCCGGAGGGTGCGGAGCTGCCGGGCACGACCCGATACCGGGAGCACTACGTGGACGTTCCGGAGAGCAGCCCGGACCGGGGCGGCCCGAACCGGCCGGGTGCACCGGGACGCTACGCCGACGCGCTGGTCCCGTTCGTGCACCCTGAGACCGGGGCCCCACTCGACGGGGAGATCCGTGCCGCCGGGGTCGACGTCGATCCCGCCGCGAACCAGCCGTACTGGATCGACGTCGATGTACCGCGGGACGCCGTGCCAGGCACCTACGAGGGCACCTGGACCGTCACCGCCGACGGATTCCGCGAGTCCGGGCGGGTCACCGTCGATGTCGCCGACCTGCAGTTCCCGGTCCGACCCTCGCTGCGCAGCCTCGTGCTCAACTGGGGTGCCAAGGAATCGGTCAGCCGTGAGCTCCTGCGCAACAAGCTGGTGCCGACTTCGGCGCTACCGCCTCCCGGTGATCCGCTCGCTGCGATCGTGAACGTGACCGACGTGGGACTGTTCAGCGGTGCCGACGAACGGCGGTGCCGGATGACCCCACCACCGCCGGTCGAGGAGATCCGGGCAGCCGCGGCGCAGGAGACACGTCCCGGCGCTCAGCTGCTCAACTACACCGCGGACGAGATCGGCGGCTGCGACGGCCTCATCGAGCCGGTTCGGGAGTGGTCACGGGCTCTGCACGCGGCAGGAGTGGAGCAGCTCATCACCCAGGCGCCCGACCCGGCCCTGTTCGACGACGGCACTGGACGGCCCGCCGTCGACATCTGGGCCCTGCTTCCGAAGCAGTACGTCGACGACCCGGACCTGGTCGACCGGGCCAGGGAGCTCGGCTCGACGGTGTGGTCGTACAACGCGCTCGCCCAGGACGGCTACTCCCCGAAGTGGCTGATCGACTTCGCACCCACCGACTTCCGGATCCAGCCCGGATTCCTCAACCAGCGGCTCGGACTGACGGGGATCCTGTACTGGCGTGCGGACTACTGGACCGACGACCCGTGGAACGACGTGCACGCCTACGAGGAGGGCTACCCGGGGGAGGGACAGCTCGTGTACCCGGGCGAGCAGGTGGGGATCCCGGACGGGGCAGCGCCGTCGCTGCGGCTGAAGTGGCTCCGGGACGGTGTCGAGGACTACGAGCTGATCGCGCTGGCGCGGGAGCGCGACCCGGGACGCACCGCACAGATCGTCGGAACGGTGGCCCGCAGCTGGGAGGACTGGACCAAGGACCCGACCCGCCTCCTGGAGGCGCGGTCGAGGTTGCTCGGTTCGGGCGGCAGCTGAATCGCCGGACCGGCGCGCGGCCGGACCGGTGCAGCAGCTCGACGAGCTACCGGTCGCCCCGCACCCCGGGCTTCTCCGGGAGGTGCACCCGAGTCCGATCGCGCGCGATGCGGTCGAAGAGCCCCGGATCGACCGTGCGGCAGTAGTCCACCTGGGTCAGTACCTCACATCGTCCCGCGTCACGCGCACGCGCGACGTCCTCGAGGATCCCGCGCAGCACGTCGAGCGTTCCCGGTCCGGACGCGAAGTTCTCCGGATGCGTCCAGAGGTGGACGGTCGCTCCGGTGCGTTCCGCCGCGGCCACGGACCGCCGAATCCGTTCCCGGGTGATCACCGGCGGAATGACCCGCCGCCGACCGCATCGCCAGTTCAGGAAGTGGCCGGCCGGGATCCTGATCGGCTCGGCGAGCGGCAGGTCGGCCTCTGGCCGAGCAGGCAGGAACTCCTCGGCGAGCGAGCGGACCCGTGACCGCCGGCCTCGGTCGTCCCGGGCGCCGACGAGACCGAACTCGGAGAGCACGGTGCGGTGCTCGACCCGGTTGCGCGGGTAGATGAAGGTCCGCGCGTCGCGCGCGAGTTCCGGAGCGAGATCGAAGGCAAGCTGCATCTCCGCCCGCGCCGCGGCTGCGGTGAAGCCCGGCCGGTCCCACGGGACGTGCGTGGCTCCGTGGAGGGCGAGCTCGTGCGTGACGTGCGCCGTGCGCACCGCCTCCAGGGCCCAGTCGCCGGCCCAGCCCTCACCCGCGGACGCGTCCACCGCATGCTCGACGTAGCCCTGGACGCGCGCTGCGGCACGCCGCAGCTCCGGGCGCGCAGCCTGCAGCCGTTGCGGTGAGAGGGTGAAGGCTGCGACGAAGGCGAAGGTCGCCGGGACAGCGAACCTGTCAAGAGCACTGAGGACCTCTGAGTAGGCCCGGCGCAACGCCTGGTCGGTCAGGGCACGGGCGTGCTCGGATTCGAGTTGGTCGGCGACGCCCCACCGGCCCTCGCAGTCCAGGGACAGGATGAACCGGGCGGTCACCTCGGGCTCCCCGAGCGAGTTGCATGTGAGCTGCGGATACCGGGCCGGTTCACCGCTCCGTTCAGACCGATCATCTTCGACTCCCGTGCGTACCGTCCGGTTGCTCGGGAAGCTAGTCGTTTGCCTCACTACATTCGTTAGCGACGTTTCGTCGCTTTTCGCGATGGAATCATCCGCGGGTACCGAAGATCCTCTGTTCCGCAACCACCGATCTCTCCGGTATGTCCGTAACGTCATGCTGCAGTCGGCCGACTGTCAGCCCGACGATTGTCAGTACCTGGAGGCGGACAGAGGATGCGTGCAGTGGACCCGTACCCGGTCGGCGCCGCGACCCGACCGGGACCCGAAAACGGACCGGAGCGTCCGGCCGGGCCGGTCGACGTCGGTTCACCGACGGCACCACCCGCGGCTGCCGCGGGGCTCGACCGCGCCGACGCCGTCCGGCTCGCCGCCGAGTACGGCTGGCCGATCTACGTCGCCGACGTCGGCCGTCTTCGCTCGAACATCGTGCGGATGTACCGGGAGTTCTCCCGAACCCTCCGGGACTTCGAGATCGGCTACTCGTTCAAGACCAACTATCTCGCCAGGTTCATCCAGGTCGCACGCGAGCTCGGGCTGACCGCCGAGGTGGTGTCGGAGCTGGAGTTCGACTATGCACGGGACCTCGGGTTCAGCGGCACGCAGATCCTCGTCAACGGTCCCGTCAAGAGCGGGATCTTCATGCAGCGTGCCCTCGAACAGGGGGCACGGGTCAACATCGACTCGGTCGATGAGCTGATCACACTCGACGAACTCGGGCGCGCGGGGCGTTCACCGGTCGACGTCGGCCTCCGGGTCTCGTACGGGTTCCACGGGCGCTCCCGGTTCGGGATCGACCTGGAGGATCCGGACATCTGCCGCGCTGTCCGCCAGGTGCTCGACGCGGGTCACATCCGCGTTGCCGGGGCACATGTGCACACCCCCGGGCGCCGCTCACCAGCAAGCTTCCAGCTCCGCTTGCGATGCGTCGCGGCAGCGATGGAGCGCGTGGGCATCGTCCGCCCCGACTACCTCGACGTCGGCGGCGGCTTCATGGGGACCATTCCTACCGACCTCGCCCAGCAGCTTGCCGAGCCGCAGGCGTCGTACCAGGAGTACGCGGAGGCGCTGGGCGAGACGATGAGTGGACTGTTCGGCGAGGATCAACCCCGTCTCATCGTCGAGCCCGGAACGGGCCTACTGGCCGACACGATGACCCTCTACGCACCGGTGACCTCCGTCAAACGTTCCGCTGCGGGCAGCACGGTGGCGATCGTGGACGCCTCGCTGCACGACATCAAGCCGCTGCGGGGCACGATCGATCCGTCGGTCCGGGTACTCGGCCGGGACGCGACGCGCGGCGGAACGGACCTCCGCACCGAGAGCGTCCAGCTGGCAGGCAACACCTGCATGGAGATCGACGTCCTGCACACCGGACTGGAGACGACCGGAGAACGGATCGCCGCGGGAGACGTGCTCGAGTTCCGCAATGTTGGGGCCTACACCGTCTCCCTCCGGCCTTCCTTCATCGCTCCCACCCCGGCCGTGCTGGAGAGTCCTCGGCGCGACGAGCCCGCTCGCGTGCTCCGCCCCCGCGGGACGTCCGTGGATCTCGGCCGCGCGTATGGACTCCGGCCATGAGGATCTTGCTCTCGACGATCGGTCAGCGGGGATACATCGCGCGGTACTTCCGCGCTGAGCTGCCTCCGCACGGGAGTGTGATCGGCACGGGCAACACCGAGCACACGCCCGGATTCCGGTCGTGCGACAGCGCCCTCGTCGTTCCCGACATCACCGATCCCGACTACCCGGACCGGGTCCTGAAGATCGTCGAGTCGGAGCGCGTGGACGCGATGCTCACGCTCTCCGACACCGATCTCGGTCGCATCTCGTCGTTCCGATCGGATGTCGAGGCGTTGGGAGCGGCGGCCTTCTTCCCGGATCAGCGGCAGGCCGAGATCTCCCTCGACAAGCTGAAGACCCACGACTTTCTCGTCGAGTCGGGATTCCGGACCCCGGCGACCACCGACGATCCCGCGGAGGCGTTGCGCTGGGGTCCTCCGTTGATCGTGAAGCCACGGTCGGGCTCTGCAAGCCTCGATACCTTCCTCGCCCGCACCACCGAGGAGATCCGCTTCTTCATGGGCTACCGCGCGGACATGATCGCGCAGGAGTTCGTCGACGGCGCCGAGTACAACGTCGAGGTGTGTGGCGACCTGGCCGGCCGTCCGATCCGCGCGTGCGTGTGGCGGAAGCACGAGTCCAGGAGGGGGGAGACAGCTCTGGCGGAGACCGTCGACAGCGACGAGGCGTTGACCACCGGACTCGAACTGGCCGGTCGGCTCGGTATCCCGGGGCCGATCGACATCGACCTGATCCTCGCGGAAGGGCGCCCAGCGGTGCTGGAGGTCAACGCCCGTTTCGGGGGCGGCTACCCGACGTCACACATGGCGGGCGCGAACTTCGTCCGTGCAATCGTCGACCTGACTGGAGGCAGCACCGTCGAAGCCGACTTCGGCTACGAGCGGGGCGTCGTGATGATGAAGGAGCTGCACCCGTTCGCCCATCGGGTCGGCTCATAGCGGACGTGCGCCGCTCCTGGGGCCGAAGCGGCGCACCCCCAACAGAGGGCCGCCGTCAGGAGAACAGCTTTACCTGCTCCTCCCGCAGCACGTCGATCAGCCGCCCCGGCGGCAGCGTCACGTCGTCGTAGGTGAGCACCTCGTCCTTCGCGACGTCCCGGGTGAGCACCCCGCCCTCGGCGACCCCCATCGGCAGCAGCCGCTCCGACCGGGTCACCGGCGACGCCTCGGCGACGCCGTAGCTGTCGTAGCCGCCCAGCCCGTCCAGGGTGTGCCCGGCCTTCAGGTCCCGCTTGGCGGTGGCGACGACGTCGACCCGCTGCGCCCCCGGCGGGGTCAGCGCGGCGTCGGCGAAGTCGACGGCCCGCACGATGGTGTTCGGGACCTCGAAGTGGCACAGGTGGTACGGGGTGTAGAAGCTGTACAGCGGGCCCTCGCCGAGCTTGTACAGGTTCAGGTAGTGCTGCTGCTTCGGGTCGTCGTGGGTGCCGAGCACGTAGATGCCGGGGCCGGGCTTCGCGCCGACCACGTAGTCGACGACGCCGCCCAGCTCGCGCAGCTCCTCGACGTCGTAGACGCCCGTCAGCTCGTCGACGTGGCCGGCGTGGTCACGGCCGTACATCCCGCGCTTGCCGACGGTGAAGCCGAACGCGTTCGCCACGATCGCCTGCTCGAACGACACCTTGGTGCCGTCGGCGAAGCTGGTGACCATGTAGGGGTCCTGCCCCCACTTCTCGGCGAACCCCTTCTGTGTGGTCGGGTTGCGGTACTCGTCCTGCAGGCCCTTGATGTTGCCCGCGACCAGCGGCGTGATCCCGATGCCCTTGACGAAGCGCAGCAGGTTCGCCTGGACGCCCGGCTGGTCGCCGTCCGCCCCGGTCAGCACGACGCCGGCCTGCCGCGCCTTCTCGGCGAGCAGCGGACCGACGGTGCCGTCGAGCTCGGCGTTCATGGTGACGACCGGCAGGCCGCGCTCGATCGCGGCGACGGTGACCCGGGCGCCGAACTCGACGGCGCCGGTGACGTCGACGAGCACGTCGATGTTCTCGGCGGCGAGCAGTGCGAACGCGTCGCCGAGCACGGCCGGGGTGCCCTTGGCGATGGCGGCCTCGACCTCGGCGGTGCCGGAGACCTCGACCGGCTCGAGCCCGGCCTCGGTGTAGGCGCGGGCGGCGGTCGGCACGGTCCGGTTGGCGATCGCGACGACGTCCATCCCGGGCGTCGAGTTGACGATCTGGTTGACCAGGCCGCGGCCCATGAAGCCGGCACCGACCAGGCCGACCCGGATCGGGCGGTTCTCCGCCGCGCGCTTGGCGAGGGCGGTGTCCAGGATCAGCATCAGCGGGCCCCGCTCGTCACGGCCGGGAAGTCGGCGTTGTCGGCCAGCAGCGGCCAGTTCGCGTCCTTGTCCGAGATGTGCGCGATCTCGACCGGCCAGTCGACGTCCAGCGCCGGGTCGTTCCAGCGCAGGCCACGCTCGGCACCCGGGGTGTAGGGGGTGGAGACCTGGTAGATCGTCGTCGCGTCCGGGGTGAGGGTCAGGTAGGCGTGCGCGAAGTTCCTCGGCACGTACATGGCCCGGTAGTTGTCCTGGGACAGCTCCGCACCGAACCACTGCAGGTAGGTGTCCGAGTCCGGCCGCAGGTCGACGATCACGTCGTAGATCGCGCCGCGGACGCAGCGGATGACCTTGACCTCCGCGTTCGGCTCCAGCTGGTAGTGGAAGCCGCGCAGGGTGCCCGCCTCGTGGTTGTACGAGAGGTTGCACTGGCTGATCGTCGGGTCCAGCCCGGCGTCGACGAACTCCTGCTCACAGAACGCGCGGGCGAAGAAGCCGCGGTCGTCGGTGAGCCGCTTGAGGTCGATCAGCGCCGATCCGGCGAGCGGGGTCGGGTGGATGTCCATACCTTCAGCGTCGCCCATGCACGTACGAAGGTTGCGTCCACCCTCCGGTTCGTGACCGGCGCAACGCAGCGTCGCGGCCGAGGGTGACAGCAGTTCCACGGACGGTGATGGTCAGGTCCGGTAGGACCGCACCAGGCTCCGCAGCGCCAGGATCGCCGACACCATCAGCAGCAGATAACCGAGCAGCGCGTGCACGGTCAGCCCCGGCCCCACCTCCGCACCACCCGGCGCGGCCAGCAGCACGACGGCCATCAGGCCGGTCGTCGCGGCGAGCGCGGTCGCCACGACCTGCCCCATCGCCTCCGACGCCGGCCGCGCCAGCTCCCCCGGCTGTGGGCGGACCTGCACCGCGAGGGTGCCGTCGTCGAGCGCCCCGAGCACCCGGTCGACCCGCCTCGGCAGCGCCCGCAGCAGCGGCAGCAGGGTGCTGAGCTCGGCCCCGGCGCGGCGCAGCAACGCCTCGGGCTCCAGCTCGGCACGCATCCGCTCGGCCGCGAACCGGCGGGCGCCGGCGATCAGGTCGAAGCCGGGATCGAGCGCGGTGAGGGTGCCGTCCAGGGTGCCGATCGCACGGAACACCGCGGCCAGCTCGGGCGGGACGGTGATGCCGTGCTCGGTGACGATCCGGACGAGATCGCCGAGTGCACGGGCGTCGGTGGGCACGCCGGGTGCGGTGATCCGGACCAGGAACCGGCCGACGTCGCGGACCAGTGCACGCTCGTCCAGGGTCGGGGGTGCCTGCGCCAGCTCGAGCAGCGCGTCGCAGACCGGGACCGGGTCACCGGTGTCGACGGCCAGCAGCAGGCGGACCAGCCCGCTGCGCAGCCCGGCGTCGAGCCGGCCGACGGATCCGAGATCGAGCATCACCAGCGGCACCGGGCCGGTGGTCCGCAGGATGTTGCCCGGATGCGGGTCGGCGTGGAACACCCCGTCGACCACGATCTGCCCGAGCAGCGCGTCCAGCAGTGCGGCCGCGAGCGGCTCGTCGCCGGCGGCCGCCGACACCGGCCGGCCGTGCACGCGTTCCAGGACGAGCACCCGGCCCGTGCTGTGCGCGGGATGCGGCACCGGGGTCCGGACGATCGTGTCGGCGCCGCGGGCGGCGGCCGCGGCGGCCATCGTGGTGACGTTGCGCAGCTCGACGGTGAAGTCCAGCTCCTCGCGGAGTGACGCGGCGAACCCGTCCGCCAGTGCGACGGCACCGAGCCGCGCGCCCCAGAGGGTCCGGCGCTGCAGGCGGTGCGCGAGCCGGTCCAGGATGTCCAGGTCGTCGGCGACGACGGCGGCGATCCCCGGCCGCTGCACCTTGACCACGACCTCGGAACCGTCGGGCAGCAGGCCGGTGTGCACCTGCGCGATCGACGCGGCGGCCAGCGGCTCGGGATCGATCGAGGTGAGCACCGGCTCCGGCCCCCACTCGGCGGCCAGCACCGTCTCGATCTCCGGCCACGGCACCGGGCGGGCCCGGGCCTGCAGGTGGGTGAGCTCGTCGACGAACTCGGCCGGGAGCAGGTCGGGGCGGGTGGCGAGGATCTGGCCGAGCTTGACGAAGGAGACCCCGGCGTCCTCCAGCGCGGCGCGTACCGACCGGGCGAGCCGGGCGCGGCCGTCGGCGGTGTCGAGATCGGGCCGCTGCCGGGTGAACACGTAGGCGGCCAGTCCGTGCCGCAGCAGCACCCGGACGATCGCCGCGTACCGGCGGGTGCGGCGCACCCGGCGCGGAAGGCTGCGGACGAGCGCGACCGGCCCGGGCAGCGACCCGCTGGGCACCATCACCTCGGCGAGTACCAGCAGCACCATCGCCAGCAGCACCGCGAGCAGCGTGCCGAGCACGAGGTACCAGAGCAGCGGGAACGGCTCGGTCGTCCCGATCAGCGGCGGCGGGGTGATCTGCTCGACGATCGGGATGGTGCTGGTGAACGCGACGGCACCCGCGGCGAGGCGGCGGGTGAGTGAGAAGTCCATCCGCAACGGACGACTGACCAGATTGCCGAGCACCCAGACCCCGAGCAGCGCCGACAGCGCCGTGAGCAGCGTTTCCACGGGGGCAGTCTCACGGGTCGGCGGGGGTGCGCCCTCCGGGACCACCCGGAGATCACCCGGACGGTGAACGACGTCCGTCCGGCACACCGGTCGCAGAGGTGGTCGCCGGCCGAGGGGTCGAGTCGACGACCGACCGTGACGATCAGTGGGAAGAACTCTGCCCGCACGGCGATGCGCCGAGCAACCGTGTTCGATCCGCTGCGCCCGCACCGCGGCCGGGCCGCTCACGTCCCGAACATGCCCGGCCGGCCGAACGAAGCGGACCGGCCACTCCCGGGACCGGACCGGTGTCATGCTCCGGCAGTGACCACCGGCTCGGCACGCGCACGCCTGGATGCCGCCGTGCGCGAACGCGACCGGGCGAGGACCGAACTCGACGCCGCGGACGCGGTCCTGCGGAACGCGATCCGGGAGGCCGCCGCGACCGGTGTCTCACAGGTCGAGCTGGCCGAACTCACCGGTTTCCACCGCAACACCGTGCGCCGGATCGTGACCGAGGACTGAACCGACACACTCCCCCGGCCCACGAACACCGGCCCGGCAGGTCCACCCTCACGGTCCGACCAGGGTCTCCACCCCCCGCACGACGACGTCGAGCTTGCGCCGGAACCAGTCCCCCGGCTCCCCCAGCAGGGCGCCGATGATCACCTCACGGGCCGGTTCGTCGTCGTCCCGGGTCAGCCGGGCACTGATCCGCCGCCGGATCCGGTCCGGATCAGCGTCGTCCAGCCGGGCCGCGGTGCGCGCCGAGTCCTGTGCGAGGTCGAGCACGCTGTCCGCGGCCAGCACCGCGGTCTCCGCCGGGAGCCCGTGCGCCAGCAGCGCCCTGGTCAGCGCGGTGCCGTGCACGTGCAGCGGTTCCCGGGCGGCCGGGCTGGCCAGCAGTGCCTCGACCAGGCCGGGAGTGCTGCGCAGCAGGTCCCAGTAGGCCACGGCGGCAGCGACGAGCGTCTCCGGCCAGTGCTGAGCCGCAGGCGGCGGCGGGTGCCGCTCGACGAGCCGCTCGGCGGCGGCCCGCACGACGTCGTCCCGGTCGGTGACGTGCCGGTAGAGCGCCCCGTGCGAGACGCCCAGCCGCTCACCGACCGCGGTCACGGTGAGCCGGTCGAACCCGATCGCGAGTGCGGCGTCGGCGATCGCCTCCCGGCTCACCCGGGGCGCGGGGCCAGGGCGGCGGCGTCCGGTGCGGGCGTCGATCGTCATGCCGTCCAGCCTAGTAACTGAGGTTACCCTTGCTCATCAGTGACAGCTTGTCATAGTTTCGCTCCGTGCTCAGAACCCTCATCCCCGCGGTGCTCGCGGTCGCCCTGGTCACGGGCTGTTCCACGGCGGCGTCCACACCGGCGGAACCGGCCGCGGACGGCGCCTTCCCCGTCACACTGACCCACCGGCTCGGCGAGACCGTCATCCCGCGGGAGCCGGTCCGGGTCGTCGCACTGGGCCTCGCGGACGTCGACGTGACCACCGCGCTCGGCGTCACGCCGGTGGCGATCGCCAGCTCGCCGTACTCGGCGGACGGGATCTGGCCGTGGGCGGCCGGGACGGTTGACGCCGGGCGGACGGAGCTGCTGGACACGACCTCCGGGGACGGGCTGAGCCTGGAGAAGGTCGCCGCGCTGGAGCCCGATCTGATCCTGGCCCACTCGTTCGCCGGGATCGACGAGCTCTACCCGCGGCTCGCCGCGATCGCGCCGACCGTCGCCGACACGCACGGCGTACTCGCGGACAGCTGGCAGGACGAAGCGCGCTCGATCGGCGCCGCGCTCGGCCGGTCCGATCGGGCCGACCGGCTGGTCGCCGACGTGGAGGACACCCTGGCGGCTGCCCGGGCCGCGCATCCCGGGCTGGACGGTGCCGCGTTCGTCGTCGGCTGGGCCCGCGAGCCCGGTTCGGTCGCCGTCACCGGGCGCCCGGACGACATCACCGCCGACCTGTTCGCCACGCTCGGCATGCACCTCGACGACGCCGTCGCCGCCCTGCCCCGGCAGAGCGGCTCGGCCCGCGGCGCCGGGGCGGCAACCCTGTCGTTCGAGCAGCTCGACCTGCTCGACACCGACCTGCTCCTGCTGGCGGCGAGCTCCGAGGAGCTGTCCGGCCAGGTCACCGGCAGCCAGCTGTTCGCACGGCTCGCGGTCGCCCGCGACGGCCGCTACCAGGTCGTCGATCTCGCGACGGTCAGCGCGCTACGGCTGCCGACCGCAGGAAACATCCCATGGCTGCTCGACCGGCTCGACCCGGTGTTCGGAAAGGTGGATCGCACATGACCGGCGTGCACGAGGAACTGCGCAGGCGCAATCGGGCCGGGGCCCGGCTGCGGCTGTGGGAGGCGCACCTGATCCGGACGGCGCCGGTCACCCCGGGCTGCCTGCGGGTGACCCTCGGTGGGAGCGGGCTGGCCCCCTTCGCCGACGGCGCGCTGCCCGCCGACGCGATCAAGCTCGCACTGCCCGCCGAGCCCGGCGACGATCCGGTCGTCCGCGGGACGTTCCCGAACCTGGAGTTCGACGGGCCGCGGCCGGCGTTCCGGCCGTACACGGTGCGCCGCTTCGATCCGGTGTCGACCGAGCTGGATCTCGACGTCGTCCTGCACGGGGACGGGCCGGGGGCACGCTGGGCCCGCACCGCGGTGCCCGGACAGCCGGTCCGGTTCACCGGGCCGCGCTCGGAGTTCTGGGCCTGCCCGGACGTCGACGCCCACCTGCTGGTGGGGGACGCGACCGCGGCCCCCGGCGCCGTCGCGATCCTGGAGTCGCTGCCCGGCGCCGATGCCCGCGCCCTGCTGCAGGTCGACGGCCCCGCCGAGCGGTGCTCCGACGACCCGCGGATCGTCTGGCTCCACGACGACCCGGTGGTAGCGCTGCGTGATCTCGCACTCCCCGGCGGACGGGTGCAGGCCTGGGTGGCCGGTGAGGCGGCGATGGTGCGCGACGTCCGGCGGCACCTGCTGCGCGAGCGCGGCCTGGACCGCTCGGACCTGCACGCGAGCGGCTACTGGCGGCGCGGGATGACCGTCACCGAGACCGACGCCGGCCGGATGGCGGCCTTCACCGCGGCGAGCGGCACCGCGCGGGCGTACGACGACCACCACGACGTCGACCTGGCCGAGGTGTGACCTGCGCCGGCCCGCCTGATCGCCGCTACTGCTTCGTCCAGGTGCAACCGCCGGAGAACTTCGCGAACTCCCCGTCGTTGACCGTCAGCGACGACGGGCCCTGGATGTTGTCGTTCGCGATGATCGAGTCCAGCTCACCGAGGTCGTCCGACGCGCGCTCGAGGTAGCACATCCCGACGAAGCTGTCGGTGCCCGGACCAGGCGTCTTGTAGCGGCCCGCGGCCATGTCCACGCCCACCTCGTAGATGCCGTCGGACACCGTCGTCGCCGGGCCGCTCTCCACCGGTGCGGCCGCCACCGGGCCGGGCGGCTCGGCGGGGGCGGGCGGCTCGGCCGGGCGCGCGTCCAGCTCGGCCTGCAGGTCCTGGCTCGCCCGCTGCGCGTCCGCGAGCTGCTGCTCCAGGCTCTCGATCCGGGACAGGTCCGCGGGCAGTGAGACCGGCGCCGCGGCGACGGGTTCCACCGGCCCGGCGGGCGCGCCGCCGCTGCCGCCGATCGCGAGGCCGAGCACGAAGACCGTGACCGTCACGGCGGCGACCCCGAGCCGCTTCGGCCAGCGCCGCGCCGTGGGTGGCATCGACGGGTCGGCGGGTGCGCTGCGCTGGGCCGGGATGTCGATCGGCGGCACACTCCCCGGTACCTGCGCCTGCGCGTCCCACCACGGCTGCTGCCGGGTGTCGCCGTGCCGAGGTCCGTTCTGCGTCGTCATGCCTGCACCGTCGTTGCGCCGAACGGCCCTGTTGCGGTGACGACGTCCGGTTCGTCAGTTCTGTGGAGCGCAGCTGGTCGTCCGTCACCACCAGCGCGAACGCCTCTGCCGGCCGCAGCTCGGGGAGCAGACCGGGCGGCCCTGACCGGGTCGTGAGCCATCCGCCTCAGACGAACGGCCGCGCGTGCCGTTCCAGCTTCTCCCACAGCGCCCGGTACTCGGCGACGTCCTCCCGGCCGTGCACCTCCTGCGATCCGTGCACCAGCTCGGCGGTGACGTACGGATCGCCCTCCGCCGGCGTCCAGATCAGGAAGTTGTGCCAGGGCAGCAGTGGCACCGAGTCCGGCAGCACGGCGATCGAGACGGTGTCGAGCCGGGCAAGCGACCGGGCCCGGTCGAGCTGTGCGGCCAGCACGTCCGGCCGTCCGAGGTCGGCACGAAGGACGTGCTCGGTCAGCACCCAGCTGAACCGGGTCGCCCCTTCGAAGAGGACCTGCTGGCGGGCGATCCGGGCGGCGACAGCACCGTCGACATCGGTGGTGTGCCCTGCGGACAGCACGAGCCGCGCGTACTCCGGGGTCTGCAGCAGCCCGGGCCACACGGTGGGCTGGAACGACACGACGGCGACGGCCTCGGACTCCCGCTCCCGGCCGTCGGCCTGCAGGTGCCCGACCCGCTCCAGCAGGTCGCGCCACGGCCGTGTCTCGCCGGTGGCGCGCTCGGCGATGCCGAGGATGCGATCCCGGTCCGCGCCGACGACCGCGCAGACGTCGAGCCATGCCTCGATCCGGTCCAGCGGGAGCATCCCGCGGCCGGTGTCGAACCGCTGTACGACGCCGCGGTTCAGGCCGAGGGTTCGCGCCATCCCGCGCGCCGAGATGCCGGCCAGGTCGCGGACCCGGATCAGCTCACTGCGGAGCCGGCTACGGGTCGGGCTCTCGTCGACCACGCGGGCGGGTCACCTCATCCTCACGGGCCAGGAACTCGTTCAACGGGACGGCCGCCGCCACCGCGCGGTCCCGGGTCCGACGCAGCATACGTAGCTCGTCCGGATCATCGACGACCTCGCGGGCGGCGACACGCCCGCCGTGGACACCGGCGGCGATGCGATTCCTCGTGCTCGACCATCGTCGGCACGTCGAGCGCACAGTCCGGCTCAGCGCCACGAACGATCCCGAACCGAATCAACCCGACAGACACGACTCTTCGTGATGAACCCTGCACAAACAGCGCCCGGAAGGGTCCGCTGTGACCTGTTTCTCGGGCCATATGGGATAACGATGCGGTAGTGGTGAGCGGTTGAACCATCAGCGACGTAGCCGCCCCGCCACGCTCCCCGTAGATCGAGAGGACCGCATGAACCCCGAGACCCCCGTCGTCATCCTCTGCGGAGGCAAGGGCACCCGCATCCGGGAGGCCAGCGAGAGCCTCCCGAAGGCGATGGTCGAGATCGGCGGTCGTCCGATCGTCTGGCACATCATGAAGATCTACCGGGAGGCCGGTTACCGCCGCTTCATCCTGTGCCTGGGTTACAAGAGCTGGGCGATCAAGGAGTACTTCCTCGACTACCGCGCCCGCTCCGCGGACTTCACGCTCTCCATGTCCGAGAAGCACCAGATCGACTTCCACAACGGCGTCGACGAGGACTGGGAGATCACCTTCGCCGAGACCGGCCTGGAGGCCGCCACCGGCTCCCGGATCCGGAAGATCGCGCAGTACGTCGACACCGACAGCTTCTTCCTGACCTACGGCGACGGTGTCGCCACCGTCGACATCAACGCCCTGGCCAAGGAGCACGAGGAGTCCGGCCGGATCGGCACCGTCACCGGCGTGCACCCGACCTCGAAGTTCGGCGAGATGCACGTCGACGGCAACCAGGTCGTCGAGTTCAACGAGAAGCCCACCCAGGTGACCGGCTTCGTCTCCGGCGGCTTCTTCGCCTTCAAGCGCGAGTTCCTCGACACCTACCTCGGTGAGCAGGGCGACGACGACGTGTGGCTCGAGCACGAGCCGCTGCAGCGGCTCGCCCGCGACGGCCAGCTCGGCGTGCACCAGCACGAGGACTTCTGGTGCGCGATGGACACCTTCAAGGACTACGAGTTCCTCAACGGCCTGTGGTCGAAGGGCGAGGCGCCCTGGAAGACCTGGGCCTGACCCGTCCGGCGAACGCGGGGGCCGGTGCGGTGCACCGGCCCCCGTTTCCGTCCGGCACTCCGGTCAGGACGGCGTCCCACCCAGCGCCGCACCCGGGTTCAGCTCGGCGAACTGCCGCACCGATCCGTCGCGCACCGCTCCCCACAGCTCCTGCCCGCGCGTCTCGTCCAGGTACACCACCGACTGCGCGCCCTCCCGGCCCAGCCCGGCGACCGGCGCGGTCACGAACGCCACGTCCGATCCGCGCAGGTTCCGGTTCGCCACCGCCAGCTGCACGAGCGCGGTGTTGGTCAGCGAGTCGTCGACGCTGACCGCGTCGCCGACGCTGGTCGCGAACGAGTAGAGCGCGGCCGGGTCGCTGGTCGCCGTCGCCTGCACCCGCTCCAGCAGCGCCTTGATCGCGTTCTGCTGGCGCGCCGCCCGGTCCAGATCGCCGTTGGGCAGGCCGTAGCGCTGCCGGACGTAGGCCAGTGCCTGGGTGCCGTCGAGATGGTTCTCCCCCGCCGCGAAGTCGACGCCGGCATTGCTGGTGGCCCGGGCGACCGTCACGTCGATGCCGCCCACCGAGTCGACCAGGGTGGTGAACCCGGCGAAGTCGATCACGCCGAAGTGATCGACCCGGACCCCGGTGAGCTGTTCGACGGTCTCGATCAGCAGCGGCGCCCCGCCGTAGGCGTACGCGGCGTTGGCCTTGTCCATACCCCGCCCGGGGATCTCCACCCAGGAGTCGCGCGGGATCGACACCACCGACGCGCTGCTCCCGTCCGGGGCGAGCGTGCCGAGCATGATCACGTCGCTGCGCTCGGAGCCACCGTCGGCGTCCGGTGCGGCACCGGCACCGGTGATCGGCTCCTCGGCCCGCGAGTCGGTGCCGACGAGCAGGAAGGTGGTCCCGCCGAAGGTCGCCGGCCGGTCGGCCGCCGCCAGCCCGCGGAAGGCGTCCGGGATGCGGGGCACGTCGTTGCCGACGCTCGACACCAGGTACACGGCCGCACCGGCCACCGCCAACAGCAACACCAGCGCCAGGGTCAGTGCGGTGACCAGGAGCCGACGGCCGGTACGGCGCCGCTTCACGGGGGGCGGGGGAACCGCGTTGCGCATCGGAATCCTTCCGGGACCGTTCGAGAGGTCCGGTTGTCTCGTCGTAGTAGGACGTCCGACGCGCCCGAAAGGTTGACGCCGGACCGTCGCGATCGAGGTCACCGCTACGCATAGTTGCAGGTCAGGGCCCGACGGACACCCAACGTGCACGATCATGGACGCCGCTCATCAGATCTGGGGAACCCACGGCGGAATCGCTAATGGGCCACCCGGAGCAGGCGACTCACCGGGCAGAACGGCCGCCCGGCCGTAGCGGATCCCGACAGGAGCCCCTCGATGAGCGTCACCCCGGACACCCCGACCGTCATCACGCCGGCCGGCGCGATCCCGGCCCCGCGGCCCGCCGCGGACGACGCCGACCGGACCCCCACCGTGCCCCCGGCCGCCCCGCAGGCCCCCGCGGTCGTCGAGCTGTGCCGGTGCGGGCACGGGCGCGACGCGCACGAGCACTACCGCCCGGGCACCGACTGCGGGGCCTGCGGCGCCGACTGCCGCTCCTTCCGGGCCGGCGACACCCGCCCGGTCCGGCGCCGGGTGCGGCTGGCCTCGCGGCTGCTCCGCCCCTGATCCGGCCGTCGGGCGGCGCGGTGCCTGCGATCCCACCCGCTCCCGTGGGGCGGGGTCGCAGGCCCGCACGGCGCTATGCCGCGGCGAGCCAGGGTTCCCAGGCCGGCAACGGCTCGACCGCCAGCACCAGCACGCCCGCCCCACTGCGCGACGGCGGCCCGGGGACGGTCGCCAGTGTCCAGCCGAGCTCCTCGACGAGCCGGTCCGCCTTGCGCGAGTTGCATGCACGGCAGGCGGCGACGCAGTTCTCCCAGCTGTGCGCACCGCCGCGGCTGCGCGGCACGACGTGGTCGATGGTGTCCGCCCGCCGGGCGCAGTAGGCGCAGCGGCGGCCGTCCCGGCGCAGTACCCCGGCCCGGGTCATCGGCACCGCGCGGCGGTACGGGACGCGGACGTAGCGGGACAGGCGAAGCACCGACGGTGCGGGGAGCGAGAGATTCTCCGACCGGAAGGCGGTGCCCTCCAGTGCCTCCTGGAGACACTCGGCCTTACCGGAGAGCAGCAGGCGGATCGCCCGCTTCGAGGTGACGACGGCCAGCGGTTCGAAGCTGGCGTTGAGGAGCAGTACCCGGGTCCCAGTCGGGACCGACGCCGTGGGCGGCGGCTCGGTCCCCGGTGCGGGCGGGTGATCGTCGGGGAGCGGATCGACCGCTCTCAGATCGGGGGTGACGACGGTCCCGGCACCACTGGGGACGGGTTGTCGGTACGGCACGCGACCACCTCCGCGAACGCTCGAGGTCCGTGATGTAGTCGACCATACGGAAGCCGGGTTACGCGAGTGTGATAGCGACACCGACGATCGGTGTACTCCGAACCCGCGCCGCCCGCGCGGGGCCGTCGCCTGCCACCGGCCATCCCGGCGTAACCAGCGGAAACGCCTGCTTCACACCCGGCGTGCGGTCGGCCACAGCCCGGTGCATGCCCTGCGCCGCAGCGCTATACACGGGCCATGGACGACACGGGCGAGCATCCCGATCCGGAGCTGCGGGAGTCCACCTGCACCTGCTGCGGTCGCCGCGGGGCACGCGAACGGCTCCAGGTCTCCGGTCCGGGTGCGCCGACGTTCGTCGCCGTCTGCCCGTACTGCGACCTGCGGCCGGCCGAGCTCCAGGGCTGGCTGGGCGAGATCGCCCGGGAGTAGCGGTTCCCGGGTCCGCGGCTCATCCGGTCCCGGCGGCGCCGGGCGCCAGCGCGATCGCCCGCTTCGGATTCTCCCGGGTGATCATCTCGACCTGCTCGTCGGTCATCCCCTTCCGGCGCATCAACGGGATGACGTTCCGCAGCACGTGTCCGTACCCCTCACCGCCGTAGGTCCGCAGGAAGGCCTTCTTGCAGATGTCCTGGGCGACGAGCAGCTGACGTCCGTACCCGCGCCTGATCAACTCGATCAGGTAGTCGACCCGCGTGGCGTCGTTGGGCATGTCGATCGGGCCGTACGGGTAGTAGCTCGACTCCTGACCGAACAGGTCGAACGCGAGATAGCACCCCGAGCTCGCGAGATCCGCCATCGCGTCCACCTCGAACAGGGTCCGGTCGATGTGGCTCATCACGACTCGGCCGAGGTCCCCGCCGAGGCTCGTGACGACGTCAAGCGCCTCGGCCGGCGCCGCGCCGTCGCGACCCGGATGGATCATCAGAGCTGCGCCGGTCTCCCGCTGTGCGTACACCGCGCCCTCCAGCACGATCGCCTCCTGCGGATCCAGCGGCGACGACAGGCCGATCTCGCCGATCACCCCCGCCCTGATCCGGCGCTCCCCGACGCCGACCCCGATGTCGTGCACGATCTCGGCGGCGATCTCCCGCGCGGACTTCTCCCCCACGCCGGGCGGCTGGTAGTCGCGGTAGTAGTAGCCGCACCCCATGACGATGTGTACGCCGGTCTGCCGGGAGACGTGCTCGAGCCCCTCCGGGTTCCGGGACAGACCGATCGACGTGGGATCGACGATGGCGTCCCCGCCGAACTCGCGGTACTCGCGCACCTCCTGCACCGCGACCTCGACACTGTCCATGACGACGCTGTACGCCGAGTGGTGCCGGCGCGTCTCGTAGTAGTTGCCGAGATGGATCTCCTCGTCGCTGGCCAGCACGGTTCCCTGCTGGACCGCGGTGTTCCCGAGGTCGATGAACAGGTGCTCGTGGGGCTGGACGTGCCCGATCTCCCCGACCGGGACGTCACCCTGCACGGTCCTGAAGAATCCTTCGGCGCTGTCTGCACTCGTGACGCTGTCTGCACTCATGACACTCCCTGGTATGGCGACGTCCGTCCGACGACGGACTCACAAGACGACATCGAGGACGAAGAGCATGGGGATGGCGGCCAGCCACTGGAAGGCGGTCATCCCGGTCTGGGCCTTCAGCGCCGCGGTGCCGTCGAGCCCCATCACCCGGGTGACCACCCAGAAGAACGAGTCGTTGTAGTGGCTCACCGCCATGGCCCCGGTGATACAGGCGAACACCATCAGGAGGGGATCGACACCCAGCTGCCCGACGATGGGCGCGGCGACCCCGGCGGCGGTGATCATGGCTACCGTCGCCGAGCCCTGTGCAGTGCGCAGCACCGTTCCGATGATGAACGGCAGGAGGAAGGCGGGGAGCGCGAGCGCGCTGATGGCACCGGCCAGGGCATCGCCGATGCCGGTCTGCCGCAGGACCTCCCCGAACGCGCCACCGGCTCCGGTGACCAGCAGGATCATGCCCGCCGACGCCGCTGCCTCGGAGAGCCAGCGGTGGGTCACCTTGCGGGGCGCCCACCTCGGGAGGAGCAGGTAGACCGCGAGGACGAGCCCGATCGTCAGCGCGACCATCGGGCTGCCGACGAACAGGAACGGCTCGGTCCACCTCGACGGCTCGAAGTCCCCGGTCAGGACGCCCTGCTGATTCCTGTCGATCGTCGTCACCAGCGTGTTGACGACGATGAGGACGATGGGCACGAGGAGTGTCGCCACCGCGTGCCAGGCGCTGACCCGGTGCGGCTTCCCGCCCGCGGGGGTGTCCTGGAGTTCGGGATGCACGCCGCTGCCGACCGAGTCGGCCCCGTTCGAACCGGCCGCGGCCGGCTCTCCCGGTGCCCCGGCGGAGCCGGTGTCGCCTCGCTGCGCCGCCCCGACACCGGACGTCGCCCTGGCCGGCCCGTACACCTCGGCCTTGATCTCCTCCGAGATGAAGGGCTCGACGCGGGGCCCGACCACCTTCGCGTAGCCGACGCAGGCCACGAGCATCACGACCGACATCGCAAGACCGACGAGGATCACGCTGCCGATGTCGGCGCCCATGATGCCGGCGACGGCCAGCGGCCCCGGGGTCGGCGGAACCAGATTGTGGGTGATCGCCACGCCCGCGGCGAGTGCGATCCCGAGCGTCGCGTATCCGGTGCCCCGTAGCCGGGCGATCGCCCGCGCCAACGGGGTCAGGAGCAGATAGGCCGAGTCGCCGAAGACCGGAATGGCGACCGCCGAGCCGACTCCACACATCGCCCACGGCTCCCGCCCTCTGCCGAACAGGCGCAGAACAGATCTGGCGAGCGCGTGGGCGGCCCCGCTGACCTCGAGTATCTTGCCGATCGCGACACCCAGGCCGATGACGAATCCCACGTTCGCGAGAGTGTTCCCGAATCCGGTGGTGATCGCGTCGACCAGCGCACTGGGCGCCGTGCCCGCGATGAGCCCGGTCAGCAACGACGCGATGATGAGCCCGACGAACGCATCCAGCTTCGTGGTCAGCACGATCGTGACAACGGTGACGATGCCCGCCACCAGAGCGAGCAGTAGAACTACATCCATTGCTCCGTCTTCCTTCTGTCGGACCGAGGATGGGCGTGGACCGGCATTGCCATGTGCACCCCCTTGCGCCCTGGGAAACCACGGGACCGCAGCGAGGTGGACGGATGGTAAGACTGGTAAGGCCAGTCTGGCAAGATTGCCCTCCGATCCCCTGCCCCCTCGGATTGCAGCATCGTCGACACCACCCCGTGAGCAACCGACCGCCTCGAGGGCAACCATGTCCGCCACGCCCTGCCGGCTTCGACACCCGCGGGAAGCACCAGGTAGATGCGGCATCGTTGAGTGAATCGGACGCCTGCAACCCTCTCGACGAGATGAGCATCCGGCACGTCGAACCTCGGTCCACCGGCCCACTTGCCCACCTCCCACACTCTGGTCATACTGGTCTGGCCAGTTTGCAGACAAGGGACGAGGTAGCTGTGGTTCACACCGCGTGTCGTGACGTCGAGGCTCTGACGGAGCGCGAGCGTGCTCGATACCGTGCGCGCACTCCCCGATCGCGGGAGGCGTTCGAGGCCGCCGGGAAGAGTGTGGTCGGAAGCGTCTCCCGAGGCACGATGGCGTATCCGCCCTACCCGTTCTATGCGTCTCACGGGGAGGGTGCGCGACTCACCGATCTCGACGGGAACGTGTATCTCGACCTGATCAACAACTACACGAGCCTCATCCACGGGCACGGCCACGCCCGCACCGCGGAGGCCGCCCGTGCGGGGCTGATCGCCGGGCAGGCTCTCGGGACACCGACCGTCGAGGAGGCCGAGCTCGCCCGCGAGCTCCGGCGGCGACTGCCGGCCCTCGAGACGGTTCGGTTCACCTCGACCGGGAGCGAAGCGCTCCAGTACGCGATCCGGGTGGCCCGGGCCGCGACCGGGCGCAAGCGGGTCCTGAAGTTCGAGGGCGCCTACCACGGCTCCGAGGTGTCACTGGTGCAGGACATCTGGCCCCGCACGGCGCTCCCACCGGGTACGGCGCGCCCCGCACTGCCCAGCTCCGCGGGACTCGACGACACTTCCACCCTCACCGCCGTGTACAACGACGCCGCGGCCGTCGCCTCGGCCTTCGGACAGTGGGGCGACGAGATCGCCGTCGTGGTCGTCGAGCCGTTCCTGGGCAACAACGCCCTGATCACCGCCACCCCGGACTTCCTCGACGCGGTGTTCGAGCAGGCCCGCGCGCACGGCGCCCTGGTCCTCTTCGACGAGATCCAGGGCCTGCGCGCCGCCTACGGTGGCACCCAGAGCGTCTTCGGCGTGACACCGGACCTGGTCACCGTGGGCAAGATCCTCAGCGGTGGTTTCGCGCTGGCCGGCTTCGGCGGGCGGAGTGACGTGATGGCCCACCTCGCCGACACCGGCGATCCGATGCCGCAGAGCGGAACGTTCACCGCCAGCCCGATCGCGCTGCGGGCCGGCCTCGCGGCGCTGTCGGACTTCGGCGAGGAGGACTACTCCCGGCTCCGGACCCTGCGCGACGGTTTCGCGGCCCGCTCGGTGGAGGAGTTCGCGCGAGCCGGAATGACCGTCCACATCAACGGCATGGGCTCGATGTTTCACATCAATATCAACGAGGAACCGGTCGGCTCGGTCGCGCAACATCTCCGTTCCGATCACGCACTCTGGATCGCCGTTCGACTCGGACTGCTCAATCGCGGAATCAACATGATGCTCCGCGGAACGGGATGCCTGTCGACGCCCATGAAAGAATCCGATATCGACATCTACGGCGACGCACTTCGGGACGTGCTGTCCGGAATCTAGGGCCACTCGTTTCCGCCCGACGCGTGGGTGGCGGAATCGGACTCCGCCACCCACCGTCATCGGTCGCTACGATGCGGGTGCGATAGGCTCGACGGCCTGACCACGACCCAGGGAGCGGGGACTGACGTGAGGGGCAGGACCAGCACGACCCAGCGCAGCCGCGTCACGTCCCAACTGCTCCGTCAGATTCGTGGTGGCCGTTTCAACGTGGGTGACCGCCTTCCCTCGGAACGAATACTCGCCGAGGAATTCGGCGTGAGTCGTCCGGTGATCCGGGAAGCACTGGGAACTCTCGGGGCGATGGACATCATCGAGTCGCAGGCCGGGCGCGGGTCCTTCCTCATGTCCACCGAGGTCCCCGATTCCGACGGGGAAATCAACGTCGTCGGCCTGATCGACGTCGTGAGCTTCCGGGAAGTGCTCGAGGCCGGAGCGCTGGCGCTGGCGGGCACGATGCCCGACCTCGACGCCGACCTGGTCGTCGACGCCATGGACCGCCTGAAGGACGACGTCGCCGCCGAGCGGAACACCATCGAGTCGGACATCGCCCTGCACCGGGCGATCCTCGCGTCGGTGAGGTCTCCGATGCTGCTCCGGGCGTTCGACGACTCCCACGAGGCGATCCTGCGTTCGGTCCAGCTCAGCCCGCACGCCAGCACGATGGGCTCCGATCTGCTCGCCCTGCACGAGGCGATCGCGGCGGGCATCACTGCGAGATCGACGGAGTCGGCACTCGCCGCCACCCACCGCATGCACGACGAGCACCGTTCTTTGCTCCGGCGTCTGCTCGGAGCCTGAGACACCGGCCGGACCGGTGCCGGAGTCCGTGGCCGGCAGCACGTGACAACGGCGCCGGCGGGTCGGTCACTGCGCCTCGAGCGCCCCGAGCACATCGGCCACCAGGTCGTCGGTGTCCTCCACCCCGCAGGACAACCGCACCAGTCCGTCGGGCACCGCGTCGCCCCAGCGGGCCCGCCGGTCCGCGGCGGTACGCAGCCCGCCGAAGCTCGTCGTCGAGTCGACCAGCGTGCTGCGCGCCAGGAAGTCCGAGACGGCGTGCACGTCGGGCAGGGTGAACCGCAGGACGCCGTTCCAGCGGCGCATCTGGGTGCGCGCCAGCAGGTGCGCCGGGTCGTCGGCCAGCCCGGGCCAGCGGACGTCGCGCACCGTGGGGTGCTCGCGCAGCGCCACCGCGAGCGCCCGGGCGTTCTCCGCCTGCCGGGCCAGCCGCAGGTCCAGGGTGCCGAGCCCGCGCAGCGCCAGCCAGGTCTCCATCGGGCCGGGGATCGCGCCGCCCCGGGTCCGGGCGGCCCGGATCCGCTCGGCGTGCACCGGATCGGCGGCGCTGACGTGTCCGAGCAGCAGGTCCCCGTGCCCGGACAGCGCCTTGGTGTCCGAGGCGACCACCAGGTCCGCGCCGAGTGCGATCGGCTGCTGTCCCAGCGGTGTGCAGGTCGTGTTGTCGACCGCGACGACCGCACCGATCCGGTGCGCGGCGGCCGCGATCGCGGCCACGTCGCACACCTCCAGGCCCGGGTTGGACGGCGTCTCCAGCAGCACCAGCCCCGGCCGCGACTCCTCGATCGCCGCGATCCAGTCCCCGGCGGTCGCGCAGTACGCGACGCCGACACCCAGCGGCGCCAGCTCCTCGTCGGCCAGCGCGCGGGCCACGTAGTAGCCGTCCGAGGGGAGCAGCACGCCGCGATCCGGCCCGGTGAAACCGCGCAACACCGCCGCGATCGCCGCCATCCCGCTCGGGAACACGACGCACGGCCCGCCGTCGAGCGCGCCGACGGCGGCCTCGAACTCGCGCCACGTCGGGTTGTCCGCGCGGGCGTAGAAGTCGGCGCCCGGTTCTGCCTGCTCCGGCCGCCCGAGGTGGAAGGTGCTGGTCAGCACCGGCCCGCGGTGCACGGGGGCCCCGACCTCCGGTGCGCCGTGCCCACCGCCCCGCACACACCTGGTCCCGTCGCCGTTCATCGGACGCAACGCTACTCGGGCTTCGGCGCCCGCGAGATCAGTTCCTTCGCCATCTGCGGCGCCGTCATCCCCTCGTGGCACACCCGGCGCACCGCGTCCGCGATCGGCAGCTCGACACCGTTCCGCTCGCCCAGCTCGCAGATCGACAGGCAGGACTTGACGCCCTCGGCGACCTGCCCGTGGTTGGCCTGCTCGGCCTCGGCGAGTGTCGCGCCGCGGCCGATCTGCTCGCCGAAGGTGCGGTTGCGCGACAGCGGCGACGAGCAGGTCGCCACCAGGTCGCCCATCCCGGCGAGTCCGGCGAAGGTCAGCGGCGACGCCCCCAGTGCCATCCCCAGCCGGGACATCTCGGCCAGCCCGCGGGTGATCAGCGACGCCCGCGAGTTGTCACCGAGCCCCATCCCGGACGCGACGCCCACCGCCAGCGCGATCACGTTCTTGCCGGCGCCCCCCAGCTCTGCGCCGATCACGTCGGTATTGGTGTAGGCGCGGAAGTAGCCGGTCGCGCACGCCGTCTGCAGGGCCACGGCGCGGCTGTGGTCGGCGCAGGCGATCACGGTGGCGGTCGGCTGCTCGTGTGCGATCTCGGCGGCCAGGTTCGGCCCGGAGACCACGGCGAGCCGGTCCACACCGACGCCGGTGACGTCGTCGATCACCTCGGTCATCCGCTTCAGGGTGCCCAGCTCGACGCCTTTGGCCAGGCTGGTCAGCGTCACCCCGTCCGGGATCAGATCGCGCCAGCGCTCCAGGTTGGCGCGCAGCGACTGCGACGGCACCGCCAGCACCACCGCGTCGACCCCGTCGAGGGCCTCCGCCGGGTCGGCGGTGGCGCGCAGCCGGTCCGGCAGCTCGACGCCGGGCAGGTAGTCCGGGTTCTGCCGGGTCCGGTTGACGGTCTCGGCCACCTCGCTGCGACGGGCCCACAGCCGCACCTCGCGACCGGCGTCGCCGAGCACCTTCGCGAACGAGGTGCCCCAGCTCCCGGCACCGAGCACCGCGACCCGGACGATGTCGTGCACGGGCTCGTTCACCGGACGCTCGCCCACGCTCATCGCCCGGCCTCCCGCTCCGGCCCGCGCCGGAAGAACTCGGCCGGTGCGGGCTCGTCGCGCACCTGCGCCAGCAGGTCCCGCACCCGGCTCATGATCAGGTCGGTGACCTCGCGCAGCACGCCGGCGTCGACCGGGCGTCCGCGGTAGGCGGACAGGTCCACCGGTTCCCCGGCCCGCAGCACCAGCTCGGTGCGCGGCAGCGGCCGGAAGCGCTTGCCGTAGTGGTCGTAGACCTCCCGGGTGCCCCAGTGCACCATCGGGACGATCGGCACGTCCGAGGCGAGTGCCATCCGGGCGACACCGGTCCGCGAGCGCATCGGCCAGCCGTCCGGGTCCCGGGTGATCGTGCCCTCCGGGTAGATGATGACGATCTTGCCGTCGGCGAGTGCCTGGGTGCCCGCCGCGAGACTCTGCTGGGCGTCGGCGGTGTCGCGGAAGACCGGGATCTGCCCGCTGCCGCGCAGGATCGACCCGAGCACCGGGACGTCCCACAGGCTGTTCTTGGCCATGAACCGCGGCACCCGGCGCGCGGTGTGCACGAACAGCGCCGTGTGGATCGGGTCCAGGTGGGAGATGTGGTTCCCGACCAGCAGCGCGCCACCGGTCGCGGGCAGGTGCTCGCGGCCCTCGTAGCGCTGCCGGCCGGTCAGCCATCCCAGCGGGTAGAACACGGTCGCGGCGAGCCCGACCCAGAATCCGCCCTTCTCGCGGGCCACCGGCGGCCTCCTCACACCCGCCTCGAGGCGGGGTCGTCAGCGGTCCCGGACCGCGAGTGATCCGGATCGTCGGGGTGGAGTCTCCCCACAACGGGCCGTCCCGGTAAACCCACCCCCCGTTCGGGCACACCCCGGTTCACCCCGCCCGGCCCGGTCCCGTGACTCCTCCGTGACGCGCGATCGACCTCCGAGGTGCGACGATGGTCCGCGTGACCCTGCGGGTGGACCTGGTCGTGCCGGTGAAACCGTTGCCCAAGGCCAAGACCAGGCTGCGCGGCGCCGCCGACGGTGGCGTCGGCGAGCTCGGCGCGCACCAGCGGCTCGCGCTGGCGCTGGCCCGCGACACGGTCGCCGCCGCCGTCGGCGCGACGACGGTCCGCCGGGTGCTGGTGATCTCGTCCGATCCGGCCGTCGCGATGGAGGTCGGCGCGCTCGGCGTCGAGGTCGTCACCGATCCCGGCCGCGGGCTGAACGGGGCGCTGCGGCACGGTGCTGCGCTGCTGCGCTCACGCGACGACGACGTGATGATCGGCGCGCTGCAGGCCGACCTGCCTGCGCTGCGCCCCGCCGAGCTCGACGACGCCGTCACCACCGCTGCCCGGCTGTTCGGCTCGGGCGAGCACCGGGCGTTCCAGCCCGACGCCCCCGGTGAGGGCACCACCCTGCTGCTCGTCGCCCCCGGCCACCGGCTCGATCCGCACTTCGGCGGCGCCTCGGCGGCGGCGCACCGCGAATCCGGGGCGGTCGTGCTGCCCGGTGTGCGGCCCGGCCTGCGCCGCGACGTCGACACCGTCACCGATCTCGACGACGCCGTCCGCCTCGGCGTCGGGGAGTGGACCCGGGCGGTGATCGACGCCCGGGACAGGTTGCCGCAGGCCGGAGCGTCCGGCAGGCCGCTGCCCGGGGCACTGCGCTGCCCGAAGGTGTGACACATCTCCGATCGCGGCACCGGGAATTCACCGACACCGGTGGTGTCTCCCTTGGCCGACCCGAGCGGCGTACGAAACAATCGCCGGGTGAGTGACGACGCGGCAGCACCGAACGGGCGGAACGGCTCGTCCCAGCACGGCGGCCCCGCCCACTCCGGGGCCCGGCCGGGTGCCCGGCGGGCCCCGCGTCCCGCGTCCCGCCGGGTGCACACCGCGAACCGCGCCGTCGCCGACCAGGTGAGCCCGGAGCAGCCGGTAGCGGCCGAGATCCCGGCCCAGCAGACCCCCGCACCGCCGGCGGCGCCGACCCCGCAGCCCGGTGCCGCCCCGATCGCGCCGCCCGCCGGGGCGACCACGCCGGCGTCGTCGGTGCCGGACGTGCTGCCCGAGGACCGCTACCTCAATCGCGAGCTGTCCTGGCTCGACTTCAACGCCCGGGTGCTGGCACTCGCCGAGGACTCCAGCCAGCCGCTGCTCGAACGCGCCAAGTTCCTGGCCATCTTCGCCTCCAACCTGGACGAGTTCTACATGGTCCGGGTGGCCGGCCTGAAGCGCCGCGACGAGACCGGCCTGAGCGTGCGCAGCGCCGACGGTCTCACCCCGCGCCAGCAGCTGGCCCGGATCACCGAGCGGTCCCGGGCACTGTCCCGGGCACACGCCGAGGTGTTCATGGAGGAGCTGCGGCCCGAGCTGGCATCGGCGGGCGTGCACATCAGGGCCTGGGACGATCTGACCGACGCCGAGCGGCTGCGGCTGAGTGACTACTTCTCCGAGTCGGTCTTCCCGGTGCTGACACCGCTCGCCGTGGACCCGGCGCACCCGTTCCCCTACATCTCCGGGCTGTCGCTGAACCTGGCGGTCACCGTCCGCGACCCGGAGGGCCGGACCGAGCGCTTCGCCCGGGTGAAGGTCCCGAACAACGTGCCACGCCTGGTGACCGTCGACCCGCCGAACACCGACACCCGCGCCGGCAACCGCACCGTCACGTTCCTGCCGATCGAGGACCTCATCGCGGCGCACCTCGGTGACCTGTTCACCGGCATGGACGTCGCCGAGGTCCATCCGTTCCGGGTCACCCGCAACGCCGACCTGGAGGTCGAGGAGGACCGCGACGAGGACCTGCTGCAGGCCCTCGAACGCGAGCTGGCCCGTCGCCGGTTCGGGCCGCCGGTCCGGCTCGAGGTGCTCGACACGATGTCCGAGCACGTCCTGGAGCTGCTGCTGCGCGAGCTCGACGTGGACCCGAACGACGTCGTCACGGTGCCCGGGCTGCTCGACCTGACCGGACTCTGGCAGGTGCACGGGGTCAATCGGCCGGATCTGAAGGACGAGCCGTTCCGTCCGGCCACGCACCCGGCGTTCGCCGAGCGGGAGACGCCGCGCAGCGTGTTCGCGACGCTGCGCGAGGGCGACGTGCTGGTGCACCACCCCTACGACTCGTTCTCGACGTCGGTGCAGCGGTTCATAGAGCAGGCAGCCGCCGACCCGGGCGTGCTGGCGATCAAGCAGACGCTGTACCGGACCTCCGGCGACTCGCCGATCGTGAACGCACTGATCGACGCCGCCGAGGCCGGCAAGCAGGTCGTCGCGCTGGTCGAGATCAAGGCCCGGTTCGACGAGCAGGCCAACATCCGCTGGGCCCGCCAGCTGGAGAAGGCCGGCGTGCACGTCGTCTACGGGCTGGTCGGGCTCAAGACGCACTGCAAGACGGCGCTGGTCGTCCGGCAGGAGGGCTCGGAGATCCGCCGCTACTGCCACATCGGCACCGGCAACTACAACCCGAAGACGGCGCGGCTCTACGAGGACATCGGCGTGCTCACCGCCGATCCGACGATCGGCGCCGACCTCACCGACCTGTTCAACTCGCTGACCGGCTACTCCCGGCAGACCTCGTACCGCAGCCTGCTCGTCGCGCCCTACGGCGTGCGCCGCGGCATCGTGCGCCGGATCGACGACGAGATCGAGGCGCACCACTCCGGCGAGCCCGGCGCACGCGTCCGGATCAAGGTGAACTCGCTGGTCGACGAGGCCGTGATCGATGCCTGCTACCGGGCGTCGCAGGCCGGGGTGCCGGTCGACATCGTGGTCCGCGGCATCTGCGCGATGATCCCGGGGCGGCCGGGGCTGTCGGAGAACGTGACGATCCGCTCGCTGCTCGGGCCGTTCCTGGAACACTCCCGGGTGCTGCACTTCGGTGCCGCCGACGAGTACTGGATCGGCTCGGCGGACATGATGCACCGCAACCTCGATCGTCGCGTCGAGGTGATGCTGCGGGTGACCGATCCGAAGCTGGCCGGCCAGCTCGGGGGCATGTTCGACTCCTGCCTCGATCCGGCCACCCGATGCTGGACGCTCGGGCCGGACGGGGTCTGGTCGCCGTCACCGGCGCCCGGGTCGTCCAACATCCGGGTCCGCGACCACCAGGTCGAGATGATGAACTCGCGCCGCGGCTCGGCCGAGGACTGACCGGCCGATGACGTTCCTCAGCCGGCTGCGCACCGACGGCGCCGAGGTCGACCCGGCGGGCCTCGCCGACGTCGTCGCCGCCGGGACGGTCCCCTACCGGCGGCTGCCCGGCGGCGAACTGCAGATCGCCCTGGTGCACCGGCCGCGCTACGACGACTGGACGCTGCCCAAAGGGCATCAGGATCCGGGCGAGTCGCTGACGGCGACCGCGCTCCGCGAGACCACCGAGGAGGCCCGGCTGGACTGCCGGCTCGGTGCGCGGCTCGGACACACCACCTATCAGGTGCCCGGCCGTGGCCGGAAGGTCGTGCACTACTGGGCGGCCGAGGCGGTCGGCGACCACGGCTTCACCGCCAACGACGAGACCGACGCGCTGCGGTGGGTCTCCCCCGCCGAGGCGACGGCGCAGCTCACCCACGGGCACGACAAGAGGCTGGTGACCCGGCTCGCCGCCGCCGGGGTGCCGTCGTCGACGGTGGTGCTGGTGCGGCATGCGAAGGCCGGCAGCCGCACCGCCTGGGAGGGCGACGACGACCTGCGCCCGCTGTCCGGGACCGGGCACACCCAGGCCGGCAAGCTCGCCGGGTTCCTGCCCCGGTTCGGCCCGGACCGGCTGTTCACGGCGCCGCCGTTGCGCTGCGGGCAGACCGTCGCACCGTTCGCCGGGAAGAGCGGACTGGGCTCCGGCCGGGCCGACGACCTCCCGGTCGAGCCGCTGGTCGGCGAGAACGGCTACTGGGACGATCCCGACGCCGGGCGTGCCCGGTTCCGCGCGCTGGCCGCGCAGCCCGGGGTGACGCTGATCAGCAGCCAGGGCGGGGTGATCCCGGACGTCGTGGCGGAGCTCCTCGCCGGGGCCGGCGTCGGTGGCAGCGGCGTCGGTGGCAGCGGCGGTAGCGGCGCCGGCGGCCCTGGCAGCAGCAGTGGCAGCAGCGGCGGCGTCGAGGTCCCCTCGCACAAGGCGAGCACCTGGCTGCTGGGCTTCGACACCGAGATGAACCTGCTGTTCGCCGACTACTACCGCCGCCCCTCCCCCTGATCTTCCGAGCGGCACACCAGAGCTGTCCAGGCGGCCCGCCGCAGCTCTGCTGTACCTCTCACCGCCGATCGGTGTGCAGGTGCGAAGGGTGTGGCGGATCGGGGCGTGCGGGCGGGTGCGGGGCGCGAGGCTGCCCGGATGGAACCGTTCCGCGGGAGCGTGGCCGTCGCCCGCGGCAGGCTGACGAAGGGGATGTTGCGCGGTCCGGGTTTCCGGCGGCTCTTCCCGGACGTCTACGTGCACGCGTCCGTGCAGGTCACGTCGCTCGTGCTGGCCAGGGCGGCGGCGTTGGTCGCCGACCGGGCCGGCGGCGTCGCGGCCGGGTTCTCCGCCGCCGAACTGCTGGGAGCCTCCTGCGGGCCGCTGCAGGCGCCGGCCGAGGTCCTCGCGCCCGGGCGGATCCGGTCGCGCAACGATCTCGTCGCCCGCCGGGGTGAGGTCACCGGTTCCGGGCTCGCCGACGGCGCGAGAGTCACCTCACCGCTGCGCACCGCCTGGGACCTGGTGCGACGGCTCGGGCAGGTCGACGCCGTCGTCGCGCTCGACGCACTCGCGGCCCGCCGGGACCGACCCACCTTCGTCCCGCACCCACCGGGGGTGCCGCCACATCCCGACCTGATCGCGCTGTCCCGGCTGCGGTCCCGCAGCCTCGGGTTCGCCCCGGACGACCTGCTGCGGTGGCGGGACACCCATCCGGGCGCGCGGGGCTGCGCCGGGCTCGACCGGATCGTCGCACTGGCGGATCCACGCGCGGAGTCACCGCCGGAGACCAGGCTGCGGCTGCTCCTCGTCCTGGCGGGGATGCCCGCACCGCAGGTGCAGTACCGGCTCGCCGTCGAGGGCCGGACGGTCCGCTTCGACCTCGCCTACCCGGAGGCGCTGCTGGCGATCGAGTACGACGGCAGCGACCACGACGACCCTCTGGACCGCGCCCGGGACGTCCGCACCTCGGCGCTGGGCTGGCACACCCTGCGGATCACCGCCGCCGACCTCACCCGCACCCCCGACCGGACCCTCACCGTGATCCGCACCCTCCACCAGCGCCGCAGCCAAATGCTGCGCGCCGAGAGGCACACCAGCGCCCCCCGACCATGATCACACCGCTCTCACGTACCCCTCGGCAACCGTGCCCGAGGGGTGAGTTGGTGAGGGGTTACTGCGCGGGGGGCTTCTTGGCGGCAGGCTTCTTCGCCGTGGGCTTCGCTGCGGCAGACGTCGCAGCGCGGGACGTTGCAGCGCGGGACGTTGCGGCTGTGGGCTTCGCGGCACCGGACTTCGTGGCCGCGGGCTTCGCGCCGGACGTCGCAGTGCCCGACTGTGCAGCGGCGGGCTTCGCAGCGCCGGACTTCGCGGCCGCGGGCTTCGCAGCGCCGGACTTCGCGGCCGCGGGCTTCGCAGCGCCGGACTTCGCGGCACCCGACTTTGCAGCGCCGGGCTTCGCGCCACCGGACTTCGCAGCGGCAGTTCTCGCAGCGGCAGGCTTCGTGGCGGCGGGCTTCGCCGGGGCCGCGACCCCGGCGGAGGCCGCGCGCTCGCGCGGGGCGCGCCGGGGGGCGCTCGTCGCGCCCGCGGCGGCGGCCTCGCTCGCGGCCACCCGGTCCTTGAAGGCGGCACCCGGCCGGAACGCCGGGACGATCGTCTCCCCCACCGGGACGGTCTCCCCGGTCCGCGGGTTGCGTGCGGTCCGGGGCGCGCGCCGGCGTGGCTCGAACACGCCGAACCCGGTCAGCGTGACCGAGCCGCCCGAACCGACGGTGTCCACGATGACGTCGACCATCGCATCCACCGCGGCGGAGGCGGCCCGACGGTCACCGAGCCGGGCGGTCAGCGCATCGACGAGCTGAGCCTTGTTCATGGTCACGAACGGTAGGGCTACGGCCCTGCCCTGCACCAGATCTGAGAGCGAGTCGAGGTCGCATACCCGCCGATCGGACAGGTCCGAACGGGTGATCGAAAACCGTCCGGCGAACGGCTGCGACCACCCGCAGCGACCTCACACGGTGGTGCGGGGCATCCGATCGGGCCGGGTTCCCTCGAACGCAGTGATCGCGTCCTCGTGACGCAGGGTCAGCCCGATGTCGTCGAGCCCCTCGAGCAGCCGCCACCGGGCGTAGTCGTCGATCGTGAAGGCGACGGTCAGGTCGCCCGCCTGCACCGAACGCTCCCGGAGGTCGACGGCCACCTGGGTGCCCGGCTCGTTCTCCAGCTTCTTCCAGATCAGCTCGACGTCCGGCTGTTCCACCTGGGCCGCAACGAGACCGGCCTTGGCCGAGTTGCCGCGGAAGATGTCGGCGAAGCGGGACGAGATCACGACCCGGAAGCCGTAGTCCATCAGCGCCCAGACGGCGTGCTCCCGGGACGACCCGGTGCCGAAGTCCGGCCCCGCGACGAGCACCGAGCCACGGTCGAACGGCTCGTTGTTCAGCACGAACGACGGGTCCTGTCGCCAGGCGGAGAACAGGCCGTCGTCGAAACCGGTGCGGGTGACCCGCTTCAGGTAGACGGCCGGGATGATCTGGTCGGTGTCCACGTTGGACCAGCGCAGCGGTACGCCGATCCCGGTGTGGGAGTCGAACTTCTCCATCAGTCCAGGTCCTCCGGGCTCGACAGGGTGCCGCGGATCGCGGTCGCGGCCGCGACCAGCGGCGAGACGAGGTGGGTGCGGCCGCCCTTGCCCTGCCGCCCCTCGAAGTTGCGGTTCGACGTCGACGCGCAGCGCTCACCCGGAGCGAGCTGGTCCGGGTTCATGCCCAGGCACATCGAGCAGCCCGCGGAGCGCCACTCGGCGCCGGCGCTGGTGAAGATCTCGTGCAGGCCCTCCTCCTCGGCCTGCTTGCGCACCCGCATCGAGCCGGGCACGACGAGCATCCGCATGCCGTCGGCGACCTTGCGTCCGTCCAGCACCTCGGCGACCGACCGCAGGTCCTCGATCCGGCCGTTGGTGCAGGAGCCGACGAACACCGCGTCCACCCCGACCTCGCGCAGCGGGGTCCCGCCGGTCAGTCCCATGTAGGACAACGCCTTCTCGACGGCGGCCCGCTCGACCTCGTCGGTGATCCGCTCCGGGTCCGGGACGGAGTCGGCCAGCGGCAGACCCTGCCCCGGGTTGGTGCCCCAGGTGACGAACGGGGTGAGGGCGTCGGCGTCGATGTCGACGACCGCGTCGAACTCGGCGCCGTCGTCGGTCCGCAGCGAACGCCAGTCGGCGACCGCCGCGTCCCAGTCCGCGCCGGACGGCGCGTGGTCGCGGCCCTCCAGGTAGGCGAAGGTCGTCTCGTCCGGCGCGATCATCCCGGCCCGGGCGCCCGCCTCGATCGACATGTTGCAGACCGTCATCCGGGCTTCCATCGAGAGGTTCTCGATCACGTTGCCGCGGAACTCGAGCACGTAGCCCTGCCCGCCACCGGTGCCGATCTTCGCGATCACCGCGAGGATGACGTCCTTGCTGGTGACCCCCGGCCGCAGCGACCCGTCGGACGAGTTCACGTTGATCGCCATCGTGCGGAACCGCTTGAGCGGCAGGGTCTGCGTCGCGAGCACGTGCTCGACCTCGGAGGTCCCGATGCCGAACGCCATCGCCCCGAACGCACCGTGCGTGGAGGTGTGCGAGTCGCCGCAGACCACGGTGGTGCCCGGCTGCGTCAGGCCCAGCTGGGGGCCGACGACGTGCACGATCCCCTGCTCGGCGTGGTTCATCGGGTACAGCCGGACGCCGAACTCCTCGCAGTTGCGGCGCAGCGTCTCGACCTGGGTGCGGGACACCTCGTCGGCGATCGGCGCGAGCACGTCGAGGGTCGGTACGTTGTGGTCCTCGGTCGCGAGTGTCAGGTCGGTGCGCCGCACCGGCCGGCCGGCCAACCGGAGCCCGTCGAAGGCCTGCGGGCTGGTGACCTCGTGCACGAGGTGCAGGTCGATGTAGAGCAGGTCCGGCTCGTCGCCCTCGCCCACCCGGACGAGGTGCCGGTCCCAGACCTTCTCGGCCAGCGTGCGCGGCGTCTCTGCAGGGCTCACGCTCGCCCCCCTCTGTGATCTGATCGCAGGTAGACTTCCCACGATCTGGGACGTTAGTATCGGAACGTGGGACAGTCTAGCGGGATCGGCGTGCTCGACAAGGCGGTGGGGGTTCTCCGCGCGACGGCCGAGGGGCCCTGTGGGCTGGCCGAGCTCTGCGAGCGCACCGGCCTGCCCCGGGCGACCGCACACCGGCTCGCGGTCGGCCTGGAGGCACACGGTCTGCTGCTGCGCACACCGGACGGTCGCTGGCATCCGGGACCGACGCTCGGCCAGCTGGCCGGCGGGCGTCCCGATCCACTGCTCGACGCCGCGGCCGCGGTGCTGCCCCGGCTGCGCGACATCACCGGCGAGAGCGTGCAGCTCTACCGCCGCGACGGCGTGCACCGGATCTGCATCGCGCACGCCGAGCCGCCGTCGGGCCTGCGCGACACCGTGCCGGTCGGTTCGCGGCTGCCGATGACCGCCGGTTCCGGCGCCAAGGTGCTCGCCGCCTGGTCCGACCCGCAGACCCAGCGGCTGGTCCTGGCCGACGCGACCTTCTCCGATCGGGTGCTGGTCGACGTCCGCCGACGCGGCTGGGCACAGAGCGTGGCCGAGCGGGAGGCAGGGGTCGCCTCGGTCTCCGCCCCCGTCCGCGACGGGGCAGGCCAGGTCGTCGCCGCGGTCTCGGTGTCCGGCCCGGTCGACCGGATCGGCAGGCGGCCCGGGGTCCGCTGGGCGGCCGACCTGCTCGCCGCGGCCGACGCACTGCAGCACCGGCTCGCCTGACCCCGGGCCCGGGCCCGTCCCCGGTCCCACTACCGTGTGGGGGTCCGGCACCGGGCCGGTCCCGTGACGACGGTGGAGTGCTTCCGGGGAGACTGTGCTTACCAGCAAATCGGCGGGCTACCTCCTGGGTGTCGACGTGGGCACGACCAGGACGGCGGCCGCGGTCATCCGTTCCGGGAGCTCCGGCCCGGAGATGGTCACGCTCGGCGACCACTCGGTCGACATTCCGTCCGTGGTGCACTGCGCGCCGGACGGCGCACTGCTGTTCGGCGACGCCGCCGAGCGTCGCGCACTGACCGAGCCCGACCGGGTCGCGCGCGAGTTCAAGCGCCGCATCGGCGACCCGACCCCGATCCCACTCGGCGAGCACGCCTTCACCGCCGAGCAGCTGTCCGCGCTGCTGGCCGCGCACATCGTCGACATCGTGTCCCGGATCGAGGGCGGTCCGCCGGACCGGATCGCGGTCGCCCACCCGGCGTCCTGGGGCGGGCACAAGCGGGAGCTGTTCGCCGGGGCGCTCGCCGAGCGCGGTCTGGCCGTCACCTTCCTCAGCGAACCGCAGTCGGCCGCCCTGCACTACGCCGCCAACGAGCGCGTGGAGGGCGGCGCAACCGTCGCCGTCTACGACTTGGGCGGCGGGACGTTCGACGCCGCCGTCGTCCGCAAGGAGACGGCCGGGACCACCGACACCGGCGGCACCGTGATCGGCGGAACGCTGTTCACCCTGCTCGGCCGGCCGGAGGGTGTCGAGCAGCTGGGCGGGGCGGACTTCGACCAGGCCGTCGTCGACCACGTCCGGGAGGCCGTGCCGCAGGCGTTCGAGGCGCTCGACGAGGCCGATCCGGACAGCTGGTCGCAGATGGCCCGGCTGCGGCGCGACTGCCGTGAGGCCAAGGAGGCGCTGTCCGCCGACACCGAGGTCTCGATCCCGGTCTGGCTGGGCGAGGTCCGGACGACCGTGCGGCTGCACCGCAGCGACTTCGAGGAGCGCGTCCGGCCGCGGCTCGCCGAGTCGGTGGAGGCGCTGCAGCGGGCGATCGAGTCCGCCGGGCTCGCCGCATCCGGCCCGTCGGTCGTGCTGCTGGTGGGTGGCTCGTCCCGGGTGCCGCTGGTGGCGCAGCTGGTGTCGTCCGAGCTCGGACGGCCGGTGCAGGTGGATGCCGACCCGAAGAACGCGATCGCGAAGGGCGCCGTGCTGGCGCTCGGTCCGGTCGACCCGGCCACCGCGACCCCGGCGGCCTCCGCCGGAGCGGGGCTCACCGGCAGCGGGTTCGCCACCGCCGGCGGTGCCGCGCTGGCCGACGATCCCGGCCCGCTGCCGTGGGAGGGCGAGGACCCGGCCACCGGCCGGCTCCCGGCCGGTGCACCGCCGACCACCCAGCTGCCTCCCGGCCAGACCGCCTACCTGGACGGAGCGAACGCCGATCCGCCGACCGACCGGATCCCGGTCGTGCCGCCGGCCTACGGCGGGTACCCGGGCGACGAGCCGGCCACCGCGAGCTACGGCTACGACGACGGCACCACCGTCTCCCCGCCGGCCGGTTCGGCGCGGCGCTCGCCCGCGGTGCTCATCGGGGCCGGCGGGGTGGTGGCGGCGCTCGCGGTGCTGAGCGCGGTGTTCTTCTGGCCACAGGACCGTACGATCAGCAACGCGACGCCGGAGCTGCCCGCGTTGCCGACGACCAGTGAGGCACCGCCGCCGCCCAGCGAGGAGCCCCCGCCGCCCCCGCCGCCGCAGCAGAACCCGGAGCCGACCCGGGAGCGGACGACCGTGCGCACGACGTCGGAGGACGCGCCGCCTCCCCCGCCGCCGCCCCCGCCGGTGACGACGCCGGACGATCCGCCGAGCACGGAACCGAGCGAGGACCCACAACCCACCGAGACGGAGACGTCGACGCCTTCGACGACAAGCGACGTGGCCCCGCCGCCCCCGTAGCGGTAACCGGCCGGCACCGCCCGCAACGCCTCCGCCAACGGACGATGGGACCCCGCGGGACGAACCACGACCGCCCGCCCCACGTTGCGGGCCCGACAGGAGTTCGAGCGCTCTCTGTCCCGCGAGAGCTCATCACACCCACGCAGCCACCCCGGCCACGCGACGTCGCCCGCCCACGCCCTGACGCGCGAGCTCCCTCCCCCGGCGCGCGGATCCCGCTGCCCGCGCGGAGGCTCCGTCGTCACACACTCGCCGTACCCGGTCGCAGCACAGCAGAAAGCCCCCGCTCCGGATGGAGCAGGGGCCTTTCGTGCGTAGTCCCGACGGGATTCGAACCCGCGCTACCGCCTTGAGAGGGCGGCGTCCTAGGCCACTAGACGACGGGACCAGGAACATCGATATTCATCTCTGGAACCGGACCACGGACGAACCGTGAACCGGACGCGACAGGCATCTCGCGTGGTAGCCCCGACGGGATTCGAACCCGCGCTACCGCCTTGAGAGGGCGGCGTCCTAGGCCGCTAGACGACGGGGCCGAGACGAGACGATGCCGATGTCAGAAACCTGAGAACCTGGAACTGGATGAACCAGGAGACGATTTCCGCTGGGGTACCAGGACTCGAACCTAGACTAACTGAACCAGAATCAGTCGTGCTGCCAATTACACCATACCCCATCGAAAATCGGGGCCCATTTCGACCGGGCCCCGATCTCCGTGCTGCAAGTACTCTAACCCATGCCCTGAGAGTGCCGGACACCGGCCCCCAGGCGGGCCAGCGACCGCTCACGGCCCAGCAGCTCCATGCTCTCGTAGAGCGGCGGCGACACCGTCCGGCCGCTGATCGCGACCCGCACCGGGGCGAACGCCTTACGGGGCTTGAGCCCCAGCCCGTCCACCAGCGAGCTCTTGAGCGACTCCTCGATGGCTGCCGCGGTCCACTCCGGGAGCGCCGTCAGACCTGCCACGGCGGCGTCGAGCACCGGGACGGCCTCGGCGTTCAGGTTCTTCCCGGCGGCGTCCGCATCCGGGGCGAAGCTCTCCTCGTCGCGGAACAGGAACGCGAGCATCCGGGCCGCGTCGGACAGCACCTGGCTGCGCTCCTGCACCAGCGGCGCGGCCGCGGCCAGCAGGCCCTGCTGGTCCGCGGTGAGCTCGATGCCCTCCGCGGCGAGATAGGGCACCACCCGGGCGGCGAAGTCGTCCGGGGCGAGCAGCCGCAGGTGCGCGGCGTTGATCGCCTCGGCCTTCTTCACGTCGAACCGGGCGGCGTTGCCGGACACCCGGGAGACGTCGAAGGCCTCGACCATCTCCTGCAGGCTGAAGACGTCCCGGTCGTCGGCGATCGACCAGCCGAGCAGGGCCAGGTAGTTGAGCAGCCCCTCCGGCACGAAACCGCGGTCCCGGTGGTGGAACAGGTTGGACTCGGGATCGCGCTTCGAGAGCTTGCGGTTGCCCTCGCCGGTCACCAGCGGCAGGTGCGCGTAGACGAACGGGCCGCTGCCGATCCCGACCCGCTGCAGCGCCTGCAGCAGCGCGATCTGGCGCGGCGTCGAGGCGAGCAGGTCCTCGCCGCGCAGCACGTGGGTGATCTCCATCAGCGCGTCGTCGACCGGGTTGGTCAACGGGTACAGCGGGGTGCCGTCGCCGCGGGCGAGCACGAAGTCGGGCACCTGGCCGGCCCGGAAGGTGATCTCGCCGCGGACGAGATCGGTGAAGGTGATGTCCGAGTCGGGCATCCGGAGCCGGTAGACCGGGGAACGGCCGTCGGCGCGGAAGGCGGCCTTCTGCTCGTCGGTGAGGTCCCGGTCGGCGTTGTCGTAGCCCAGCTTCGGGTCGCGTCCCGCGGCCCGGTGCCGTGCCTCGATCTCCTCCCCCGAGGAGAACGACTCGTAGACCTCGCCGCCCTCGATCAGCCTGCGCAGCGCGTCGGCGTAGATCTCGGCGCGCTCGCTCTGCCGGTACGGCCCGTGCGGGCCGCCCTTCTCGACTCCTTCGTCCCAGTCGAGACCGAGCCAGTTCAGCGCGTCGAGGAGTGCCTCGTAGGACTCGGCGGAGTCCCGGCTGGCATCGGTGTCCTCGATCCGGAAGACCAGGGTGCCGCCGTGATGGCGGGCGTGCGCCCAGTTGAACAGGGCGGTTCGGATGAGTCCGACGTGCGGGATACCGGTCGGGGACGGCGAGAACCGCACCCGGACCTGGGCTGGAGTACTCATGGTGGGCTCAGGGTAGTCCCGCCGTCCGCGGCGACTCCGGCCCCCGTCGCAGCTCACGGTGCCCGGTGCGACGCACGCCCGGATCCCGGCAACCGGCGACCTGCCGAACCGGTGGTGGTGCGAGGGCCGCCGATGGAGCAGGGTCGACGGTGGCGCGCGCAGCGAGGCGCCGCCGCACCGCAAGCGAAGGGACCGACCCGTGTTCCAGTTGACCGCCCTCTACAACCACCCCGAGGACCCGGCCGCGTTCGACCGGCACTACGACGGGGTGCACGCACCGCTGGCGAAGAAGCTCCCGGGCCTGCAGCGCTTCGTGGTCTCCCGCCCGGCACCCGGGCCGGACGGCGCGCAGCCGGCCTACCACCTGGTCGCCATCCTCGAGTTCGCCGACGCCGCGGCGTTCCAGGCCGGGATGGGCAGCGAGGAGGGCCAGGCCGCCGTCGCCGACCTGGAGAACTTCGCCGGCGCCGGGGTGACCCTGCTGACCGGTCCGTCCGACCAGGTGTGATCCGCGGGCGGCCGCCGGGGGTTCCCGGCGGCCGGCCCCGCGATCAGTTCGCCGTGACCTCGCGGCTGGACACCAGCGCGGCGAGCCGGTCCCCGATCGACGACGTGTTGCCGGTCGCCGAGTGATCCCGGGTGGCCAGGTCGAACGCGACCGCGGCCTCGATCCGGCGCGCCGAGTCACCGTGGCCGAGGTGGTCGAGCAGCAGCGCCACCGACAGCACCGCGGCTGTCGGGTCGGCGATACCCTGCCCGGCGATGTCCGGCGCCGAGCCGTGCACCGGCTCGAACATCGACGGGTTGGTGCGGCTGGCGTCGAGGTTGCCGCTGGCGGCCAGCCCGATGCCACCGGTCACGGCGGCCGCGAGGTCGGTGAGGATGTCGCCGAACAGGTTGTCGGTGACGATCACGTCGTAGCGGCCGGGATCGGTGACCATGTGGATCGTGGTCGAGTCGATGTGCTGGTAGGCGACCGAGACCTCCGGGTACTCCAGCGACACCTCCTCCACGATCCGCGACCAGAGCGCACCCGCGTAGGTGAGCACGTTGGTCTTGTGCACCAGCGTCAGGTGCTTGCGCGGGCGGCGCTGGGCGCGCGCGAACGCGTCCCGCACGACCCGCTCGATGCCGAACGCGGTGTTCTGGCTGACCTCGGTCGCGATCTCGTGCGGGGTGTCCTTGCGGAGCAGCCCACCGGTGCCCACGTACGGGCCCTCGGTCCCCTCCCGGACGACCACCATGTCGATCTCGGCGTTGCCCGACAGCGGTCCGCGCACGCCCGGGTAGAGCCGGGCCGGGCGGAGGTTCACGTGATGGTCCAGCTCGAAGCGCAGCCGCAGCAACAGGCCGCGTTCCAGGATCCCGCTCGGCACCGACGGATCACCGACCGCACCCAGCAGGATCGCGTCGTGCTGTTTGATCTCGGTCAGCACGGTCTCCGGGAGCAGCTCGCCGGTGGAGTGCCAGCGCGCCGCGCCGAGGTCGTACTCCACCGTCTCCACATCGCGGGCGACCTCGCCGAGGACCTTGAGTGCCTCGTTGATCACTTCCGGGCCGATGCCGTCACCGGGGATGACCGCAAGGCGCATGACCTCGTCCTCTCGTAGTACTGCTGGCCGCACGCTACCGCCTGCCGACGCAGGGTCATCGCCTGGCCACCCGGTGGAGGGTGCCCCGGAGAGTGAACCGTGCGCCGTTCGCGTTCGGCGGAAACCCACACGGGGTGGCGCACGGCCGTTCCGGTGGTCCGCGCACCCCATCACAGGACCTCCGCGGGCCGGGCCGGGGCCGCCCCGGTCCGCCCGTTCGGGTGACTCGCGACCGGCGTCCCCGGCCGGCCCGCACAGCGGTCATCCGCGCGAGGTCCACCGCCAGCGTGCGGCGGCGCCGAGCACCGCGACCACGATCCACCCCAGCAGCAGCACCGGGCCGAGGACGGTCGAGGAGATGCCACCGACGGCCGCGCCGGGCACCCCGGTCCAGGCGGTCACGAGCAGATCGGCGACCGGGGTGCCGGGGACCAGCAGCAGGGCCCCGCGCAGCGGCCCGTCGACCCCGGTGGCCAGCAGGTTCGCCGCGACCGATGTGCTGATCACCAGCGGTAGCACCGTGAACTGGACGCTCTCGGCACCGGAGCTGAACGTGCTGGTCAGCGCCCCGACCACCACGCAGAACGCGCCACCGAGCACCAGCGGGGCCACCAGCAGCAGCGGTTGCGCCGGCGGCGGGGCTCCGAGTGCGATGAACACCCCGAGCACCAGCAGCGTCTGCAGCGCACCCACCACGAACAGCGGTGTTCCGGTCGCCGCGACGATCCCCGGCCCGGTCAGCTCGGTGGTCCGCAGCCGGGACAGCGCACCCGACTCGCGGCGCATCGTGAACACCGTCGCTGCGGTCGTGTAGACCGAGAGCAGCATCCCGACCAGCCCGGCGATGCCGGCGAGCATCCCCCAGCCCTCCGGTCCCTCGGGCGCCACCACGACCGCGAAGAACACCATCATCAGCGGCCCCGCGAGCAGGCTCAGCAGCACGGTGCGGCGGCGCAACAGCATCCGCGCCTCCACCGCGGCCAGCCGCCACCACCGGCCGCCGCGCTGCCGCGTCGGCGCGCTCATCGGGCCGCCCCCATCGGGTCGGCCACGTCGATCCCGCCGCTGACGGCGCGGAACACCTCGTCCAATCCGGCCTCGGTGGCGCGCAGCCGGTGCAGCCGGACTCCGGCCTCCAGCGCCCAGCCGGTCAGCGTGTACGTCGCGCGGGTCAGGTCCTCGGCCTCCAGCCGCAGCGTGGTGCGGCCCTGCCCGGCCGGCGCGGTGCTCAGGCCCGGCATCCGCGGCGGCGGCACCCCCGGGTCCAGCTCGGCGGTGACGGCGGCGGGCCGGCTGGCCAGCACCGCCTCCAGCGTCCCGGCGACGGCGACCCGGCCGGCGTGCATGATCGCCAGCCGGTCGGCGAGCGCCTCCACCTCCTCCAGGTAGTGCGTGGTCAGGACGACCGCGGCGCCGCCGGCACGCATCCGCCGGACCATCGACCACAGCACCCGGCGCGACTCCGGGTCCAGACCGGTGGTGGGCTCGTCCATGATCACCAGTTCGGGTCCGCCCCAGGTGGCGGTGGCGATGTCGAGCCGGCGCCGCTCACCACCGGAGAGTTTCCCGACGGCCACGTCCCGCCGGTGGGCGAGATCGACCCGGGAGATGCAGTCGTCGACGTCGTCGGTGCGGCTGGAGAGCGCGGCCGTCATCCGGACGGTCTCGGCGACGGTCAGCTCGGCCAGGAACCCGGCCTGCTGCAGGACGGCGCCGGTCCGGCGGCGGACGGCACGCCCCGCCGTGACCGGGTCGAGCCCGAACAGCCGGACCGTGCCGGTGCCGGGCCTGCGGAACCCCTGGACCAGCTCCAGCGTCGTCGTCTTGCCCGCGCCGTTGGTCCCCAGCAGCCCGAAGACCTCTCCGGCGTGCACGACCAGGTCGACGCCGTCGACCGCGACGGTCCCGCCGTAGCGGAAACCGAGGTCGTGCACCTCGATCACCGGCTCGCCGGGGGTGCCCCGACCCCTCACCGGGGCACCTCCACGTCGCCTGCGGCCGGCCCGAGCCGGTGCGTGTCGATCGGTGTCTGCATCGTGGTCCTCCCCCGGTCCTGTGCTGCCCGTCGAGGATCTCCGCCCCGGGGAGGGGGTCAGTAGGGTCGGAACCGCACGGGCGGGCATGGGTTCGGCGGGGGCGTGGGATGACATCTGTCAGACGAGCTGTGGGCGGGAGCGGCACCGGGTCGGTGGGTGGGCTCCGGGCCGCGCGCGCCTATCTGCACTCCGGCCTCATCGGGACGGCGGTGCTGTTCACCGGCATGCCTGCGCTGATCCTTCTCGACGCCACCTGGCCACATCCCGTCGCGAGCCTGCCGTCGCTGGTGCTGCTGCTCGTGATCATCGCGGTGACGGGCTCGCATCTGGCACTCGTCCGGGCCGAGGGCCCACCGCCCACGCCGGCACGTCAGGCGATCGCCGCCGCCGCGCTGCTCGCCGGTCTCGGCGGCCTGCTGCTGGTGGCGCGCGAGGCGCCGCAGGCCGTCGGGCTGTGGTTCCTGGTGCCCGGGGTCGCGCTGTCGGTGCTGCTGGTGGTCCGCGGCTGGCGGCGCGCCGATCTGGTCGTCGCCGGGGTGCTGGTCGTCGCGGTGGTGGTGGCGACGGTGATCGGTCTCCCGCAGTTCGCGTCGTCCTGGCTGCGCCCGGTGCTCGCCGCGCTGTTCCTCGCCTTCCCGGCTGCGGCCGACCTGGGCCAGGTCTGGCTGATGCGGGTGCTGGACCGGCTGGAGGAGGCCCGGCGGGTGGCCGACGAGCTGGCGACCACCCGGGAACGGGTCCGGATCGCGGCCGAGCTGCACGACGTGCAGGGGCACTCGCTGCACGCGATCGCCATGCACGCCGAGCTCACCGAGCGGCTCGTCGGCACCGATCCGGAGGCGGCCGCGCGACACGCCCGCACCGTCCGCACCCTGGCCGCCGACGCGCTCGCCGAGACCCGTGCGCTGGTCCGCGGCTACCGCGACGCCGACCTGCCGGGTGAGCTGCGCAACGCGGCGGGCCTGCTGCGCGCCGCCGGTGCCGACGCCGAGGTGGTCGGGGACGCGTCCACGGTCCCCGCGGTGCACGCCGTCCTGCTCGGGCCGGTGGTCCGGGAGGCCGCGACCAATGTGCTCCGGCACAGCGACCCGTCCCGGGTGAGCTTCACCGTCCGGCGGGCCGGCGACCGCACCGAGCTGGACGTGCGCAACGACGGCGTCCCGGACGGGCCGGGGATCACCGACCCGCACGGCGGCACCGGCCTGGCCGGGGTCCGCGACCGGATCCGCAAGCGGGGTGGCAACGTCGAGGCCGGGCCGGACGGCGACGGCGGGTTCCGGCTGCGGGTGGTGCTGCTCAGCGGCTCGGAGGACCTCCCCGACGACCGGGCCGGCAAGCAGGCCGGCGAGCGGACCGACGACACAGCAGGGGTGGACGCGTGAGCACTGCGGACCGGATGCCGATCCGGCTGCTCGTGGCCGACGACGAGGAGATGACCCGCACCGCGCTGGTCGCCCTGCTCGACCTGGAGGACGACATCCGGGTGGTCGCCGAGTGCGCCGACGGCGGCACCGCGGTGGACGCCGCGACCCGGGAACGACCGGACGTCGCGCTGCTCGACCTGGAGATGCCGGTGCTCGACGGGGTGGGTGTGTGCGAGAAGCTCACCGGCTCACCCACCAGGACGATCGTGGTCACCCGGCACGCCAGGCCGGGTGTGCTGCGCCGGGCGCTGGCCGCCGGCGCGTCCGGGTTCCTGCCCAAGTCGACGCCCGTCCAGCAGGTCGCCGACGTCGTCCGCCGGGTGCACGCCGGGCGGCGCTTCGTGGACCCGGACATCGCGGCGATGGCGCTGACCGAGGCCGACTGCCCGCTGACCGCCCGCGAGCTGGACGTGCTGCGCGCCGCCCGGTCCGGCGGCACGGTCGCCGACATCGCCGGTGAACTGCATCTGGCGCAGGGCACCGTCCGCAACTACCTGTCCGCGGCGATGACCACACTCGACGCGCGGACCCGGCACGAAGCCGCCCGGCGAGCCTGGGAAGAGGGCTGGATCTGACCGCGTTGGCACCGATGTGCCCACCTCCGCGGAGCCGTTGCGCCGGCTCGGTTTCCTCACGATCGGTTCCTTCGACGCCGACGACCCGGGTCCCGGCCACGAGGCCACGCTCGAAGTGATCGCGCTGGGCGAGCAGCTGGGGTTCGACAGCGCGTTCGTCCGGCACCGGCACCTGCAGCACGGGATCTCCTCGCCGGTCGCGGTGCTCGCCGCGGCGACCCAGCGGACGTCGCGGATCGAGCTCGGCACCGCGGTCATCCCGCTGGGCTGGGAGAACCCGCTACGGCTCGCCGAGGACCTGGCGACCGTGGACGTACTCTCCGGCGGCCGGCTCCAGCCCGGCATCAGCGTCGGCCCGCCGATGCAGTGGGAGCACGTGCGGGACGCGCTGTACCCGGACACCGCGGACCGGGAGGACTTCGGACGCGATCGGGTCTCACGGCTGCTGCGGTTCGTCCGCGGCGAGCAGGCGAGCTCGTTCTCCGGGACGGTCGGGATCGAGACGTTCTCCGAGCGGGTGCAGCCGCACTCCCCAGGCCTGATCGACCGGATGTGGTACGGCGCGGCGAGCGACAGCTCCGCGACCTGGGCCGGTGAGCAGGGTCTGAACCTGCTGACCAGCAGCGTCGTCCGCGCCCCCGAGTCCGGCGAGACCGACTTCGCGACGATCCAGCGGCAGCAGATCCTCGCCTACCGCGCCGCGCACCCGGCGGGCCGCGTCTCGCAGGGCCTCGTGGTGGTGCCGACCGACTCCGCGACGGCCGAGCAGCGCGCCCGCTACACCGAGTACGCCGGGGCCCGCGATGTGCGGGTCGGGATCCCGCAGGGCCCGGCGGGCCTGCTGTTCGCCAAGGACCTGATCGGGACCTCGGACGAGATCGCCACGGCGCTGTACGCGCACGCCGCGTTCCGGGAGGTGGACGAGGTCGTCTTCGCGCTGCCGTTCGGCTTCCCGCCGGAGGACTACCTGCAGATCCTCACCGACATGGCGACGAAGCTGGGCCCGGCACTGGGCTGGACAGCGGGGACCTGAGCGGGCGGGCGGGTGCTACCGCCCCGCCCCGCACGGTTCCGGGGCGCTCCGCTGCGCCACCAGCGCCCGGCGCGCGCGCAGCCGCCCCGGGACCTCGATCAGCACGGCCAGCCCGGCGACGACCGGGACGAGCCCCGGCCCGAGCGTCATGCTGGCCGACGGCGGCCCGGTGACCACCGACTCGACGGCGACCACGCCCGGCACCGCCATCGAGATCCCGGTCACGAACGCGATCACGAACATCAACATCAACGCCACCACGACCCCCGTCGCGGACAGCAGCAACGTCCTCAGCAGCCACATCGCGCATCCCCCCATCCCCGTGCGCGGGCGAACACGATCCCACACCGCGGCGCGGACCGCACCGCCGTTCGGCGGCGCGGTCGACGGAGATCAGCCGTCGAAGGAGATCAGCCGGATCGTGCGGGCCCCGACGGAGGCACCGATCGGCTCCAGCACCGCCGGGTCGATGTGCCGGTCGACCCGCAGCAGCATGACCGCGTCGGTGCCCTCGGTGGTCTGCGAGATCTGGGCGGCCTCGATGTTCACCGCGGCCTCCCCGAGCAGCGAGCCGACCCGGCCCATCACCCCGGGCCGGTCGGCGTACTCCAGCAGCACGACCTCGCCCTCGGCGCGCAGGTCGAAGTGCCGCCCGTTGATCTCGACCAGCTTCTGCACCTCGGCCCGCCCGGTCAGCGTGCCGGAGACGGTGATCGACTCACCGTCGGGCATGGCGCCGCGCAGCTGCACCACCGAGCGGTGGTTCGCGCTCTCCGGGGTGGTGGTCACCTCGACCGAGACACCGCGGTCCTCGGCCAGCTGCGGCACGTTGACGAACGTGACCTGGTCCTCCACGACGTGTGTGAACACCCCGCGCAGCGCGGCCAGCGCCAGCACCGAGACCTCGTCACCGGCCAACTCGCCCGCGACGTCGACGGTGACCGAGGTCGGGGTCCGCCCGGCGACGGCGTGCAGCGTGGTGCCCAGCTTCTGCACCAGCGGCAGCCACGGCCGGACCTCCTCGCCGACGGTGCCGTGGACCTGCACGTTCACCGCGTCCGGCACGAACTCGCCGGCCAGCGCGAGCTGCACCGAGCGTGCGACGTCGGTGCCGGCGCGGTCCTGTGCCTCGGCGGTGGAGGCACCCAGGTGCGGGGTGGCGACGACGTTCTCCAGCTCGAACAGCGGGCTGGAGGTGGTCGGCTCGCTGATGTAGACGTCGACCCCGGCCCCCCCGACGTGACCGGACCGGACCGCCTCGGCGAGCGCGTCCTCGTCGACCAGGCCGCCGCGGGCGGCGTTCACCACGATCACCCCGGGCTTGGTGATCGCGAGCTGGTCCTTGCCGATCAGGCCCTGGGTCTCCGGGGTCTTCGGCAGGTGGATCGAGATCATGTCCGCGGTGCGGAGCAGCTCGTCGAGCTCCAGCAGCTCGATGCCGAGCTGGGCGGCCCGCGACGGTGCGATGTAGGGGTCGTAGGCGACCAGCCGGGTGCCGAACGCGGCCAGCCGCTGCGCGACCAGCTGGCCGATCTTGCCGAGCCCGACGATGCCGGCGACCTTGCCGTTCAGCTCGACGCCGCCGTAGGCGGACCGCTTCCACTGCCCCTTGCGCAGCGCGGCGTCGGCAGCCGGGATGTGCCGGGCCGTGGCCAGCAGCAGCGCCACCGCGTGCTCGGCGGCCGAGACGATGTTCGAGGTCGGCGCGTTCACGACGAGGACGCCGCGCGCCGTCGCCGCCGGGACGTCGACGTTGTCCAGGCCGACCCCGGCCCGGGCGACGACCTTCAACCGCGTCGAGGCGGCGAGCACCTCGGCATCCACCTGGGTCGCGGAGCGGACCAGCAGCGCGTCGGCGTCGGCGATCTCCTTCAGCAACGCCGGGCGGTCGGTGCCGTCGACGTGGCGGATCTCGACGTCGGTTCCCAGCAGCTCGACCGCGGACGGCGCGAGCTTCTCGGCGAGCAGGACGACGGGACGGTTCTGGGTGGCGACGGTGCTCACGGTGTGAAGGTGCTCCCCCGGGTCGGGTCGTACGGTGCCTGGCCGCGACCCATCCTAGGGGCGGGTGGGCCCGCCCGGCGGAACTACGTGAGCGGGGTCGTACCGGTGATCCACTCCGGGCCGCGGCCGAAATGGACGGAACCCCCGCCCGATGGTGACGGGCGGGGGTTCCGCATGCCTGATCCCGAGTGGGTGCGCCCGGGCCCCAGGCGGGCGCGGACCGTACGGTCCGCGGGCTCTCATCCTGCCGGAGCGCTCCAGCGGTGGATCACGCGGAGGTTCGTTCGGCAGGCTTCGCTCACTTGGCCTTCTCGCCGACCCAGCTCATCAGGCCGCGCAGCTTCTCGCCGACCTGCTCGATCGGGTGCTCGGTGCCCTGCTGCTGCAGCTTGGTGAAGTTCGGACGGCCGTTCTCGTCCTCGGCCACCCACTCCCGCGCGAAGGTCCCGTCCTGGACCTCCTTGAGGATCGCCTCCATGTTCTTCTTCACCTCGGGCGTGATCACCCGCGGGCCGCGGGTGAGGTCGCCGTACTCGGCGGTGTCGGAGATGGAGAAGCGCTCGTTGGCGATGCCGCCCTCGTACATGAGGTCGACGATCAGCTTGAGCTCGTGCAGGCACTCGAAGTAGGCGATCTCCGGGGCGTAGCCCGCCTCGGTCAGCACCTCGAAGCCGGTCTGGACCAGCGCGGCGGCACCGCCGCAGAGGACGGCCTGCTCACCGAACAGGTCGGTCTCGGTCTCCTCCTTGAAGGTGGTCTCGATGACGCCCGCGCGGGCGCCGCCGATCCCGGCCGCGTAGGAGAGCGCGAGCGCCTTGGCGTTGCCCGTCGGGTCCTGCTCGACGGCGATCAGGGCGGGAACGCCCTTGCCGTCGACGAACTGGCGGCGGACGAGGTGGCCGGGGCCCTTCGGGGCGACCATCGCGACGTCGACGCCCGCCGGGGGCTTGATCAGCTCGTAGCGGATGTTGAAGCCGTGCCCGAAGAACAGCGCGTCGCCGTCGTTCAGGTTCGGCTCGATGTCCTGGGTGTAGATGGAGCGCTGCTTGGTGTCCGGCGCCAGAACCATGATCAGGTCGGCCCAGGCGGACACCTCGGCGGGGGTGCCGACCTCGAGGCCCTCGTCGGCGGCCTTCTGCCGGGACTTCGAGCCCTCCGGCAGACCGATCTTCACCTCGACCCCGGAGTCACGCAGGGACAGCGAGTGGGCGTGTCCCTGGGAGCCGTAGCCGATCACGGCGACCTTCCGGCCCTGAATGATCGACAGGTCGGCGTCTGCGTCGTAGTAGATGTTGACACTCATGACTCTGGGACGGTTCCTCTCGGGGGTGTGTGTGGCGAGGTCTGTCTAGCGGACGGGGGCCGCGGTGATGGAGCGGGGGCCGCGGCCCACCGCGACCATCCCGGACTTGACCATCTCGCGGATTCCGTAGGGCTCCAGCATCCGGAGCAGCGCGCCGAGCTTGTCGGCGGTGCCGGTGGCCTCGACCGTGACGGCCTCCGGGGACACGTCGACGACCTTGGCCCGGAACAGCTGCACGGTCTCCAGCACCTGGCTGCGCACGGTGGCGTCGGCCCGGACCTTGACCAGCAGCAGCTCGCGCTGGACCGAGGCGTCCGGCTCCAGCTCGACGATCTTGATCACGTGCACGAGCTTGTTCAGCTGCTTGGTGACCTGCTCCATCGGGAGCTCGTCGACCTCGACCACGATCGTCATCCGGGAGATGTCCGGGTGCTCGGTCGGGCCGACGGCGAGGGAGTTGATGTTGAAGCCGCGGCGGGAGAAGAGACCGGAGACCCTGGCCAGGACACCGGGCTTGTCCTCGACGAGGACGGAGAGGGTGTGCAGCTCGCTCACTGGTCGTTCCCCGCTTCGGACAGCGCCTTCTCGGTGTCGATGCTCGCTCCGCCTGCGCTGCGCGAGGTCACGTCGGCGACCTCGTCGACCGACGCCGCGAGTTCGTCGTGCTCGAACTCGGGCCGGATGTCGCGGGCGACCTTGATCTCGTCGTTGCTGGTGCCCGCGGCGACCATCGGCCAGACCTGGGCGTCGGCACCGACCACGAACTCGACCACGACCGGCCGGTCGTTGATCTCCATGGCCTGGTGGATGACCCGGTCGACGTCTTCCTTCGACTCGACCCGCAGCCCCTCGCAGCCCATCGCCTGCGCGAGCATCGGGAAGTCCGGGATGCGCAGCTTGTGGGTGTTGAGGTCGGTGTTCGAGTAACGCTCGCCGTAGAACAGGTTCTGCCACTGGCGGACCATGCCCAGGTTGCCGTTGTTGATCACGGCGACCTTGATCGGGATGCCCTCGATGGCGCAGGTGGCGAGCTCCTGGTTGGTCATCTGGAAGCAGCCGTCGCCGTCGATGCACCACACGACGGTGTCCGGCTCGCCGACCTTGGCGCCCATCGCGGCCGGGACCGCGTAGCCCATGGTCCCGAGCCCACCGGAGTTCAGCCAGGTCCGCGGCTTCTCGTAGCGGACGAACTGGGCGGCCCACATCTGGTGCTGGCCGACGCCTGCGGTGTAGATCGCGTCCGGTCCGGCGATGGCGCCGATCCGCTCGATCACGTACTCCGGCGACAGCGCACCGTCGGCCGGCTCGGTCCAGCCGAGCGGGTACCGGTCGCGCAGCCCGCCCACCTGCTTCCACCAGGCACTCAGGTCTGGCTCGCCGTGCTGGGCGCGATCAGCCCGCACCGCCTCGATCAGCTCGGTCAGGACCTCCTTGCAGTCCCCGACGATGGGCACGTCGGCCCGTCGGTTCTTGGAGATCTCGGCCGGGTCGATGTCGGCGTGCACGATCTTCGCATCCGGCGCGAAGCTCTCCAGCTTGCCGGTGACCCGGTCGTCGAACCGGGCCCCGAGTGCGACCAGCAGGTCCGAGCGCTGCATCGACGCGACCGCGGCAACGGTCCCGTGCATGCCCGGCATGCCCAGGTGCTGCGGGTGGCTGTCCGGGAAGACGCCGCGGGCCATCAGGGTGGTGACGACCGGTGCGCCGGTCAGCTCCGCCAGCTCCTTCAGCTCCGCCGACGCCTCCGCCTTGAGCACGCCGCCGCCGACATAGAGCACCGGCTTACGGGACTCACGGATGAGCCGGGCGGCCTCGCGGATCTGTTTGCCGTGCGGCCGGGTCGTCGGCCGGTAGCCGGGCAGTGCCAGCTCCGGGGGCCAGGAGAACGTGGTCTGCTCCTGCAGCACGTCCTTCGGGATGTCCACCAGGACCGGACCGGGCCGGCCGGTGGACGCCAGGTGGAAGGCCTCGGCGATCGCGCGCGGGATCTCCGTCGCGTCGGTCACCAGCATGTTGTGCTTGGTCACCGGCAGGGTGATGCCGGTGATGTCGGCCTCCTGGAAGGCGTCGGTGCCGATCAGCGGCCGGGTCTGCTGACCCGTGATCGCCACCAGCGGCACCGAGTCCATGTGGGCGTCCGCGATCGGGGTGACCAGGTTCGTGGCCCCCGGACCGGACGTCGCCATGCAGACCCCGACCTTGCCGGTGGCCTGCGCGTAGCCGGTCGCGGCGTGCCCGGCACCCTGCTCGTGCCGGACCAGGATGTGGCGCACCCGCGTCGAGTCGAGCAACGGATCGTAGGCCGGGAGGATCGTCCCGCCCGGAAGACCGAAGACCACCTCGCAGCCGATCTCCTCGAGCGACCGCACCAGGGACTTGGCGCCGGTCATGGGCTCGTCGACGATCCGCGGGCCGGGCACCGTGGTGTCCGGGGTCCCCGAGCCGTAGCTGCGGGATGTCGGCTCGGTGCGCGGCACGGTGGACCGGCCCGGCGGCGGGCCCGGCTTCGGGCCGGACGCGCCGGACTTGGAGTGGGCGGTGGTCATCTGGGTCTGCCTCGCTGGAGATCGTTGTCGATCAGATGCCGGACATGAAAAAACCCCCGCAGCCCGGAGGTCCGGGCTCCTGCGAGGGTGAGCGCGTCGTCGTGCCGTTCGAAGGAGTCGAACTCAGGCGGCGACGCGCCCGGGAAGTACGAGAATTCGAACGGCGAACATGACTCGACGCTAGCACGTGTCCCACGAGCGGCGTCAAACGGCCCCGTCCGAGCGGGGCCCCGGGCCGTCCGTCCAGCGGTGTCACACTGGGGCCGTGAGCAGCACCGACGACCGCGAGGCCGCCGAGACCACCTCGGCGCAGGAGCCGACCCGCGCGGCGGAGCCCGTCCAGCAGGTGGACGTCGGCGTCGCCTACACCCCCCGGGTCCGCGACGAGGGCCGCCAGGTCCGGGAGGGAACGCGCACGCTGGTGTTCAAGCCGTCCCGGCTGACCATCGTGGTGGCGCTGTTCGCCACGGTCGGCGGGCTGCCGCTGTTCTTCAGCGTGCCGTACTTCTGGCTGTTCCTGCTGGTCCCGATCGCGGTCACGGCGTGGGTGCTGCGGGTCCGCACGACGGTGGACCCGTCGACGGTGGCCGTGCGGACCGTCACCGGCTCGCGGACGGTCGCCTGGGACGACGTGCGCGGGCTGCGCCTGGGCAAGCGGTCGTCGGTCAGCGCGGTGCTGTCCGACGACGACGAGCTGGCCCTGCCCGCGGTGCACGTGCGCGACCTGCCCGCGTTGTCGACGGCCTCGGGCGGGCGGTTCGCCGACCCGGTCGGCGAGAGCTGAGGGCGGTTCCGGCAGCTCGGGGCGCTCCGCACGCGATCGCCCGGGCGGCGGAGGCTCTCCCCGGCCCGCCCGCGCGCCCGCCCCTGCGCGTACCGTTGGGGTGAACGGCACGTACGGACCCTCGGGCGTCGATCCGCCCCGCCCGCTCGCGCCGCCCCGGGCCGGGTGCGCGCCCCACCACCTCAGACGCGCGCGCCCACCCGGCCGCCCGCACCATCCAGAACACGTCTGGAGATCCACGACATGCCCGCCCTGCGCTCCCGCGTCACCACCCACGGCCGCAACGCCGCCGGAGCGCGCTCGCTCTGGCGCGCCACCGGCATGGGCGACGACGACTTCGGCAAGCCGATCGTCGCGATCGCCAACTCCTACACCCAGTTCGTGCCCGGTCACGTGCACCTCAAGGACATGGGCGACCTGGTCGCGAGCGCGATCACCGAGGCGGGCGGGGTCTCCAAGGAGTTCAACACGATCGCCGTCGACGACGGCATCGCCATGGGCCACGGCGGGATGCTCTACTCGCTGCCCAGCCGCGAGATCATCGCCGACGCGGTCGAGTACATGGTCAACGGCCACGCGGCCGACGCACTGGTCTGCATCTCGAACTGCGACAAGATCACCCCGGGGATGCTGAACGCCGCGATGCGGCTCAACATCCCGACGGTCTTCGTCTCCGGTGGTCCGATGGAGGCCGGCAAGGCCGTCGTCGTCGGCGGAGTCGCGCAGGCACCGACCGACCTGATCACCGCGATCGCCGCGTCGGCGTCGTCCGAGGTCGACGAGGCCGGGCTGGCCGAGGTCGAGCGCTCGGCCTGCCCGACCTGCGGGTCGTGCTCGGGCATGTTCACCGCGAACTCGATGAACTGCCTGACCGAGGCGCTCGGGCTGTCGCTGCCGGGCAACGGATCCACCCTCGCCACGCACGCCGCGCGCCGCGAGCTGTTCCTGAACGCCGGGCGCACCGTGATGGACCTGGCCACCCGCTGGTACCGCGACGACGACGCGTCGGCACTACCGCGCAACATCGCGACCCGCGAGGCGTTCGAGAACGCGATGGCGCTCGATGTCGCGATGGGCGGTTCGACGAACACCGTCCTGCACATCCTGGCCGCCGCCCAGGAGGGCGAGATCGACTTCGATCTCGAGGCCATCGACGCGGTCTCGCGGCGGGTGCCCTGCCTGAGCAAGGTCGCCCCGAACTCGGATTACCACATGGAGGACGTGCACCGGGCCGGTGGCATCCCGGCCCTGCTGGGCGAGCTGTGGCGGGCCGGGCTGCTCAACACCGGCGTGCACACCGTGCACTCCCCCACGATGGAGCAGTGGCTCACCGAGTGGGACATCCGGTCGTCCGCACCGTCGGAGACGGCGGTCGAGCTGTACCACGCGGCGCCGGGCGGGGTCCGGACCACGCAGGCGTTCTCCACCGAGAACCGCTGGTCCTCGCTGGACACCGATGCCGCAGGCGGCTGCATCAGGGACCTCGAGCACGCCTACTCCGCAGACGGCGGACTCGCGGTGCTGCGCGGCAACCTGGCGCTCGACGGAGCGGTGATCAAGACCGCCGGGATCCCGGAGGACATCTGGCAGTTCGAGGGCCCGGCCGTGGTCCTGGAGAGCCAGGAGGACGCCGTCTCGGCGATCCTGCGCAAGGACATCAAGCCCGGTGACGTGCTGGTGATCCGCTACGAGGGCCCGTCCGGCGGGCCGGGGATGCAGGAGATGCTGCACCCCACCGCGTTCCTCAAGGGCGCCGGCCTGGGCAAGACCTGCGCACTGATCACCGACGGCCGGTTCTCCGGCGGCTCGTCCGGCATCTCGGTCGGGCACATCTCCCCCGAGGCCGCCGCCGGCGGGACGATCGGGCTGGTGGAGAACGGCGACCGGGTCCGGCTCGACGTGCGGGCCCGTTCGCTGGAGCTGCTGGTCGACGCCGAGGTGCTCGCCGACCGGCGGGCCAAGATGGAGGCCTCCGAGCGGCCCTGGCAGCCGAAGGACCGGCAGCGCACGGTGTCGAAGGCGCTGCGCGCCTACGCCCACATGGCGACCAGCGCCGACACCGGCGCCGTCCGCCGGATCCCCTGAGCCCGGGATGAGCACCGGTACCCGCTCGCTCGGGTCGCTCACGGTCTCCGCGCAGGGCCTCGGCTGCATGGGCATGAGTCAGAGCTACGGCGCCGGTGACGACGCCGAGTCGATCGCGACGATCCACCGTGCGCTCGAACTCGGCGTCACCCTGCTCGACACCGCGAACGTCTACGGCGACGGCGCCAACGAGGAGCTCGTCGGACGGGCGATCGCGGACCGCCGGGACCGGGTGGTGCTGGCGACGAAGTTCGGGATCGTCCGCGACGCCGCCGGCAACCAGGGCGCGCAGGGTGACCGGGCGTACGTGCACAGCTGCATCGACGAGTCGCTGCGCCGCCTCGGCGTCGATCACGTGGATCTCTACTACCAGCACCGGATCGACCCGGACGTCCCGGTCGAGGAGACCGTGGGCGCACTCGTCGAGCTGATCGACGCGGGAAAGATCCGGCACTACGGATTGTCCGAGTGCAGCGCGGAGACCCTGCGCCGCGCGCACGCCGTGCACCCACCGGTCGCGGTGCAGTCCGAGTGGTCGCTGTGGACCCGTGGCATCGAGGACGCGGTCGCCCCGGCGTGCGCGGAGCTGGGTGTGGGGATCGTGCCGTTCTCCCCGCTCGGGCGCGGGTTCCTGACCGGCGCGATCACCTCGGCCGGGCAGCTCGGCGAGGGTGACATGCGGCGCGGGATTCCGCGGTTCTCCGAGGAGAACCTGGCCGCGAACCTCGCGATCGTCGACGCGCTGCGGGCGATCGCCGAGCGCCGCGGGATCACGGCCGGACAGCTCGCGCTGGCCTGGGTGCAGGCCCGTGGCGAGCACGTCGTCCCGATCCCGGGCACCAAGCGGCGCCGCTACCTGGAGGAGAACGTCGCCGCCGCGTTGCTGGAGCTCACCGCCGACGAGCTCGCGGAGATCGAGGCCGCCGCACCGGCTGCCGCGGTGGCCGGCGAGCGTTATCCGGCGCACCTGCAGCGCACCGTGGGGCGCTGACCCGGGCGATCACGGGAGCCGTCGCCCACCCAGCGCGTCGTCGAGTTCGGCGAGTGCCGCGACGACCACCCGGACCATCGAGGTGACCCGCTCGGGGCCCTGGTGGTCGGCGGCGAACGGCAGGTACTGCACGTGCGCCGCGATCCGCGCCCAGGCCGTTTCGACGGCGATCATCGCCGGCGGGTCGGCCGCGCCGAGCGCCTCGTGCAGGGTGTCCCGGTAGCGCTGCGGGACGGGATCGGACGGGGCGTCCGCCGGGCCGTCGGGCGGTGGCGCGGCGAGTATCACGGTGTCCAGCGAACCGGGTGCGACGCGGGCGTTCCCCCAGTCCAGCAGCACCGCGCCGGCCGGTCCGGCGTGCACGTTCCCGCGGTGCGCGTCGCCGTGGCAGAGCGTCCGGGGCAACGCGGCGAGTGCGGTGCCGATCCGGTCGTCGGTCGCCCAGGTGCGGACGACGGCATCGGCATCCAGGTATGCCTGTCGCGCGTCCGGGTCCCGGGCGGCGGCGGCCTGCAGGCCGACCGATGCCAGTGCACACAGCCGGCCCCACCAGGTCGGGTCGACGACCGGGACACCGCGCGGACGGTTGCGCCGCCAGTGCGCGTGCACCAGTGCCAGGGTGCGCCAGGCGTCGTCCGGAACGGGGGTGCCGGGCGGCAGCGGATCGCCGGGCTCGTGGGCCAGCACGATCCAGCCGTCGCCGGGGACCAGCATCCGGGGCACCCGCACCGGGCCGTTGACCACCGCGACCGCGCGCAGCGCCGCGATCTCCTCGGCACCCGCGGCCTTCAGCACCACCGACGAGCCGTCGTCCAGGTCGATCCGTTCGACGGCCGCGGAGGCGTAGCCGCCGGCCAGCGGCTCCCGGCCGACTACCCGCGGAGCACGCCGCAGCCGCTTCGCGAGCGGGCCCAGCCAGACGTCGTCGGGCGGCGCCGTCATCGACGCAGCACGAACAGGACCAGCAGCGCGACCCCCACCCCGACGATCAGCGACAGCACCGACCACGGCAGCGGGCGACGCTGGTAGGTGCGGCCGGCGTCGATCGCGATCCGGCCGGCGCCCGCGAACAGCAGCGCCGCGGCGCCCCCACCGAGCAGCAGGTGCAGCTCGAGGGAGTTCGGGCCGTCCGCGGCGAACAGCGGCACCATCGGGCCGTCCGGCCCGAGCGAGAGCACGATCGCGACGATCTTGGTGGCGAGCAGCCCGGCCGCGGCGAACGGGGTCAGCAGGCCGAGCACCAGCAGCACCCCGAGCAGCAGCTGACCGACCCCGAGCACCCAGGCCAGCGGCAGCGCGAACGCGGTGAACCCGAGCTCGGACAGCGCATCGGCGGTGCCGGCCGGGCCGAGCCCGCCGAGCAGGCCGGCCGTCTTCTGCGCCCCGTGCGCGGCGAAGATCACGCCGACCACGACGCGCAGGATCAACAGCCCGATGTCGGAGGAGACGTGCGCCGGTACCGGCAACCGTTCCGGCCGTGTCCGCTCCGGCGGTTCGTCACCGGAGACACTGCCCCAGTCGTACTGCTGCGTGGGCCCGCTCATGCCACCGACCCTACCGGCGGGGGTGTCGCCCACCTGCGGGTTTCCCCCGGCGCGTCCCCTGACTAATAGGCCCCGGTGACCAGGTTCGGGGGCTCGTCGCCGGCGGCGAACGCCGCCAGCTGCTCGGCCGCAACACCGTAGGCGCGGCGCATGGCGAGCGGGACACTGCCACCGACGTGCGGGGTGAGCAGCAGGCCCGGCGCGGAGAACAGCGGATGCCCCTCCGGGAGCGGCTCCGGGTCGGTGACGTCGACGGCGGCCCGCAGCCGGCCGGAGGTCAGCTCGGCGAGCAACGCGTCGGTGTCGCACACCGGGCCACGGGCGCCGTTGACCAGCAGCGCGCCGTCCGGCATCGCGGCGAGGAACTCGGCGTTCACCATGCCGCGGGTCTCGTCGGTGAGCGGGACGATCAGCACGGTGGCGTCGTGGCGGGGCAGCAGCTGCGGAAGTTCGTCCCAGCCGTGCACGCCGTCCCGGGCGCTACGGCCGACCAGGGTGATCTCGACGTCGAACGGCTCCAGCCGGGCCTTGGTCTTCGCGCCGACGTCGCCCGCGCCGATGATCAGGATCTTCTTCCCGGCCAGCTCCTCGGTCCGGTGGTAGTCCCACACGCCGCGGTCCTGGGCGCGCACGAACCGGTCGAGGTGCCGGTAGACGGCCAGCAGCACCGACACCACCCACTCGGCGGTGGCGCCGCCGTGCGCGCCGCGGCCGTCGGACAGTGCGACGCCGTCGGGCAGCTTCCCGATCCAGGCCTCGGCGCCCGCGGTGAGCAGCTGGACGATCTCCAGCTTCGGCATCCCATCGGTCAGCGCGATCGCGTCGGAGGTCGCGAGGAACGGCGGCACGAGGGCACGGGCGGTGGCCGCCTCGTCGGGTAGCGGCTTCTCCGGGTCGTAGAGGACCGGGCGCAGACCGTCCACCTCGGACAGGATCTCGACTCCTTCGGTCTGCGGCACCAGAACGGTCACGGGGGTCATACCTCCGGACCGTACTCACCCGGCACTCACCTCGTCCCGCCTACCGTGGGCCCCCGTGAACGTCCGCCTGCTGCTGACCCTCGCGGCACTGCTCGTGCTCGTGACCGGTTGCGCGACGTTCCCCGACGAGGGCCCGCGGGACTGGCGGCCGCAGGCCGAGGGCGAGGGCGAACTCGGCGGGCCGCCGCAGATCGCGCCGCCCGAGCCGCCGCCCTCGACCCGTCCGGCACCCGGCCCGCAGCAACAGCAGCAGCCGCCACCGGCAGGCCCCTGCGAGGACCCGGACCCGCAGGTGGTCGCGGCCTGCCTGGGGCCGGTCGGCGCGGTCGCCGTGCTGCCCCCCGGCGACCAGGCACTCGTCGCCGAGCGCCGCACCGGCCGGGTGCTGCAGGTCAGGCGGGGTGCCGACCCGGTCGAGATCGCACGGGTGCCGGTCGACCCGGCCACCGGGATCAACGGACTGGTGCTCTCGCCCGGATACGCCGAGGACCGGCTGGTCTACGTACTCGCCGGGACGCCCGAGGGCGGCCAGGTGCTGCGGATCGCACCCGGAGAGCCGCCGAAGCCGGTGCTGACCGGGCTGCCGAACTCGGCGGGCGGGGGGCTCGCCGTCGACGACGCCCATCTCGTCGTCGCCACCGGCGCGGGCGAGGGCCCGCTCGCCGGTGCGGTGCTGCGGATCGACACGCTCGGCAGGCCCGCGCCGGGGAATCCCGATCCGGCGTCACCGGTGCTGGCCCGTGGCCTCACCGACCCGGGCGGGGTCTGCATCGATCCGGCGGCGGACACGACCTGGGTGACCGACCGGGCTCCCACCCGGGACGTCCTCTACCGGGTCGGAGCGGGGACGCTCGGGGCGCCCGCCTGGACGTGGCCGGAGCGCCCCGGCGTCGCGGGCTGCACGGTGCTGCCGGGCACGCTGGTGGTCGCCCAGTCCGGCGCCGAGGCGCTGTACCTGCTCACCCCGGGCCGCGACGGCGCCTTCACCGGCGACCCGAAACCCGTCCTGGAGGAGATCTACGGGGCGGTCGGCGAGGTGACCCGCGCCCCTGACGGCCTGCTCTGGCTCGGCACCGTCAACCGCGATGGCACGGCCCCGGGCCGCACCGACGACCGCGTCGTGCGCATCCAGCCGCCCACCGGGGGCGGCGAGTCCGCCATCTGAGGGTTCGCACCCCGAGGCCCCGGTTCGCACCTGCTGCAGCGGGCGCGAACCGGGGCGCCGGGGTGCGAACCCTCCCCCGAGCCGGCCCCCGGGCGCAAGCCGGGGCGCCGGGGCGCGAGCCGGGCGTCGGGATGCGAGCCGGGGCCCGGGATGCGAACCAAGCGCCGGCGCGCGAGCCGGGCGCCCGGGCGCGAAGCAGGCGCCGAGGGGTACCTCAGCGCTCCCCGGCGAAGATCGAACAGCTCTGCTGTGACCCTCGTGCCCCGGTCGGGTCAGGCCCCGACGCGCTCGATGATCAGCTCCCGCACGCGCTTGGCGTCGGCCTGACCCTTCGTCGCCTTCATCACCGCACCGACGATCGCACCCGCCGCCGCCACCTTGCCGCCGCGGATCTTCTCCGCGACGTCGGGCTGCTCGGCCAGCGCCGCGTCGACGGCAGCGATCAGCTCGCCCTCGTCGGACACGACCTTCAGGCCGCGGGCGGCGACGACCGCATCCGGGTCGCCCTCGCCGGCCAGCACGCCGTCGACCACCTGACGGGCGAGCTTGTTGGTCAGCTCGCCGGACGCGACCAGCACGACCACCCGGGCGACCTGCTCCGGAGTGATCGACAGCTCGCCGAGCTCGACGGAGCGGGTGTTCGCCTGCTGCGCGAGGTAGGAGACCCACCACGAGCGGGCCTCCTGGGACGACGCGCCCGCGGCGACGGTCGCCTCGACCAGCTCGAGCGCGTCGGCGTTGACCAGGTCGCGGATCTCCTCGTCGGAGATGCCCCACTCGTCCTGGATCCGGCGGCGCCGCTCCCAGGGCAGCTCGGGCAAGGTGCCGCGCAGCTCCTCGACCCACTCGGCGCTCGGCGCGATCGGGACCAGATCGGGCTCCGGGAAGTACCGGTAGTCCTCGGAGGTCTCCTTGCGCCGCCCTGCGCGGGTGTGCCCGGTCGCCTCGTCGAAGTGCCGGGTCTCCTGGACGATCTCCTCGCCCGCGTCGAGCACACCGGCCTGCCGGCCCATCTCGTGCCGGACCGCACGCTCGACCGACCGCAACGAGTTGACGTTTTTGGTCTCGGTGCGGGTGCCCAGCGGGCCGCCCTTCGGCGAGAGCGACAGGTTCACGTCGGCACGCATCGAGCCCTGGTCCATCCGGACGTCGGAGACGCCGAGGGACTTGATCAGATCGCGCAGCGCGGTGACGTAGGCGCGGGCCACCTCGGGTGCGCGGGCGCCGGTGTCCGGGATCATCTTCGTGACGATCTCGATCAGCGGCACGCCGGCCCGGTTGTAGTCGAGCAGCGAGTGGTCCGCGCCGTGGATCCGGCCGTCGGAGCCACCGACGTGCAGCGACTTGCCGGTGTCCTCCTCCATGTGCGCGCGCTCGATGCCGATCCGGACGACCTCGCCGTCGTCCAGGGTCAGGTCCAGGAACCCGTCGACGGCGATCGGCTCGTCGTACTGGGAGGTCTGGAAGTTCTTCGGCATGTCCGGGTAGAAGTAGTTCTTCCGGGCGAACCGGCCCCACGGCGCGATCGAGCAGTTCAGCGCCAGGCCGATCCGGATCGCCGACTCCACCGCGGCCCGGTTCACCACCGGCAGCGCCCCGGGCAGGCCGAGGCAGACCGGGCAGACCTGGGTGTTCGGCTCGGCGCCGAACTCGGTCGGGCAGCCACAGAACATCTTGGTGTTCGTGGACAGCTCCACGTGCACCTCGATGCCGAGCACCGGATCGAAGCGGGCGACGACGTCGTCGAAGTCCACGAGCTCGATGGACGTGGTCATGCGGTCACCTCCGGAACCCGGGCGATCAGCGGGCCGCCCTCGTCGGCGTCGCGGGCGGCCTCGAACGCGGCCCCGACGCGGTACATCACGGCCTCACCGAGCGCCGGCGCCATGATCTGCAGCCCGGTCGGCAGTCCCTCGGAGAGCCCTGAGGGCACCGACATCCCGGCCACCCCGGCCAGGTTGGTCGGGATGGTGGCCAGGTCGTTGAGGTACATCGCAAGCGGGTCGTCGACCTTGTCCCCGATCGGGAACGGGACGGTCGGCGTGGTCGGCGAGACCAGCACGTCGGCCTGCGCGAACGCGGCGTCGAAGTCCCGGCTGATCAGCGTGCGGACCTTCTGCGCCTGCCCGTAGTAGGCGTCGTAGTAGCCCGACGACAGCGCGTAGGTGCCGAGCATGATCCGGCGCTTCACCTCGGGACCGAAGCCCTGCTCGCGGGTGTTGGCCATGACCTCCTCGGCGGAGCGCCCTTCCGCGGCGCGCAGGCCGTAGCGCATGGCGTCGAACCGGGCCAGGTTCGACGACACCTCGCTGGGCAGGATCAGGTAGTAGGCGGCCATCCCGTACTCGAAGTTCGGGCAGCTCACCTCCACCAGCTCGGCGCCGAGCTTCTCCAGCCGGCGCAACGACGCGTCGTAGGAGGCCCGCACGCCCGGCTGGTAGCCCTCGCCGCCCAGCTCGCGGACGACGCCGACCTTCAGGCCCGACAGGTCGCCCTGCGCACCCTGTCGCGCGGCCGCGACGACGCCCGGGACGGGCGCGTCGATCGAGGTCGAGTCGCGCGGGTCGTGCCCGCCGATCACCTCGTGCAGCAGCGCCGCGTCGAGCACCGTCCGCGCGCACGGCCCACCCTGGTCCAGCGACGACGCACAGGCCACCAGCCCGTAGCGGGAGACGCCGCCGTAGGTCGGCTTGACCCCGACGGTGCCGGTGAAGGCGGCCGGCTGGCGGATCGAGCCGCCGGTGTCGGTGCCGATCGCCAGCGGCGCCTCGTAGGCGGCCAGCGCGGCCGCGGAGCCGCCGCCGGAGCCGCCCGGGACCCGGGTGGTGTCCCACGGGTTGCGGGTGACGCCGTACGCCGAGTGCTCGGTGGAGGAGCCCATCGCGAACTCGTCCATGTTCGTCTTGCCCAGGATCGTGATCCCGGCGGCGCGCAGCCGCTCGGTAACGGTCGCGTCGTACGGCGGCTGCCAGCCCTCGAGGATCTTCGAGCCGCAGGTGGTGGGCATGTCGGAGGTCGCGAAGACGTCCTTGAGCGCCAGCGGCACCCCGGCCAGCGGCGAGGCCGGCGCGCCGGCGGCGATCGCGTCGTCGGTGCGCTGCGCGGCGGCCAGTGCGGACTCGGCTCCGACGTGCAGGAAGGCGTGCACCGCCGGGTCCACGGTGGCGATCCGGTCCAGGTGGGCCTGCGCGGCCTCGACCGCGGACACCTCCCGGGCGTGGATCTTCTCGGCGAGCGCGGCGGCGGTCAGCCTGGTCAGGTCACTCATGCTTCCTCCCCCAGGATCCGTGGCACCCGGAAGCGTCCGTCCTCGGCGGCCGGTGCACCGGAGAGCGCCTGCTCCTGGGTGAGACCGGGGCGGCGCTCGTCGGGCCGGAAGACGTTCTCCAGCGGGACGGCGTGCGAGGTCGGCGGGATGTCGTCGGCGGCGACCTCCCCGACCCGCGCCACCGAGCCGATGATCACGTCGAGCTGGCCGGCGAAGACGTCGCACTCCTCCTCGGTGACGGCCAGGCGGGCCAGCCGGGCGAGGTGTGCGACCTCGTCCCGGGTGATGGCCCCGCCTGCTGCGGGGGAATCGGTGGTCATGCCCCTCCTCGGGATAATTCTGACTCGCGGGCCCGGGGTGGATCCGGATGCACTGCTGCCCCGGCTGCGCGGGTCCCGGTCCGGCGCTGGGACCACGGTGTTGCGACCGCGGTGCGCCGGCCCGGCCGGAACATCACCCGACACGCCCTCGGCGGACGTGTGCGCCGGTCTGCGGACGAGTCTATTCCCGCCGGTCCGCCCGCCGACCGCCCCCCGGTGACCGCTCCGGTACACAGCGGAGGCGGGGAGCTGATGACCCAGCAGGGGCCCGGGTGGCAGGATCACTGTTCCCGCCCGGAACCCTCCGCGCCGTAGTCGCGCGGACGGTCACGGCCTCGCAGCCACGGTGCGGGTGCACCGGCATGCCACCAGGGCGTCCGAGCAGAGGGAGAGGATCCGTTCGTGTCGTTCCTGCTCCGGGTCGTCCTCCCGGACAAGCCCGGAAACCTCGGGGCCGTGGCCTCCGCACTCGGCGGGGCCGGAGCGGACATCCTCAGCGTGGACGTCGTCGAGCGCAACGACGGCCAGGCCGTCGACGACATCGCCGTCGAGCTGTCCACCAACCGCCCACCGGACGTGCTGATCACCGCCGCGGAGTCGGTCCCGGGGGTCACCGTCGAGTCGGTGCGCCCGCACACCGGACAGCTGGACACCCATCGCGAGCTGGAGCTGCTCGACGAGATCGCCGGCGACCCCGGGCACGGGCTCGATCTGCTCGCGGAGGAGGTCCCCCGGCTGTTCCGGGCCGGCTGGGCGCTGGTCGCGGTCAGCGAGGACGGGCGTTCCTACCGGATCGCGGAGAGCTCAGCGGCGCCCGAGACCCGCACCGGCGATCTGCGGTGGCTGCCGCTGGACCGGGCGATCGCGCTGGACGAGCGGCACTGGGTCCCCGAGCCGTGGCGTGCGATGGACACCGAGCTGGCCGCCGCCCCGTTCGGGTCGGGCGCCCCGCCCAAGACCCTGGTGGTGGGACGGCCGGGCGGCCCGGTGTTCCGGCCTTCCGAGCTGGCCCGGCTGGCGCATCTCGCCGGGATCGTCGCCACCGTCCTGAAGGCCTGACGGCCCGTTACACACCCCTTCGCCCCGCCGCACACCTGTTGCAGCGGGTGTGTAGCGGGGCGAAGGGGTGTGTAACGGGTGCCTCGTTCAGACCCGGATCGACAGCGCGGTGCGGACGAGGTCGTCGTTGCCGGTGGCCAGCCATCCGTCCGGGCGGACCAGGACGTCCTCGAAGCCGATCCGGGTGTCGATGTTGACCCGGGTCGCGTACTCCAGCACCGGCCAGGCGCCCTCCTCCTCGCCGTGCAGCAGCACCGGGACGGGCGGCTGACCGAGCGCGCGCAGGATCCGGATGCCCTCGGCGACGGCGGTCTCCGGGTCGACGACGGTCGACTCGGCGATCACCCGGCGGGTGCCCGGCGGGAGACCGTTCTGGCGCAGGGTCACCGCGTCACCGCTGGTCCAGACGCCGAGCTCGACGGCGATGCCGACCGACCAGGCGGCCCGGCAGACGTCGGTCCAGCCCAGCTCGTGCACGTTGACACCGCACACGTCGGGCTTGCCGGAACCGAGCCTGCCCCAGGTCAGCACGGTCTCGACCCGGTCGGCCGGATCCGGCTGGATCCACCGGCCGGTCGGGACGCCGACCTCGATACCGGGGGCCTCCTGGCGGATCAGCGCGACGACGTCACCGACGACGGCGGGCTCGATGGTCTCCAGGCCGTCGTCGTCGCGCGGATGCACGTGCACCGAGGTGACACCGAGCCGGGCCACGGCACGGGCATCGCGGGCCAGATGGCGCGGCAGCACCGGGAGGGCGGGATGTGCATCCGCCGGTCGTGACCCGTTGAGCGCCGCCTGCAACACCGTGTTCCCCCGCTTCGAGCATCGCCGGTCCACGTCGAACCGGTCGCACGAAGACTAGGTGCTCGGTTCCGGGCCGGACCGCCGGGCGCGCCCCCCGCACCGGGTGACGTCGCCCTCCGGCAGCCGGCCCGCGCCGGGCGGATACGCCGGGTGACCGAACGGTCGCCCCGGGACACGCCGCCGCGGGTCGCGGCCCACCACGCTCACTCGGCCGAGGCGTGCTCCCGGGCCGCATCCGGGCCGCGATCGAGCAGCACCTGGAACCCGGCCTCGTCGAGCACCGGCACACCGAGCTCGATGGCCTTCTCGTACTTGGACCCGGGCGCCTCGCCGGCGACGACGAACGCGGTCTTCTTCGACACCGACCCGGCGGCCCGGCCACCCCGGGCCATGATCGACTCCTTCGCCTCGTCCCGGGACCAGCGCTCCATCGAGCCGGTGATCACGATCGACAGGCCCTCCAGGAACCGCGGGACCGACTCGTCGACCTCGTCCTCCATCCGGACCCCGGCGGCGCGCCACTTCTGCACGACCTCGCGATGCCAGTCGACGGAGAACCAATCGCGCACCGCGGCGGCGATGGTGGGGCCGACCCCGTCCACCCCGGCGATCGGGGCGAGCGCCTCGGCCACCGCCTTCGCCCGGGCCCGCACCGCCGCCCGCTCCTGCTTCTCGGCCTCGGCGACGGCGGCCTCGGTGTCGCCCGCTGCCTCCGCTGCCTCGGTGTCGCCCGCGGCAGCCGTGGTCGCGGAGTCGGCGGGGTCCGCGCCCTGACTTTCCGGGGCGGCGGCTTCCGGCTCGGTGTCGCGGGCGGCGGTGTCGTCCTCCCCCGCCGTCCCGTCGGAGACGATCGCGACCCCGGCCGCCTCGGTGTCGGTCTTCGCCTGCGCCGCGGCGCGTTCGAGGGCCTCCATCGAGCCGAACTCGCGGGCCAGCGCCTGCGCCGCGGTCGGGCCGACGTGCCGGATCGACAGCCCGACGAGCACCCGCCACAGCGGCCGGTCCTGCGCCGCCTCCAGGTTGGCGAGCAGCTTGCGGCCGTTGACCGTGAGCTCGCCCTTCTGGTTGCGGAACAGCTCCGTGCGCAGCAGATCGGCCTCGGTGAGCGCGAACACGTCGCCCTCGTCGGTCAGCACGCCGGAGGTCAGCAGCGCCACCGCGGCCTCGTAACCGAGCCCCTCGATGTCGAAGGCGCCGCGCCCCGCGACGTGGAACAGCCGCTCGCGCAGCTGGGCCGGGCAGGAGCGCGCGTTCGGGCAGCGCCGGTCGACGTCGCCTGCCTTCTGCTGCACGAGCGCGGTGCCGCACTCGGGACAGTGGGTCGGCATCACGAACGCGCGCTCGGAGCCGTCGCGCACGTCGGTGACCGGGCCGAGCACCTCGGGGATCACGTCGCCCGCCTTGCGGATGACCACCCGGTCGCCGATCAGCACACCCTTGCGGCGGACCTCGTCGGCGTTGTGCAGGGTCGCCATCTCGACCGTGGAGCCGGCCACCTTCACCGGCTCCATCACCGCGAACGGGGTGACCCGCCCGGTGCGCCCGACGTTGACCCGGATGTCCAGCAGTCGGGTGGTGGCCTGCTCGGGCGGGTACTTGTAGGCGATCGCCCAGCGCGGGAACCGGGAGGTGGCACCGAGCCTGCGCTGCAGCGCGACCTCGTCGACCTTGACGACGACGCCGTCGATCTCGTGCTCGACGTCGTGCCGGTGCTCGCCCCAGTGCTCGACGAACTCGATCACCGCCTCGATGCCGCGGAGCACCTTCGCGCGCGGGGAGATCGGCAGCCCCCAGGCGACCAGTGCGTCGTAGGCCTCGGACTGGGTGCGCGGGGTGAAGCCCGCACGCCTGCCGAGGCCGTGGCAGATCAGCCGCAGGTTGCGCGACGCGGTGACCCGCGGATCCTTCTGGCGCAGCGACCCGGCCGCGGTGTTGCGCGGGTTCGCGAACGGCTCCTTGCCCGCCTCCACCAACGAGGCGTTGAGCCGGTCGAAGTCCTCCAGCCGGAAGTACACCTCGCCGCGGACCTCCACCAGGTCCGGTACCGGGAACTCGGTGGTGCCGGTCAGCGTGACCGGCACCTCGGCGAGGGTGCGCATGTTGAGGGTGATGTCCTCGCCGGTGCGCCCGTCGCCCCGGGTGAGCGCGCGGGTCAGCTTCCCGCCCTCGTAGAGCAGGTTCACCGCGAGACCGTCGATCTTGAGCTCGCAGAGGTAGTGCAGGTTCTCGCCGACCTCCTTGGTGACCCGCTCCTGCCAGGTGCGCAGATCCTCCGCGGAGAAGGCGTTGTCGAGCGAGAGCATCCGCTCGAGATGGTCGTGCGCGACGAACTCGGTGGAGAAGGTGCCGCCGACCCGCTGGGACGGCGAGTCGGGCGTGCGCAGCTCCGGGTGCGCCTCCTCCAGCGCGAGCAGCTCGTGCCAGAGCTCGTCGAACTGGCCGTCGGAGACGACCGGCGAATCCAGCACGTAGTAGCGGAACTGGTGGTCGGCCACCTCGGCCGCCAGCCGCGCATGCCGGTCGCGGGCCTGCCCGTCGCTCTGGGAACTCACGTCGGGCAGGTTAGCGGCGACCCCCGACAGTCACTCGCGGGCGAGCGCACCCGACCGTGCGAACCGTCGGCTGCGACCCGGTGCCCGGCCCGGTGACAGCCCGGCGGCGGCTCCGCCCGGCCGGCCGCGGAGAGCCCCGGTGCCGGCCCGCTGCCGGCCCGGTGGAGCCACGCGGGAGCCACCGCGGCGGCACCGACGGTGGCCGAGCGCGGCGATCCGCCCGACACGAAGGAGACCCCCCGAGCCCTTGACAGTTAGGTCAGGCTCACCTAAATTAATCCGTGTCGCTTCGTGGTGGGAGCGGCGCGTCAGTTCGGGACGGACGGCCCGGTGGCACCTCGGTGCGACCGGGCCGTTCCCGTGCGCAGCCCCGGGTGTTCCGGTCATGCTGGCAGACATGTTGCGCCTCGGGTTCCCGGTCGTCGGCGTCACCGATCTCGATCGCGCCGCCGGATTCTGGTCGTCCGCCCTGCACCTGCGGGTGTCCGACGAGTGGTCGAGCCCCGGATGGCGGACCCTCACCGCGCCGGACGGCGCCCGCACGCTCGGCCTGATGCGCAGCGCATCGCCACCGCAGGCGAAGCCCCGGATCCATCTCGATCTGCTCGTCGACACCACCGATGAGCAGGTCGCCGAGGTGGCACGACTGCTCGAACTCGGCGCGACGCGCCCCGACTGGGACGACTACCCGGCCGATCCGGACTTCGTCGTGCTCGCCGATCCGGACGGCAACGTCTTCTGTGTCGTCGATCTGAGCCGGGCACCGTCGTCCGGCTGATCCGCCGCACCTATCCTGGGATCCGTGACCGACACGCAGGACGCGCACGTACTCGACGAGACCGCGCGCCGGCGCACGTTCGCCGTCATCTCCCACCCGGACGCCGGCAAGTCCACCCTGACCGAGGCCCTCGCGCTGCACGCCGAGGTCATCGACTCGGCGGGCGCGGTGCACGGCAAGTCCGGCCGCAAGGGCGTCACCTCGGACTGGATGGAGATGGAGCGCGCCCGCGGCATCTCGGTGTCGTCGGCGGTGCTGCAGTTCGCCTACCGCGACTGCGTGATCAACCTGCTCGACACCCCCGGTCACGGCGACTTCTCCGAGGACACCTACCGGGTGCTGGCCGCCGTCGACGCCGCGGTGATGCTGCTCGACGCCGCGAAGGGCCTGGAGCCGCAGACCCTCAAGCTGTTCGACGTCTGCCGCTCGCGCGGCGTCCCGATCGTCACCTTCGTCAACAAGTGGGACCGGCCCGGCCGCGAGGCCCTGGAGCTGCTCGACGAGGTGGAGCAGACCATCGGCCTGCGCCCGATGCCGCTGACCTGGCCGCTGGGCATCGCCGGGCAGTTCAAGGGGCTCATCGAGCGCAGCACCGGCGAGTACACCGCGTTCACCCGCGCCGCGGGCGGCGCGACCAAGGCCACCGCGCAGGTCGTCGACGCCGAGACGATCGCCGCACAGGAGCCGGAGTACTGGCAGAACGCGCAGGACGAGCTGGGCCTGCTCGAGGAGATCGGCGCCGGGTTCGACGAGGAGGGCTTCCGCTCCGGCAAGGCCACCCCGGTGCTGTTCGGGTCGGCGCTGTCGAACATCGGTGTCGCCCGGCTGCTCGACTCGCTGGTCGACCTGGCCCCGCCGCCCGCCCCCCGCCCGGACGTGAAGGGCGAGGACCGCCCGCTCGAGGCACCCACCTCCGGGCTGATCTTCAAGGTCCAGGCCGGCATGGACAAGGCGCACCGCGACCGGATGGCCTTCCTGCGGATCTGCTCGGGCCGGTTCGAGCGCGGCATGGTGCTGACCCACGCCACGACAGGCAAGCCGTTCGCCACGAAGTACGCCCAGTCCGTGTTCGGTGCCGAGCGCCGGACCGTCGAGGAGGCGTTCCCGGGCGACATCGTCGGCCTGGTCAACGCGAACGCGCTGCGCCCCGGCGACACGCTCTACGCCGCCGATCCGGTCGACTTCCCGTCGATCCCGGCGTTCGCGCCCGAGCACTTCGCGGTGATCCGCGCCCGGGACGCCGGCAAGTACAAGCAGTTCCGCAAGGGCATCGAGCAGCTCGGCAACGAGGCCGTCATCCAGATCCTGCGTTCGGACGTGCGCGGCGACCAGGCGCCGGTGCTGGCCGCGGTCGGCCCGCTGCAGTTCGACGTGGTCACCGGGCGATTGGAGACCGAGTTCAACGCCCCCGTCGCGCTGGACCGGCTGCCCTATCAGATCGCCCGGCTGACCGAGGCCGCCGCGGTCGAGGCGCTGTCCGCACAGTCCGAGTGCGAGGTGCTGCGCCGCGACTCCGACGGCGAGTACCTCGCGCTGTTCAGCAACAAGTGGCGGATGGACATCATCCAGCGCAAGTTCCCGGACCTGCGGTTCGAGGCGATGCCGGCCGGGTCGTCGATCTCCTGACCGGGTCGCCGGCGATGACCGAGGACGACGGCACCGCAGGTCCGGACGACGCGCGCCGCACCGGCGAGCGGTACCGGGCGTACCTGGCCTGCCTGAACGAGCGCCGGCTCGACGAGCTGGGTGAGTTCGTGCACGATCCCGTCGTCCACAACGGACGCCGGCTGGAGCTGGCCGCGTTCGTCGCACTGCTCCGCCGGGACGTGGCCCAGATCCCCGACCTGCACTACGCCGTCGAGATGCTGGTGACCGACGCCGACCAGGTGGCGTGCCGGATCCGCTTCGACTGCACCCCGGTGGGATTCCGCGGCCTGCCCGCGGCGCGGGCGCCGATCTCGTTCGTCGAGCACGCCTTCTACCGGTACGAGGCGGGCCGGATCACCGAGATCCGGTCGGTGATCGACATGGACGCGATCCGCGACCAGCTCGGCGTTCCGCGCTGAGCGGAGCCCGGGACGCATCGGCGAGGGTGTGGTCAGGGTGCCGCGCAGTTCGGGGGTGCGCAGGCCGGTGTGCCGGCCCCCGGCTCGTCCGGGCCCGCCGGGATCGCACCGGACAGCACGGTGATCACGAAGGCGGCCAGCCAGATCAGCGCGCCGGACAGGCCGACCACCGAGACGCCGGCAGCCGCGATCGCGGTCCGGCTCCGCCGGACGCCGCCCCGGATTGCGCCCACCGTGCCCAGCACGAGCCCGCCGGCCGCGAGCACCAGGCCGACCGAAGCGAGCGCCAGCCCCAGCAGGGTCGGCCGGGCACCGATCGACAGGACGACCGCGACGGCGACGAGTACCGTCCCGAGCCCGCCGAGCGCGAGCGCCGTGGGGCCCAGGCCAGCGCCCGGCGGGGCGGCGGGCGGCGGGGCGGCGGCACGATCGGAGAGCACCGGCACAGCATCGGGACTCCGGGCACCCCGGCGCGCGCCGTGCACGCGCAGATACCCAGTTCTGGGTACTCCTCGCCGGTGTCCGGCGGAGACCGACCGGCGGTGATCCTCCGCCCGTCCTACGGTGGCCACATGACCTCCACCGCCGACAAGGCCACCACCCTCCAGCAGCTGCACGCGGCGCCGGAGCTGCTGCTCGTCGTCAACGTCTGGGACGCGATCACCGCCAAGGTCGTCGCCGAGACCCCCGGCACGACGGCGCTGGCGACGGCCAGCCACGGCATCGCCGCATCGCTCGGCTACGAGGACGGCGAGAACATCCCGCGGGACGAGATGATCGCCGCCGTGGGGCTGATCGCACGCACCGCGGGTGACCTGCCGGTGTCCGCCGATCTCGAGGCCGGATACGGCGACCCGGGCGGCACCGTCGCCCGCGCCATCGACGTCGGGGTGGTCGGCGCCAACCTGGAGGACCAGGTCAAGCCGCTCGCCGAGGCGGTGAAGGCGGTCGAGGCGGCCGTCGCCGCGGCCGAGAAGGCCGGCGTCGACTTCGTGCTCAACGCGCGCACCGACGCCTTCCTCAAGGCGGGCGACAAGGACCCGGCGGCCGTGCTCGACGACGCGATCGAGCGCGGGCGGGCCTACCTCGACGCCGGCGCGTCGAACTTCTTCGTGCCCGGCAAGCTCGACGAATCCCAGGTCGGACGCCTGGTCGAGGCCCTCGGCGAGCGCAAGGTCAACCTGATCGGCATCCCCGGCTCGATCCCGCTGAAGACCGCGCAGGCGCTCGGGGTCGCCCGCGTCTCCTACGGGCCGTGGAGCCAGAACGTGGCGCTCACCGCGCTGGCCGAGCTGGCCGAGGACGTCTACCGCGGTGGTGGGCTGCCGGAGGGGACCCGGAAGCTGAACTGACGCCCCTGGCTACTCGTCGGGATCGGCGAAGGCCCGGCCCAGGTCCCGGGAGAGGGTGAGTGCCCGCCGGGCCCAGTCGGGGGTGGCACCGGCCAGCCCGCACGCCGGGGTCGGGACGGCGAGCCGGGTCAGCCGGTGCCGGTCGAACCCGAGCCGGTCGGCGAGCTCGAACCCGGCGCGGGCGAGCTCGCCGATCTCCGGCTCCCGGCGCGGGGCGGTGCTGGGCACCAGCCCGAGCATCAGCGGGGTCCCCGTGTCCCAGGTCTCGCCGATCGCGTCCAGTGCGGCCGGCTCCGCGGTGGACCCGGCGAAGGCGGGCCCGGTCGCGTCGATCCCGACGGCGGCGGCACCGGCGCCGGCGAGCAGCCGGATCGGCGGGCGGTCCGCACAGCAGTGCACGACGACCGGGGCGTCGATCGAGGAGATCAGGTCACGCAGCGCGTCCTGCGCGTCCGGCGCGCGCACCGCGCGCACGGTCCCGTAGCCGGATGCGGTGGGCAGCGATCCGGCGATCACCGCGGGCAAGCCGGGTTCGTCGAGCTGGACGACGACCTTCGCCCCGGTCCGCTCGCCGATCTCCGCGACGTGCGCGCGCAGCCCCTCCCCCAGGCTGGCGGCGAACTCGCGGACGGCACCGCGGTCGGTGAGCACCCGGTGCCCGGACGCGAGCTCGACCGCGGCGGCGAGTGTCCACGGCCCGGCCACCTGGATCTTGACCCAGTCCGGCCGGGCGTGGTCGCAGGCGTCGTCGAACGCGTCCAGATCGCCGGCCATCAGGTCACGGCCGCGGCGCAGGTCGCGACCCGGCCGCGCGGTGACGCGCCACCCGCTCGGGACGACCTCCACCGCGATGTCCACCAGCAGCGCGGCAGTGCGGCCGATCATGTCCGCGCCGACCCCGCGCTCGGGCAGCTCGGGCAGCGCAGGCAGATCCGGTGTCTCGCCGACGACGAGCGCCGACGACTCACGCGGGTCGGTTCCGGGCAGCGACCCCACCCCGGTCGCGATGCCCGCGGGCAGGAGCCCCCGCGGCGCGGCGGGCTCCTCGGGCGCCGCGTCGACGACCTCGATCCGGGGTTCGGGCGGGCGGCTCTCGCCGGGGCGCACGTCGCCCAGACCGGCGGCGGCGAGTGCGGCGGCCAGCGGATCGTCAGAACTCACCCGGCCAGTCTGCTCTCCCGCGCGGCCGGCTACGGCGCCGGCCCGTCCCCGGTGAACTCGAAGATCGGGTGCCGGTGCGCGGCCGCGGCGACCTCGGCGGCGGACGAGTCCGGGGTGAGGTCGTCGAAGAACATCCTCGCCGCCCGGCCGAGCTCGCGCAGGTAGGCCTGCAACACCGGCACCGCCGCGCCCGGAGCCAGCTCGGTGGCGCGGATCCGCTCGGTCGCTCCGGCCCGGAGCGCACCGTGGCCACCCGCCGCGCGCAGGTTACGCACCCAGTCGGTCTCGCCGCGCGGGGAGATCAGGTAGCGACGGCCGTCACTCGTGAACGGGGTCAGCGGGATCCTGCGGATCCGCCCACTGATCCGGCCGGGGACGACCAGCACCGCCGTGCCGCCGGGCAGCACACCGCGCCCGGCGAGCGTGCCGAGCAACGGATTCAGCAGCCGCCGGTGCACGATCCCCGGTGCGCGGTAGTTCCGGTCCACCATGGGCTCACCCTGGCAGGGGTGCGGGTGCGCCGCGAGCGTCAGGAGAGAACGAAGATCGGATGCCGGTGCGCTGCCGCGGCCAGCTCGTCGTCGGACGAGGAGGAGTCGACTCCCTCGAAGAAGGCGCCGACCTCCCACGCCCAGCGCCGCAGGTACTCCCGCAGCACCGGGACCGTGTCGGCGGGATCGGTCAGGACGGTCGCCCGGACCTGCTCGGTCCGCCGTCCGACGCTCAGCTCGGCCGTCCCCGAGACCCGCAGGTTGCGGACCCACTGCGTCTCCCCGCGCGCGGCGACGAGATAGCGACGGCCCTCGAAGGGCAGCGGATTGACCGGGACCGTGCGGAGCTCGCCGGAGTGGCGGCCCCGGACGCCGAGCACGGCCGACCCCGCGAGCGGGAGCCCGAGCCGGGTGAGACCGGCGACCAAGGGGTTCATCACGTACCGGGTGAACCGGCCCGGCGGAAGGTATCGAGAGCGCTGATTCGTCATGAGAGCAGTGTTCACCTTCGATCGAACAAAAGCAAGAGCAGTGCTCTCCAATCTGGTGGTGGGGTGCCGCCGGCACCTCGGGTCGTGGGCCCGTGCCGGCTCGGAGAGGGACGGCCGGCTCGCCGGGCGACGCGCCGCCGGCGGGGTGCCCGGGGGTGCGGGGACGCGTGCGTGATCCGTGCGTACGGGCCGTGCGCGTGGGCCGAGCGTGCGACGCCGGGTGCGGACGGTGCGCGTCGGGGCGGGTGTGCGGCGCCGTCGTGCGGGGGCGCGGGGCGAGCGGGTGGCTTCAGCCGGTCCCTGCGATGGTCGCCGACCCGAGGACGAGATCGCCCTCGTCGGACGGTCGGTAGAGCGCGACCGCCTGGCCCGGCGCGACGCCGCGCAGCGGCTCGGCCAGCGCCACCGTGATCCCGTCGGCCGACGGGGTGACCTCGGCGGCGGCCGTCCCGCCGTGCGCCCGCACCTGGGCGACGCAGTCGAAGGGGGCCTCCGGCGCGGTCCCGGAGGTCCACACCGGCGAGTGCGCGGAGATCGACCGCACGTCGAGCGCGGAGTCCGGCCCGACCCGCACGGTGCCCTCGACCGGCTCGATCCCGAGCACGTAACGGGGGCGCCCGTCGGCCGCGGGCCGGTCGACGCCGAGGCCCTTGCGCTGCCCGACGGTGAACTCGTGCACCCCGTCGTGGGTGCCGAGCACCTCGCCGGACGCGTCGTCGACGACCGAGCCGGGCCGGCTGCCCAGCCGCTCACGCAGGAATCCCTGGGTGTCGCCGGTCGGGATGAAGCAGATGTCGTGGCTGTCCGGCTTGCCCGCCACCCGCAGCCCGAGCCGCTGCGCCTCCGCCCGGATCTCCGGCTTCGGGGTGTCGCCCACCGGGAACATCGCGTGCCGCAGCTGCCCGGCGCACAGCACCGCGAGCACGTAGGACTGGTCCTTGTCGGGATCGGCCGAGCGCCGCAGCTCCGGGACCGACGGATCGAGGCGCGCGTAGTGCCCGGTGCAGACGGCGTCGAACCCGAGTGCGAGCGCCCGGTCCAGCACCGCCGCGAACTTGATCTTCTCGTTGCAGCGCAGGCAGGGGTTCGGGGTCTCCCCCGCGGCGTAGGCGGCCACGAAATCGTCCACCACGTCCCGGGTGAACTCCTCGGACAGGTCCCACACGTAGTACGGGATGCCGAGCACGTCGGCGGCGCGGGCGGCGTCCGCCGAGTCCTCCTTCGAGCAGCACCCACGGGACCCGGACCGGATCGCGTCCCGGGTACGGGACAGCGCCAGGTGCACGCCGACGACGTCGTGTCCGGCCGCCACCGCACGCGCAGCGGCGACCGCGGAGTCGACGCCACCGCTCATCGCGGCGAGGACGCGCATCCGGATCAGCCCGTCACCGTGGCAGGGGTGCGTCCGGCCCGGCGGGCGCGCTCGATCACCGATCCGATCGCGCCGGCCAGCGCGACCACGTCGGCGCGGGTGCTGGTGTGCCCCAGCGAGAACCGCAGCGACCCACGGGCCGTGCGCTCGTCGGCGCCCATCGAGAGCAGCACGTGGCTGGGCTGCGCGACGCCCGCGGTGCACGCCGATCCGGTCGAGCAGTCGATGCCGTGCGCGTCGAGCAGCATCAGCAGGCTGTCGCCCTCGCAGCCGGGGAACGACAGGTGCGCGTTGCCCGGGAGCCGGTCGGCGCCGAGCGGGGCGCCGTTGAGCACCGCGTCCGGGACCTCGGTCAGCACCGCGGCGACCAGCTCGTCGCGCAGCACGGCCAGCTCGGTGCGCCGGCGTGGGGCGGCCGCGACCGACTCGGTGACCGCGGTGGCCAGCCCGACCAGCGACGGGACGTCGAGGGTGCCGGAGCGCACGTCGCGCTCCTGCCCGCCGCCGTGCAGCAACGGCGTGCAGTCGACGTCGCGGCCCAGCAGCAGCACCCCGGCGCCGTAGGGGCCGCCGAGCTTGTGCCCGGTCAGGGTGAGGGCGTCGACACCGGATGCGGCGAAGTCCACGTCGAGGATCCCGACGGCCTGCACGGCATCGGTGTGGAACGGGACCCCGAACGCGTGGCTGATCTCGGCCAGTTCGCGCACCGGGTTGACCGTGCCGACCTCGTTGTTCGCCCACATCACCGACACCAGCGCGTTCGCGTCCGGGTCCTCGGCGAGCGCCGCGCGCAGCGTCTCCGGCCGGACCCGGCCGGTGGCGTCGACCTCGAGCAGGCGCAGCCGGGCGCCCTCGTGCGCGACCAGCCATTCGGCGGCGTCGATCACGGCGTGGTGCTCGACCGCGGACACCAGCACCCGGGTGCGGCGCTGGTCGGCCGTGTGCCGGGCCCAGTACAGGCCCTTGACCGCCAGGTTGTCGCTCTCGGTCCCGCCGGCGCAGAACACGACCTCGGACGGACGGGCGCCGACCGCATCGGCGATCCGCTCCCGCCCCTCCTCGACCTCGCGCCGGGCGCGACGGCCCGACGAGTGCAGCGACGACGCGTTGCCGGTGCGGCCGAGCGCGTCGCTCATGGCGGCGACGGCTGCGGGCAGCATCGGTGTGGTCGCCGCGTGGTCCAGGTACGTCATCGGCTGCCAGGATAATCCCCGTGCGGGCGGGCCGGGCGCCTCACCCGCGTCCGGAGCGCACCCCGGGCACCGGGCCGGTCCGCCGGACGTGCTCGCAGGCGCGCCGGGCGAGCGTGCGGCGGTCGTCGTCACCGGGTTCGACGAGGTCGCCCACCCGCACCTCACAGACCAGTCCGGGCAGCCGTAGGACCCGGCCGATGGTGTCGCCCAATGTCTGTCCGCCGACGAAGGCGGCCGCGGTGGTCGGTCGTCCGTCCGGGGTGCTGAGCGTGATCGTGACCGGCCGTACCGGCACGGATGCGTCGATCGCGGACTGGAACGGTGCCCGCCGGTAGTCGCCGCCGACCGCGCCGCACCAGGTCGTCGCCTCCGGGAACACCCCGACCAGTGCACCGGAGCGCAGCGCGCCGGTCACCGTCGCGACGGTCGCGGGCAGCCGGGACAGGCCCTCGCGGTGCACGAACACGGTGCCGACCCGAGCACCCAGCGTCCCGATCAGCGGCCAGTCCCGCACCTCCCGCTTGGCCAGCATCGTCACCGGGCCGATCGCGCCGAGCGCCGGGATGTCGATCCAGGACGTGTGGTCGGCGACGACGAGTGCGCCGCGGCCGTCCGGCGGCGCGAGCGGGCCGCCGCGCACGACGAGCCGCACCCCGGCCCCCCGGAGCACCGCGCGGTGCAGGGCGCGCAGCACCGGACCGAGCGCGCGGGGCCCGGCCGACGCGGCCGGCGGCACCGCGAGCAGGGCCAGCACGAGCACCCCGAGCAGCACCGTGGCCCGGCGGACCATCCGCCACCAGCCGGTCGTCGGTGCGGCGGGCAGGCACTCCTGCGGGGAGCACGGCGACCAGGCGGCCCACGGCCCACCGGGCCGCTGCGCGGCGGGCGGCACGGTGGGGTGGGTGGGATGGCCCAGCCCGGGCGCGGCGTGCCGGGAGTCGGTGAGCCGGGAGTCGGTGAGCAGAGCAGCGGCGGGCCGGGCGGGGTTCGCCGCACCGGCGCCGGGCTGCTGCGTCCCGGTGCGCGGAGCAGCACCGGAACGGGCCGGGTCCGCGACACCGGAGCCGGACTGCTGTGTGCCGGTGCGCAGCGCAGAGCCGGACCGGGCCGGGTCCCCGACACCGGCGGTGAGGGTCATGCCCCGGTCTCCGAACCGGCGTCCGGCCCGGCCGCCTCGCCCAGGAAGAACCGGCGGTAGCGCGGATCCATCCGATCCATTCCGAGCAGCACCGGGAAGTCGGCGACGCCGAAGTCCGGATCGTGCGCCGGTGGCCCGCACACCCAGGTGCCCAGGCGCAGGTAGCCGCGCAGCAGCGGCGGCACCGCCGTCGAGCGGTGCCGCGGCGCGGTCGCCGGATCCCAGGGCCGGAGCGGGACGGTCCGGTATCCGGCCGGGGCGAGGTGCCGGGCCCGCACGGTCTCCCAGACCCCCGCGGCCCGGACGCCGCCGTCGTCGAGCCCGACGCTGGCGCAGCCGATCAGCCAGCGGTGCCCGGTGAGCAGCATGTAGCGGGCCAGCCCGGCCCACACCAGCCCGACGACGGCACCCGCCCGGTGCTCGGGATGCACGCAGGACCGGCCGGTCTCCACCAGCGACCCGCGCAGCGGATCGAGCGCGGACAGGTCGAACTCGCCGTCGGCGTAGAGCCCACCGGCTTCGCGGGCGCCCCGCGGCGGCAGCATCCGGTAGGTGCCGACGATCTCGCCGGTCGCGTCCTCGCGGACCACCAGGTGGTCGCAGAAGTCGTCGAAGCGGTCGACGTCGCGGCCGGGCACCGGGGAGTCCAGCCGGGCCCCCAGCTCCTCGGCGAACACCCGGTACCGCAGTGCCTGTGCCGCGGCGACGTCGTCGGCGTCGGTGGTGAGCAGCAGGGAGTACCGCCGGGCGGCGGTCTCCGGGGTGGAGACGATCACCTGGTTCACACCGGTGTTGGTACCGGCCGCACCCGACGTCCCGGCGGTCCGGCGGTGGCGCCGGGATGAACGCCCCCCGACGGAGCCGGGCAGGTCGCCGAACCGGTGTCGGCCGGGTGTCGTCGCAGGCAGGAGCCGGGTGGGAACAGGTGAACACCGGCCTCACACACGGCGACGCCCGGTCACCGCGCGGGGCGGTGGCCGGGCGTCGCCGAGGAACACACCAGGCGTCAGCTCTTGCGCTTGGTGATCTCCTCCTGCAGCTGCGGCGCAACCTTGAACAGGTCACCGACGATGCCGAAGTCGGCGACCTCGAAGATCGGCGCCTCCTCGTCCTTGTTCACCGCGACGATCGTCTTCGACGTCTGCATGCCGGCCCGGTGCTGGATCGCACCGGAGATGCCGAGCGCGATGTAGAGCTGCGGCGACACCGACTTGCCGGTCTGCCCGACCTGGAACTGCGGCGGGTAGTAGCCCGAGTCGACCGCGGCACGGGAGGCGCCGACGGCCGCGCCGAGCGAGTCGGCCAGACCCTCGACGACCGTGAAGTCCTCGGCCGAGCCGACGCCACGCCCACCGGAGACGATCACGGTCGCCTCGGTCAGCTCCGGACGCGACCCGCCCTCGATCGGCTCGCGGGCGGTCACCGTGGCCTGCCGGCCTGCGGCGGCGGGGACCTCGACGGTCTCCCGCGCCCCGGCGCCGGCGCTCGCCTCGATGTCGATCGCGCCCGGGCGCACGGTGATCACCGGGTGCTCGGTGTTCGCCTTCGCCTCGGCGGTGTAGGCACCACCGAACACGGAGTGCTGCACACCGTCGGCCGTGACACCGACCGCGTCGCCGAGCAGGCCGGAGTTCGTCCGGACGGCCAGCCGGCCGGCGATCTCCTTGCCGTTCGCCGACGCCGAGATCAGCACCGCAGCGGGCGAGGCCGACGAGACCAGCGCCTCCAGCACCCCCACCTCGGGGGCCAGGAAGTCGCTCGAGTCGGTCTCCGCGACGTAGATCTTCTCCGCGCCGTTCTGCGCCAGCCCGTCGGCCAGCTTGTCCGCCACTCCGGCGGCACCCACCACGACGGCCGAGGGCTCGCCCAGCGCGCGGGCGGCGGTCAGCAGCTCGTAGGTGGTCTTCTTGACGTCACCGTCGACGTGGTCGACGAGAACCAGTACCTCGGTCATGGTTTTCGGTCTCCTAGGAAGAAGGGGTTTCGACTACGCCGACGCTCAGATCAGCTTCTGGCCGACCAGGTACTCGGCGATCTTCGCGCCGCCGTCGCCCTCGTCGGTCACCTTCTCGCCGGCCTGCTTGGGCGGCTTCGGCGCCGAGGACGTCACGGTGGTCAGCGCGTTCGCCAGCCCCACCTCGGAGGCGTCGATCCCGGCACCGGCCAGGTCCAGCGACGTCACCGGCTTCTTCTTCGCCGCCATGATCCCCTTGAACGAGGGGTAGCGCGGCTCGCCCGACTTCTCGCCCACCGACACCACGGCCGGCAGCTCGGCGCTCAGCCGGGTGACGCCGTCGTCGGTCTCCCGCTTCGCGGTCACCGTCGTACCCTCGACCGACAGCTCGTTGGCCCAGGTCAGCGCCGGCACCCCGAGCAGATCGGCGATCATCGCCGGCACCGCCGCGATCTGACCGTCGGACGCCGAGTTACCGGCGATCACCAGGTCCCAGCCGTCGACGGTGCCGATCAGCTTGGTCAGCGCCTTCGCCGTCTGCACCGCGCACGAGCCGTGGATCGCCTCGTCGGACAGGTGCACCGCGGAGTCCGCGCCCATCGACAGCGCCTTGCGGATCGCGTCCGTCGCGCTGTCCGGGCCGATCGTCACGACGACGACCTCGGAGCCCTCGTTGGCCTCCTTCAACTGCAGCGCCTGCTCCACCGCGCGCTCGTTGATCTCGTCGATGACCGCCTCGGTCCCCGCCCGGTCCAGGGTGTGGTCGGAGTCGGACAGCTTCCGCTCCGAGTACGTGTCGGCCACCTGCTTCACCAGGGTCACGATCTTCATAGGACCTCTTCGACCTCCTGCCGCGGCGGCCTGCGCGCCTGCGCACACCGCGTCGTCCTGATTCGCGGTCCGGCACCGGTGGTCCGGTCCCGTCCCGTCTCGCGTCACCGTGACGGTGCTGTGCCGCGCGCTCTGGGAGAGCGGAGGTGGGCCGCGGCATCGCGCCCGTCGTACCCGGTGACTCTGCCAGCGTCGCGCCGTAGTGGCACGCCGTGCCACTGTGACATTCATTGTTACCAACGAGTAGCCATGTGGCAAACGCCCACGAGCGGTGACCGTACTCACGCGCGGGCCACGTCACGCCGGGCACGCGCGATGTCACAGGACGTATCGCCTGGAGGGGGGACGGGTTTCGCTACCGTCAGCACCTCGGACACCGGCAGGAAGGAGCCCCCGTGCAGGTGACCGGGTTCGACGACCGATTGGGAACCGGCTACGTCCTCAGTACCGGCGCACACGCCGACGAGGACGTGCCGGGCAGCAGGGTCGTGCACCACGGCGGGATGACGGTGCGGGCCACCGACGGCCTCGCCGCGATGCTGGAGGACGCGCTGGCCTACCGGCCGACCACCCGGCTGGGGTGGGGTGGCCCGGAGGTGCCGCTGACGCTGGAGGACGCGACGCTGCTCGCCTGGCTGCGTCAGGACGTGGGCGGGGTGGTTGCCGTCGCGGGCGAGCCGGCCGCCTGAGTCAGCGCCGCAGGTATGCCAGTGCCCGGGCCGCGGCGTGCGCGCCGCACATGCCGTGCGCGCCCGGCCCCGGCGGGGTCGCGGCCGAGCACAGGTAGTGGCCCGGCGCGCCGGTGTCGTACGGCGCCAGGGTGGTCCGCGGCCCGAACAACAGCTGCCGCAGGTCCTTGGCGCCGGTGAGGATGTTGCCGCCGACGAAGTTCGGGTTCCCGGCGAAGGACGCCGGATCGGTGACCAGCGTCCCCACGATCCGCTCGCGGAAGCCGGGCGCGAAGCGCTCGATCTGTGCGGTGATCGCGCCGCTCACGTCCCCGGCCCAGCCGTACGGGACGTGCGCGTAGGCGTAGATCGGGTGCACGTCGCCGACCGACCGGCCAGGATCCGCCAGGTACTGCTGACCCACCAGCACGAACGGCCGCTGCGGCATCCGTCCGGCGTGCACCTCGCGTTCGACGTGCGCGGTCTCCCGCGCCGATCCGGCGACGTGCACCGTCCCGGCCGCCCGGGCCGCGGCGGACGTCCACGGAATGCCGCCCTGCACCGCGTAGTCGACCTTGAACGCCGCCGGGCCGTACCGGAAACGCCGGTAGGCACGGGCCACCCGGGCGGGCAGCCGGTCGCCCAGCAGCCCGGGCAGCTGATCCGGCCCGACGTCCCAGACCGTCACGTCGGACGCCGGGAGCTCGTCGGCCGAGCGCACCCGCACCCCTGTCTCGATCCGCGCGCCGTGCTCGGCGAGCACCGCCGCGAGCGCGTCCGAGATCGCCCGGGAGCCGCCCTCGGCGACCCCCCAGCCGTGCCGGTGCCCGGCCGTCAGGATTCCCGCCCCGATGGCCGACGACAGCGGCCGGTTCAGCGGCCGGAACGCGTGCGCGGCCGTCCCGAGGAACAGTGCGCGGCCCCGCTCGGTGCGGAACGCCCTGCCCAGCAGCTCCGCCGGGAGCACCGTCGGGGCGCCGAACCGGGCGAGCCGCAGCGGATGCCGCGGCACCCGCAGCAGCGGCCCGAGTACGTCGGCGGCGAGCTGGTCGTAACCCCGCGACGGGGCGCCGAACAATGCCCGCCACAGCCGCCCGTCGGCGCCGAGGCCGGCCGCCGTCCGCTGCACCGAGCGGTGCAGGACACCGGCGTCGCCGTCGTCCAGCGGGTGCGCGCAGTCGATCTCGGGCAGCCGCCAGCGCAGGCCGTGCCGCTCCAGCCCGAGCTCCCGCAGCACCGTCGAGCCGACCGCCATCGGATGCACCGCCGAGCAGTGGTCGACCAGCAGGCCGGGCACGATCGCCTCGCCGCTGCGGGTGCCGCCGCCGATCTCGTCGGCGGCCTCCAGCACGGTGACCTCGATCCCGGCGCGGGCCAGCACGGCGGCGGCGACCAGCCCGTTCGGGCCGGAACCGACGACGGTCGCGGTGCTCATGGGGATGCTCCTGACTCGGCTACGGACAGCAGTGTGGAGCCACCGCCGCCGGGAACGGGATCCGGCCCCGCGGCCTTCCGGCCGTGGCCGTGGCCGGGACTTCGTCGTGACCGTGTGGGGTGGCGGGGCGGGCGACCTCGGCGGCGGCGCCCGCCCCACCACGGTCAGGGAGCGACCGGCTGCCCGGGCGCGGTCTCGCCGGCCGGCTGCGGCGCCCGCCAGGTGACGGTGAGCGGGATCGGCCCGTTCGGGAGCCACGGCTGCTCGTTCACCGCGTCGGCGACGGTCCAGTGCCCGCGCTCGATCACGCCGAGCGCGGCGTCGATGAGCTGATAGTGCTGGACCTTCGAGTGGATCGCCTGGGACTCGACCCAGCAGACGACGAACTCGCCAGGGGCGAAGCCGACCCGCTTCTGCACCGCCTCGATCAGGTCGAGGCCGTGCAGGTGCCCCTCACCGAAGTTGAAGCCGATCAGCGAGTTGCAGGCGAACTCCGCCTCGCGGACGGTGCGCCGGTCGAGATCGTCGAGGCGGGCGGCCAGCACCGAGAACAACCCGCGGCCCTGCGAGTGCATGGATCGCCAGGCGATCGTCTGCTGCATGGTGATCTCGGCGACGGCCGCCGGGTACCCCAGCGCCTGGAGCTGGTCGACCTGGTTGCGGCTCGGGCGGGGGCTGATGGTGTTCAGCTTCTCCTCGGCGCCGGGGGTGAAGGTCCACAGCGCCGATGCCCAGTTGCCCGCGTACTGGCGCATCGATGGCAGGAACGAGACGAGATCGGGCCGCAGGTTGCCCAGTGCCGGGAAGAACGCCAGCGCGGCGATGATCGCCACGGTCAGTACGGGCGAGCTCATGTCGGCGATGCCGAAGCCGTCCTGGTTGGGGAACCCGAGGAACAGGAAGACCGCGAGGTAGCCGAACAGCAGGTTCCACTCCAGCGGCACCGCGAGCGGGAAGGTGGAGGTGATGAACAGATGGAAGACCACCATCAGCACCACCCCGGCGAGGGTCAGCCAGTAGTTCGTGGAGAAGAGCAGCACCAGCGGGGTGATGATCTCCACCGTGGTGCCGCCGACGTGCGCCATGAAGGTGGCGAACCGGGACGGACGGATGTCGCGCGGGAAGTCGCGGTAGTGCGCCCGCTTGAGCCACTTCGACGGGACGCACGGGCTGTTGGAGATCATCGGCGGGATCACGTTGGTGAAGTGCCTGCCGAACTTGGACACCCCGGCGCCGATCCAGACCGCGCAGATCAGCAACTTCGCCGCGACGATCATGTCGACGAACGGCAGGACGCCGAAGAACACCATCGCGGGCAGGTACTGCTCACCGCGGGACGCCAGGAAGATCGTCTTGTCGCGCAGGCCGCAGAGCACCAGCAGCACCACCGGCGCGATCATCAGCCACGGGGCGACCAGGCCGGAGGTGTTGTCCGGCAGCACCGCCGACAGCGATTCACTCGGCACGCCGGGCAGCACGATCGCGAGCAGCAGCGAAGCCAGGAAGCCCAGGTAGATGACGACGTCGAACACCGTGCGGGTGTCACCGCCGGTGCCCGGCACCGCCTTCCACGGGCGCAGCCGGATGGTGCCCGGCCGGGCCCAGAACAACACCCCGCCGGTCATCGGCTTGAACTTGCCCGCGATCGGTCCCCACGACCCCGCGAGCCCGATCGCCTCCAGCAGCACCGTCCAGAGGACCAGCTTCTGGTAGACGACCGGCTCGTTCCACCAGCCGGCCACGTCCCAGAACGGGCCGACGCCCGACGTCCAGGTGATCAGCGCGGTGCCCGCCAGCAGATAGAGGAACACCAGCTTCAGCACGTAGGTGGTCGGAATCATCTTCGGCGAGCCGAATCCGAACTGGACCCAGTGCAGTGCGAGTGCCTTGGTCCGTTCGAACAGCGGCTTGTCCAGAAACGTGTCCACGTCGACCGGCGGGAAGTCGCCCGTCTTGAACCCCATTGTTCAATCCTCTCGGTGTCGTTCTCCGCAGGCCGTTCCGGTCGGATCGATCGCGCGGCGCGGTGCCCGATCAGCTCCACAGCGATCGCAGCGGGCCCTGGTCGCCTGCGCTGCACGGCGATTCCGGCACGCTCCGCATCCGTTTCCCGGGCAGCACGGCGATGTGCATCGGGGCAGTTCCATCCGGCCGTCCGGCGTACCGGGGGCAAACGGTAGGGCCGGAGTGTGAGCCACACCATGGGCGTGGATCACGAACCGTCCGGACCGGGATGTGCCGGGAGCACAACGACCACCCCGGACGGGTGACACCCGCCGATCAGACGCGGGCGGGCACCACCATCCGGGGGGCGAGCTCGCAGTACAACCGGCCGATCCCGTCCGGCGTGTAGGGGCCGGACGGGGTGAACCAGCGGGCCACGTCGACCCCCAGCGAGAGCACCGCCGTCGCGGCACCCCGCACCTGCGGCCCCTCCGGATCCACCCCGCCGAGCACCTGCGCGACGACGTCCCGGACGACCCGCTCGGTGGCGCGCCGCAGCACCATCACCTGGTCGCGGTGCTCCTGGCCGAGTGCCGCGAACTCGTACTGCACGACCCGGGCGACGGTGCGCTGCTCGGCGTGCCAGCGACTGAAGGCGTAGACCAGCGTCCGGAACGCGTGCCCCGCCGGGGCCTGGGTGGCCGCGGCCCGCACCAGTTCCAGCGCCCGCTCGTGCCCGCGCCGGCTGACCTCGAACAACACGTCGTCCTTGGACCGGAAGTGCAGGTACAGGGCCGCAGTGCTCAGGCCGGAGCCCGCGGCGATGTGCCGCAGGGTGGTCGCGCGGAATCCGCGGTCGGCGAACGAGTCGATCGCGGCGACGACGATCGCGCGGGCGGTCGACGGCAGGTCCGACCAGAGATCGTCACCGGCGAGCAGGACGGCGCCGGTCGCGGCCGCGCGCTCGACGTCCGCGGCCGCCGGCCCGCCGTCGTCCTCGATCATTCGCACGTCCCCGTCCCGCGCACCGCCACTCGGTGACGCCCTGCACACCTCATCATCCCCACTTGCCCCGGCGCTCCCCGCACTGGTACTTACTAAGCAATTAGTTACCACTGAAGGAGCGCCGATGCCCGAGGCCGTGATCGTCGCCGCCACCCGTTCGCCGATCGGGCGGGCCCGCAAGGGCTCACTGGCCGGCCTGCGCCCGGACGACCTGGCCGCACGGATGGTGCGGGCCGCACTGGACCGGGTCCCCCAGCTCGACCCCACCGAGATCGACGACGTGATCCTCGGCTGCGGGCTCCCCGGCGGGGAACAGGGCGACAACATGGGTCGCGTCGTGCCCGTGCTGCTCGGCCTGGACACCGTCCCGGGCACCACCGTGACCCGGTACTGCTCGTCGTCGGTGCAGACCACCCGGATGGCGATGCACGCCATCCGGGCCGGCGAGGGCGACGTGTTCGTCTCGGCCGGTGTCGAGACGGTGTCCCGCTACGACCGCGGGACCTCCGACTCCTGGCCCGGCACGCACAACCCGCTGTTCACCGACGCCGAGCGGCGCACCGCCGAGGTGGCCGCCACCGGCGCCGCGGAGTGGACCGACCCGCGCACCGCCGGGCTGGTCCCGGACGTCTACATCTCGATGGGCCAGACCGCGGAGAACCTGGCGCTGGCCACCGGCGTCACCCGCGAGGACATGGACCGGTTCGCCGTGCGCTCGCAGAACCTCGCCGAGGCCGCGATCGGCAGCGGCTTCTACGCCGACGAGATCACCCCCGTCACCCTCGACGACGGCACCGTCGTGGACACCGACGACGGCCCCCGCGCCGGCGTCACCTACGACGCCGTCGCCGGGCTGGCGCCGGTGTTCCGGCCGGACGGGCGGGTCACCGCGGGCAACTGCTGCCCGCTCAACGACGGCGCCGCCGCACTCGTGGTCATGTCCGACACCCGGGCCCGGGACCTGGGGATCACCCCGCTGGCCCGGGTCGTCGCCACCGGCGTCTCCGGGCTCTCGCCGGAGATCATGGGCCTCGGCCCGGTCGAGGCGTCCCGGCAGGCACTGGCCAGGGCCGGCATGACGATCGACGACGTGGACCTGGTCGAGATCAACGAGGCGTTCGCGGCGCAGGTCGTCCCGTCCGCCCGCGAGCTGGGGATCGACCCGTTCGGCGACACGCTCAACGTGCACGGCGGTGCCATCGCGGTCGGCCACCCGTTCGGCATGACCGGCGCCCGGATCACGACCACCCTGCTGAACGGGCTGCGCTCGCGGGACGCGACCATCGGTCTGGAGACCATGTGCGTCGGTGGCGGGCAGGGCATGGCGATCATCCTGGAGAGGCTGTCCTGATGGCGAACCTGACCTTCGACTTCACGCACCGCTCGGTCGTCGTCACCGGGGCCGCGCGCGGCGTCGGACGCGCGATCGCCGAGCGCTTCACCGGCGCCGGAGCGACCGTGTTCCTGGTCGACTTCGACGCCGACGCGGTCGCCGCCACGGCCGATGAGCTGGGCGCGACCGGCATCGCGGCGGACGTGTCGGACACCGCCGCGGTGACCGCCGTCGTCGACCGGGTGGTGACCGACACCGGCCGGCTCGACGTGCTCGTCAACAACGCCGGGGTGCTGCGCGACGGCGTGCTCTGGAAGCTGACCGACGACGACTACGAGACCGTGCTGGCGGTGCACTCCGGTGGAACCTTCCGGTTCACCAGGGCAGCGGTGCCGCAGTTCCGGGCGCAGGGCTCCGGCCGGGTGGTCAACGTGACCTCCTACACCGGCCTGCACGGCAACATCGGGCAGTCCAACTACGCGATGGCCAAGGCCGGGATCATCGGCTTCACCCGGACCGCGGCGAAGGAGCTGGCCCGCTTCGGGGTCACCGTCAACGCGATCTCACCGAACGCGCGCACCCGGATGATCGAGTCGATCCCGCAGGCCAAGCTGGACGAGCTGACCGCGCAGATCCCGGTGGGCCGGTTCGCCGAACCGTCCGAGATGGCCGACGCGGTCGCCTTCCTCGCCTCCGACGAGGCCGCCTACATCACCGGCGTCGTGCTCCCGGTCGACGGCGGGCTGTCGATATGAGCCCGTCCGGTGCCCGCGCCGGCGCCCCGGCTGCGCGTCTCGAGCCGCGCGTGCCGAGCCGCACGTGACCGGTGCCGTCCTGCCGCTCGACGGCGGCCCGTCCCCGATCCGCTGACCCGAACCGAGGTACCCACCGTGGCCACGCCGTCGTCGCTCCTGCTGTCCCGCGCCGATCTGGACTTCCTGCTGCACGACTGGCTCGACGCCGGATCGCTCACCTCCCGCGAGCGCTTCACCGAGCACTCCCGGGAGACCTTCGACGCCGTTCTCGACGTGTGCGCCGAGATCGCCGCCGAGCGGTTCGCCCCGCACAACAAGCGCAACGACATCGAGGAGCCCCGGTTCGACCCGACCGGCGGCGGCCGGGTGGTGCTGCACGACGAGGTCCGCCCGGCGCTCGACGCGCTCGCCGGGACCGGCCTGCTCGCCGCGACCGCGGACGCCTCGGTCGGCGGGCTGCAGCTGCCGCACGTGGTGCGCTCGGCCTGCGTCGCCTGGTTCGCCGCGGCGAACATCGCGACCTGGGGTTATGCGTTCCTCACCGCCGCCAACGCGAACCTGCTGCTCGCGCACGGCTCGGACGCCCAGATCGACACCTGGGTACGTCCGATGCTCGAGGGCCGGTTCCACGGCACCATGTGCCTGTCCGAGACCCAGGCCGGATCGTCGCTGGCCGACGTCAGCACCCGGGCCGAGCCGCAGGACGACGGCACCTACCGGCTCACCGGCACCAAGATGTGGATCTCCGCCGGGGACCACGAGCTGGGCGAGAACATCGTGCACCTGGTGCTGGCGAAGATCCCCGGCGGACCGGCCGGGGTGAAGGGGATCTCGCTGTTCGTCGTCCCGAAGTTCCTCGCCGGTGGCGCCGACGGCAACCCCGGTGAGCACAACGACGTCGTACTCGCCGGGCTGAACCACAAGATGGGCTACCGGGGCACCACGAACACGGTGCTGAACCTGGGCGAGGGCAGGCACACCCCCGGCGGCGCGGCGGGCGCCGTCGGTTACCTGGTCGGCGAGCCACACCGCGGCCTCACCTACATGTTCCACATGATGAACGAGGCCCGGATCGGGGTCGGCGCGGGCGCCGCGGCGCTCGGCTACACCGCCTATCTCAAGTCGCTCGACTACGCCCGTACCCGTCCGCAGGGGCGCCCGGTCACGGGCCGGGACCCCGGACAGCCGCAGGTGCCGATCGTCGAGCACGCCGACGTGCGCCGGATGCTGCTCGCGCAGAAGTCCTACGCCGAGGGCGCGCTCGCGCTCGTCCTCTACTGCGGGCGGCTGCTCGACGAGCAGGAGACCGCCCCCGAGCAGGCCGGGCGGGACCGGGCCGGCCTGCTGCTCGACGTGCTCACCCCGATCGCGAAGAGCTGGCCCTCGCAGTGGTGTCTGGCGGGCAACGACCTCGCCATCCAGGTGCTCGGCGGCTACGGCTACACCCGCGAGTACGACGTCGAGCAGCACTACCGGGACAACCGGCTCAACCCGATCCACGAGGGCACCCACGGCATCCAGGCCATCGACCTGCTCGGCCGCCGGACCGCGGCGGCCGGTGGGGCCGGGCTCGACGCGCTGGACGGGCTGCTGGCCGCGACGATCGCGCGGGCCCGTGCCGGGGGCGACGAGGAGGCCGGCCGGTACGCCGACCAGCTCGACGCGGCCAGGGCCCGGCTGATGGAGGTGACCCGGGCCCTGCACGCCGAGCCGGACGCGACCGTGCGGCTGGCGAACGCCTCGATCCACCTGGAGGCGGCCGGGCACGTCGTCCTGGCCTGGATCTGGCTGGAGCAGCTGCTCGCCGCCGGTGGGCGCGACGACGACCTGGGCAACGGCAAGAGGGCAGCCGCCCGGTACTTCTTCCACTACGAGCTGCCGCGCACCGGGCCGCAGCTCGACCTGCTCGCCGCACTCGACCGGACCACGACCGACCTCGACCCGTCCTGGCTGTAGCGGTTTGATGGGCACCATGGCAGTCGACGCCGACGACGGGGTGGATGCGGGCGCGATCGTGGCGTCCGTCGCGCGGGACATCGATCTCCGGCTGCCCGCCCTCACCACCGAGATGACCGACTGGTTCGTCCAGGTCATCCCGGAGTTCCGGCACGACGACACGGCGCGCAGGCTGATGATCGCGTCGACCGCGGCGAACCTCGCCGCGATCGTCGACATGCTCGCCCACTCGATCCCGATCGAGCGCGTCACCGTGCCCGCCGCCGCCGCCGAGTACGCCCGCCGGTTCGCCCAGCACGATCTGCCGCTGGAGGCGCTGCTGCGGGCCTACCGCCTCGGCGAGCAGATGTTCGAGCAGTGGGCGCTCGCCGCCCTGCGGGCGCGCCCGCACCGCAACGCCTCGGTCGTGCTGGACGCGGTGTCGCTGCTGTCCGAACGCGCCAACAGCTACATCGACCAGGTCATCGAGAGCCTGATCGACATCTACGAGACCGAGAAGCGGCGGTGGAGCACCCGGGCCGGCGCCGGGCTCGCCACCCGGGTCCGGATGGTGCTGGAGACCGATCCGCTCTCCGACGAGGCGGCCGGCGAGCTGCTCGGGATCCCGGTCACCGGCGTGCACCGGGCGGCCGTGCTCTGGGTGCCCGGCCCGCCGGGCGCGGCGGGCACGGCCGACGACGAGGACGACGACGCGACGCTCCAGGCCGGGGCCCGGCTGCTGCGCGAGGCGTCCGACCGGACCCCCCTGACGGTCATGGCGGACGGCCGGACCCTGTGGGCCTGGCTGTCCGGCCCGAGGACCCCGGTGCTCGACCACGATGTGCTGCACGGCCGGCTCCCCGCCGGCCTGCGGATCGCGGTCGGCGGCACCGGCACCGGCCTCGCCGGGTTCCGCGGCTCGCTGACCGAGGCGGTCCGGGCACGGGCCGTCGCCGAGACCGCCGAGCGGCAGCCGCCGGTGACACTGTTCGACGAGGTCGCGGTCGCGGCGCTGCTCACCGACCGCTCCGAGGACCTGCGGCGCTGGATCGACCGGGTGCTGGGCGGGCTCGCCTCCGACGAACCGGGCTGCGAGCAGCTGCGGGACACCCTGCGGGTGTTCCTCTCCGCCGGCGGCAGCTACACGCACGCCGCGTCGGTGCTGCACCTGCACAAGAACACCGTGCACTACCGGGTGCGCAAGGCCGCGGAGCTGCGCGGGCGCCCGGTCGACGAGGACCGGCTGCAGGTCGAGGTGGCGCTCGCCGCCCGATCGCTGCTGCGCGGGCGGCTGTAGCGCGGCGGTGCCCCCGGTGTCGGCGGCGCCCGCGGCGGCGTGATGGAGTCGGCGGGTGACCAGCAGCCTGCCCCTCACCGGTGAGCGGACCGTCCCCGGGATCGCCGTCGAGAACTACTGGTTCCACGCGGCACTAGCACTGTGCTGACCAGCAGATTCCCTGCTCGTCGCTGAACGCAGTGGCGTAAGTTTCCGTGGCACCGTGGTTCCTGATCCCGCGGGAGCACCACATGCACGAGTACAGCACTGAAACCCTGCTCGCGATCGACGTCCGCGCCGACGGCCAGGTGCACGTCGCACCCGGCATCGCCGCGTTCGACGGCCGGCACTGCAACCTGCTCGTCGCAGTCGCCCGCGCCGTCGAGGCCGTCGTGGCCGAGCACACAGCCGTCCTGCCGGCACGGGCCACGGCGTGAACGGGCAGAAGCCCGGGACCGAGATCCGGGTCGCGACGTGGAGCCACGGGGTGGTGCCGGTGATCATCTGCCCGCTGTGCGGGGCGTTGGTCGTCACCGAGGCGGTCGAGCAGCATGCTCGCGTGCACGCGCTCGCCGTGGAGGACCTCCCGCAGCAGGATCCGCGGTGCTAGCCTGAGCTTCGTCCCGGCGTGGCGTGGCCCGGCGAGGCGTGGCTAGGCAGGGCATGGCAAGGCAGGGGGCCCCTGACGGGGCCGTAGCACGACACACGAGAGCCCCCCGGTTCGGGTACCGGGGGGCTCTCTGCTGTGCGATCCTGGGGCTTGTGACCGGGACGAAGATGTGGATCGAGCACGATCCCGACGCCGGGGTGTGGCGGTGGTGGTTCACCGGCCGCGACGGCGTCTACCGCGAAGGCGAGGCGGACACCTACGCCGCGGCGAGCCTCGCCGGCCGCAAGGCGATGCCGCCACTGCTCCGGAAGACGATCACCCCGCCGGGGTACGAGATCCGCAACCGCGGCGGCGGTGGAGTCGCCGGGTCCCGCTAGAGCGGCGGCAGCCCCATGCGTGCGCGGTAGTCGCGCATCGTGCCACCGGCGACGTCCGTGCACGTCGTGCAGCCGGCGTCGAGCAGTGCTGCGTGACGCTCCTCCTGGGTCGGCGGGGTGACCTTCCGGCCCTCGGAGTCGACGGCGAGGAACCGCAGCCGCGACGGGTAGTGCCACGGCCACTCCGGCGGGTGCGGGTGGTCGTGGCCCCAGCACTCGCAGTCGCCGTCGACCAGGCCCAGGCGGGGCCGGGGAGCCGCCCTACGACGCGCCACGGGACAGCCTGTCCGCGGCCTGCTGCCGCGACCTGACGTCGCGCTGCGACGCCCAGCGCCCATCGTGGCCGCGCTGCGAGAGCCTCTGCGCCGCGGACTGCGGGGCGCCGCCCTCGGAGTCCGGCAGGGCCAGTGTGGCCAGCAGCTTCTGCAGCGTCGCTCGGTGATTCCGCAGGGACCCCAGCAACGGATGCTCCACGGCCTGTCCCATCGAGCCCTTGGCGACCAGGGACGGAGCCTCTTCCAGGGCCTTCCGCACCCGGTCCAGCTCGTCCACGGTGCGTGCAGCCTCGGTCAGCACGCGCACTTCGTGGGCGTCGAGATCGTAGGTTCCGACGACGTCGCGGAAGAACTTCTTGCCGCCCGCGCCCAGGTCAGACGGGGTGCGCGGCTTGGCGTCACTCACGGTGGGGTCACCCCTCTCCGGGGTCGTTAGCGTTGGAAAACAGACTGCGGCACGGTCGCACCGGACGCTGCCCTCTCCCCCGGTCTCCTTAGGACCCCCGGGAGGGGGGTCACCCCCCGTGGTCGCTGACTACGCACTGCCATACCCGCTGGTCAGAGGCGTGACCGTGAGCCAGCGGTGACCGAGTGGATCACGAGTGGATCATCACCGAGGCACTGAACGATCATGCTCTGACGTGCATCGTCGCAGGTCACGACAGGCGCGACCCCGGTATACAGTCCATGAGGGACGCGAGAGACGATCATGGCGTGGCGTGCACTGTGCACGGTGCTGCACCACGGTGATCCACTACGTGGTGCGTGGTGGTGCGTAGCGCATGGACAGTGGCGCGGTGCACGTGCCGAGCTGCTTCTTTTGCCCTAGCTCCGTGGTGTGTGCATGGCCGATGCGTGCGATGCGATGTGCATGATCACGATGACGTACACGACGTACACGACGTGCACATGCGTACTGCTGTCTGAGTGGCTCTGTGCGCTACGCAGGTACCACTCTGGTGTGATGGGCTAGAGACGTGCTGTGCGTGCGTCTGTGGCCTACACAGACAGCAGCACGCGCGTGTGTACGTACACCACAGCCCTGCCCGCTGGTGTGCGGGCAGGGCGTGCGTCGTGGTGGTGGTCAGTCGTCGGCACCGTTGTGCCCGTAGGGCACAGGGCGAGGCTCCACGCCGTGGTGGCGGTAGTGGCGACGGCCGTACATGCCGGCGACCTGCGCGATCATCACTTCCCGGTAGCCGCAGGTGCAGCGCAGCTCCACCTGGTGGTACCCACCGGCAGGGGTACGGGGCCCGTTGAGGACGGGCACCGCCCAGACGTTGACCTCGTCGGTCACGGCCACTCTCCGCCCCGGTGGGCGACGACCAGTGCGTCCGCCCGCTGTGCCGGCACGGTCTCGACGAGGCCGCACCGGCACCGGAGCAGGACGTCCCCGGCAGCCGGCGGGAGGCTCTCGTACAGCGGGCCGACCAGGATCGGGTCGACCCGGACCCGGTGGACGATCGGGTTAGCCACGGCGCGGCCCCCCAACGGGGTCCGGGGTCTCGTTCGGCTGCGGGTTCTCGGCGTGCCGCCGGATGAACTCGGCGGCATCCCCGGCGCGGAGCGAGATCTGCGTGTGCCCGCACCGGCAGCGGGCCCAGTGCTGCGGCCGTCGCGGGTCCGGCGAGTTGCGCACCGGCCCGCCGCCTTCCAGGCCGTGCGTGACCGGCTCAGACACGGTCACGGCCGATGTGGTGCGACGCCCGCGGGCCGGCGCCGTGAGCGGCCTCGTGGGCCTCGCGCGTCACGACGGCGCAGTACCGCTCCGGCTGCTCGGCGTACGGGAGGGGCGACCCGGACGCGTTGACCAGTGGCTTCTTCGCGTGCTGCTCGGCCATGTCCGCGGCGATCGCCCGCTGGCGGGCGGCAGGGTCGTTGCGGTCCACGGTGGTCCAGTCGACGGCCATGATCAGTTCCCCTCGGTGATCTCGACGACCGCGGCCAGCGGGGCGTGGTGCCGCCGCCCGGCCTCGGCCCAGGTGACGAAGTCGCGCCCCATCCCGGCGTGGCCCAGGTCGACGGCGAATGACCCGGCGTCGATGGGACGCGACTCCGCGTCGCCGGTCAGCCGGATCGCGGTCGCCTTCTTGGCTGTGTCCTTGCTCAGAACGCTGTTCACTGTGGACTCTTCTCCTCGTTGGGCGTGAGCGGGCGTTGGCACGGCCGGCCGACGACGCCCGACGTCGACCGGCCGTGGATCAGGGGTGGATCAGAAGATCTCGACGACCGCGCTCCGCGGGGCGAAGTGGCGCGTCGTCGTCTCGCCGGCCGTCTCGGTCCACGAGTAGTCGCCGAGGCGGCCGTGGTGCGGCTCGACGTTGTGCTCGGCGAGGCTGCCGGGGTCGACGTCGCGTGGGGCGACGTCGCCGATGAGCTTGATCTTGGTGGCGTTGGACAGGTTCACGATGTGCTCCTCAGGGGGTGGTCGGCCGGCGGGGCGCCGGGGCCGGACGGGACGGCGCGGTGGACGCGGAACGTCCATGCAGCACCAGAAACAGCGGTCGCGGCGGGTCAGGCCGCCGCAGTCGGGGCAGGGTCGGCGGTCGTCTGCTGGCACGGAACCTCCGCGGCGGCGAGAGATGCCCGGACCTCGGCGGCCCAGGTGGAGCGCAGCTCGTCGGGATCGCCGTCGAGCCGCGCGATCGTTGAAGGCCGCAGGCAGTAGGCGGCGATCAGCTCGTGCTCGGTCGGTGTGGCCGAGACGACGCCGGCGCGCACCCAGGACCGGGCGGTCCCGGGTGGCGTGCCGTAGACGGCGTCGAACTCCTCGGGGGTCATCAGAAGGCCGCCGATCGGATCGCGAAGTCCTGCCGGCTGTTGAAGATGTCGATGTCGAGCACCTCGGCGAAGTGGTTCTCGTTGTGGATGTTGACCACCGGCCGCATCGCCTCACCGTCGCCGCCGCGGACCGCACCGGCGATGCCGGTGACCGGGGTCGGCCGGTCGAGCACGTCGACCAGGCGATCGAAGGTGCGGCTCTGGCCCTGGGTCAAGATGCGCTCGCCGCCGTGCGCGAGGACGAACTTCTCGCCGTGCCCGGGGATTACCCCGCCGGTGTCGTAGCCGACACCGCGGTAGGCCGCGGTGAGCGAGCCGTACCGCGCCAGCGCGTAGCGCATCGACGCGAGGATGTTCGACAGCGGGTCGTACGGACCGAGGTTGCGCCGCGGGTCCGCATAGGCGTTGTACGTCGGCTGGATCGTCTGCAGTAGACCCATCGAAGGCGTGCCGCGCTTCGCGTTGGAGTCCCACCGGTTAATCGCCCGCGGGTCGCCTCCGGACTCGGTGCCGATCTGCATCAGCACGCGGTCGGCCAGGCTGGCCGGGTGGCCGAGCATCCGCAGGGCCTGCAAGACCAGGGGCCGCCAGCGCTCCGCGCCCGCCCGGCCGCCACCGCCGCCGGACATGCCGGCCATCATCGCGTCGTCCATCTTCCGGGCCTCGGCCCGCAACACGTCCTCGGCCTGCTTGATGATCCAGTCGACGCTGTTCGCCGGGAGGTCCCCGGACAGGGTCCCGTTGCGCGGCGGCGCCATCTTGCGCAGTGCATCCTTCGGCCCTGCGAGGGCCTCGGCGAGCATGTCCGCGGCGTAGGCGATGACGCCCCCGCCGGCGGCGCTGGACAGACCGCCCTGCGCCCAGTGGACGTGGTTGTAGTGCTGCGCCCGGGTGCCGGCGTTGTAGGTGTGCGGGCGGCCGTTCTTCAGGTTGATGCCCGGGGTGTGGATCAGCTCGGCGGACCCGGGGAACCGGGATGCCAGCCACCGGTTCACGGCCAGCATGAACGGCATGTCCATGCTCCGCGGGCCGGCGATGTCCACGGCCTGGCCGCGGCCGTGGTAGCCGGGGTCGCCCGGCCGGTAGCCGGACGTCAGCCGTGCGGCCGGGAACTGCTGGCGGACGGTGCCCCACATCTGCTGCCACGCGCCGCCCTGGGCGAACGTGGCGAGCTGACCGGCGCCGGCGAGCTGGCGCAGCCGCGCGACCTCGGCGTGACCGCCGGTCGCCTGCACCTCACGGGCCGTCCAGACGTGCTCTCCGGAGGACAGCATCGCCGGGATGCTGTCCGAGGTCCCGGTACCCGGCCCGTGGACCGGGCCGCCGATCGCGTACTTCGCCGCAGGGAACCCGCCCAGCGGGAAGATCTTCCCGGCGGCGTCCCACAGGGCACGGGCCCCGGTGTTCCACGCGGTGTTGATCACCCATCGGACCGGGGAGTCGACGTGCCCGCGCAGCTCGTCCCACTTCCGGCGGGCGTTGTCCGAGGTCGCCGACCAGGTGGCGACCGACGACCCGAGCAGGCTCACCCAGGATCCGGAGACGTTGCGATCGAGCTCGCCCGCGGTGCGCGAGGCGTGGTCGCGGGTGGCGACCATCCGACCGCCGATCGCGGTCTGGGTGTCGGCGAACCGACGGTCCGAGTCGGCGTACAACCCGGACCAGGAACCGGCCACGTTCCGGTGCAGCGCACCGGCCTCGCCGATGGCGGTGACACCGGTCTGCGCCATGCGGGTACCGACGGTGCCCTGAACCTGGCCGAAGGATCGATCGGTGACCCCGGGGAGCTGACCGAACTGTCCGGCGACACCGGTCCGCAGACCGGTCGCGCCGGTGGTGCCAGCGAACAGCGCGGCTGCCATCCTGGAACTGACGGTTGACTCGACCGTCGACCAGTGCCGCTCGGTGTCGGTGCCGACACCAGCCCAGATCCGGCCGAGCTCGGCCCGGAAGGCGCGCAGGTCGGCGAGCGCGCCGTCCAGCCCGCCCATGCCACCGCCACCGGAGACGGCGCCGCCGGAGGCGTAGCGCGGGACCGAGGATCCGGCGGCGCGGCCGACCCGGCCGCCGGCGGCGAACCGCGGCACGATGTCCGCGCGGCCCTCGTTGAGGGCGCGCATCTTCGCGTCGCCGAGGTCGGCGACCGTGGCGGCCTTGATCACCCACTCGCCGTCGGACAGCAGCGCCGGGATCGAGTCGGACGTCCCGGAACCCGGCCCGTGGATCGGGCCACCCGTCGCGCGGGCCGGCCAGTGCTCGGCCATGTTCGCCGACGGCGTCCGCGCGTTCACCCGATCATGGATGAGCCGGACCCGGGTCTCGATGACCCGCGGGACCAGGGCGAGCTCGTCCACGTACTTCCGGGCCGCCTCCTCGGACATGCCCATCTCGCGGGCCGTCCGGTAGAGCTGATCCTCGTGGCCCTTCGCGAGGCTGGTTGCCTCGCCGACCGTGAGGCCGTGCTCCTTCTTCGCCTCGATGTCGCGCAGCGCGGCGTCGCGCATCCCGTTCAGCGCGGACTGGTTCCGGATGCCCTGCTCGGTGTTCCAGTCCAGCGTCGCGCCGTTCTGCGCGATCGACTCCTTCGCCTGCAGCTTCGCCTGGGCGAAGGCGAACTCCGCGTCCTTCGACGCCATCATGGTGTCGCGGTTGCGGATCAGCGCCGCGGTGTGCGTGTCCACGCCCAGCGAGTTCGCGTACTGCTGCAGCTCCAGCGCCTTGTTCGCCGCGGTGAGGTTCGATGCGGCCTGCTGCGCCTGCAGCGAGTTCGGGCCGAACTTCGCGATGGCGTCGTTGTGCAACGCCTGCGCCTTCGTGACGGTCAGGCTCGCCGCCTCCAGCGGCGGAGCCTTCGCGATCATGGCGTCGTACTCGCGGACCACGTCCGCGAGGGCCTGCGCGTCGAGACGGGCAGCCTCGGCGGCCTTGTCGTGCGCCTCGCCAGAAAGGGCGACGCCCGTCGCGTAGCCGGGCTGCGATTCGATCATCGCGTCCATGACGGTCTGCTGGCGCTCCAGCGCGGAGCGCTGCTTCTCGACGGCCTCGGCGAACGTCAGCGATCCGTTCGCGACGCCCTGCGCAGCTTCCTCGGAGCGGTCGCGCAACAACTCATAACCACCCGCGGCGGCGAGCAGGCCGAGCCCCAGGACCGGCAAGTACCCACCGACGCCGCGCAGCGCGCCGCCGACGCGCGACGTCTGCTTGGCGCCACCCGACGCCGAAGCGGCGGCCCGGTCGAACCGGCCGGCGAGGCCGTCCAGGCCGCCCCGGACACCGCTGATCGCGGCGGACGCGCCGCGCCAGGCGATCATGCCTGCGGCGATCGGACCGACCAGCGGGGCGACCGCCTGCAAGGTGGCCAGCAGTGGCCGCAGGACGGTCCCGGTCAGGGTGCCGAGCACCTCCACCGTCGGCCGGGCCGACTCGGTCAACGCGCTGAACGCGTCGCCGGCGGCGCGCAGCGTGCCGCTGCCGGAGAGGTTCTGCACGAAGTCGAGGGCCATCCCGGCGAGGTCGCGCAGCCCGGGGATGAACGCGTCCACATCGGAGCGGATGCCGCGCAGGGTCTCGCGGATCGCGGCCTGGCCCTGCCAGGAGTCGGACCAGGCGTGCGCCCTCTCCGTCATCCGCTCCAACGAGCCGATGACATCGACCCCGGCCAGCTCGGCACCGCGGCCGAGACCGGCCATCAGGCCACCGGTGTGGCGCAGCACGTTGCCGAGCTGCGCCGCCTCGGCCTGGCCTTCGCGCATCCAGCGCTGCAGGTCGCCGCTGTAGCGGGCGCGCTGAATGGCGTCCGACCAGCGACGGGTCATCAGCTCGAAGTGCAGAGCGAGCTCGGGGAGCTCGCGCGCGCCGACCGCGGACATGTCCCGCCAGATGCGGGTCAGGTTCACGATCGTCGGACCGAGACGCTTCGCGGCCTCCGCGGTGTGCTCCAGCCCGTTGCTGGTGTCGCGCACCGACTCCGCGGTGTTGACGAAGTCGATGAACTGTCCGGCGGCGTTGCCGAGCTCGGTCGCCAGCGCACCGGCCGCGCGCTCCGCGACCGGCAGGTACCGGCGGCCGAACTCGTCGAGGCGCTCGGCCTGGCCTCGGAACAGCGCGCCCTGGATGCTGCGCTGCACGTCGCGCCACGCCGCGGACTGGCTGCGCAGCTCGGCCGCCGCCCGGCGGGCGGACGGGGCGAGCTCGTCGAGGGCCTCGCCGCCCCTGGACACGCCGTCGGCGAACCCGGACACGCCGACGGCGAGCACCCCGACGCCGGCGGCGGCGGACGTGGCGAGAGCCGGCAGCAGGGCCAGTACGCCCGTGAGCTGCTTCGCCGAGGCGATGGCCGACGCGGCCCACGGAGCCGCGGCCACGCCGGCCGTGGCGATCGCCGGGATCTTCAACGAGTGCGCGTCGAGATGCAGCCCTCTGAGTTCGCGCCTCAACCCCCGGACCTGACGGGTCGACCGGTCGACGCCGCGGACCTCGGCGGTCGCACGGACATGCGTGCCGTCGAGGCGCTCGGCCTCGCGTCGCAGGATGCGGGTCGCCCCGGTCGCCTGCGAGGCGTCCTTCGCGAACGCATCCAGGCCCGTGACCTTGATCCGTACCGAGACGGTCCTGTCAGCCACGGGTCACCGCCTCACGGGTGCGGACCCGCGCGGCGGCGGGACGGGGAACGAGTGCGTGCGCAGCAGCGTGCGCGACGCGGCAGGTGTCGCAGCGGCGCTGCGCACCAGACCGGGGCCGGTACCAGGTCCGGCAGACAAGGCATAGCTTGTCCGAAGTGGGCAGAGCCACGGGGATCCTCACGGGGGGTCGGGAGAGGGTGTGCCGGCCCGCCCGGTCGCCGGTCCACGCCCGGAACCTGTCGGGCGTCGCAACGGGGGACGGCGGGGTACGGCTGGAACCCGCCAACGGCAGACCGGGCGGGCCGGCACGGGCCCCTCCTCGTGGTGGCCGCGGGCGTAATACGCGGCCGGAGGGGCGATCAGGAGATGGGGCCGGACGCGGAGCGTCTACGGCTGTCCCATCCTACTGGGTAGTCTACCCTAGGGGGGTGACTGCGGGACATCGCCGACGATCAGGCGGCGGCGCCACCTGACGACGTCACAGAAGGCGATGGTCGGGGCGCGGGTCGCGATCCGTCCAACGGGTCACCCCGGCCATGCGAGTAATGGTGCAAAAGAAACACTTGACCTGCCTCCGTCTCGCCAGCAGGTCGCCGGCCTGTTGGGCATCGCCGACGATCAGGCGGCGGCGTCCAGGTTCAGGAGGAAGCTCGTTCCCGCCCGGATCAACCATCCCTGGTCGACCGCCTCGGCGACCAGGTCGTGGGCCTCGAAGTCGCCGAGCAGCTCGGCGCCCCGCACGACCGACAGCAGGTCGCGGTACTCGATCTCGTCGTCGGGGTCGCAGCACCCCTCCAGCTCGGCGCGGAGCTGGCCCGCCGCGCGGGCAAGATCCGCCTCAAGCTCGGTCTGGTGATCGTCCAACAGTCGCCGCACGGAAGTGCCTCCCTCGTCCTTGTCGTCCTCGGCGTCAAGATCATCCGCGGGGACCCACGTGGTGTGTCCGCCCGCCGCGTAGAACGCGTCGTGCTCCGCCCGGAGTCCGATCCGGGCGGCAGAACCATCCTGGGGCTGCGGCTGGGTCACGGCCCGGCCGTCGTCGTGCGTTGCCGACGCCGCGTCGTCCACGGTGGCGGCAGAGGCCCCCAGGCCGGCAGCCGCCGCCCCTGCCGGGTCGCCGTCACCTTCGGTCCTAGGAGGTCCGAGCGGAGCGACGTAGCCCGGCCTCACAGCCGGAGCGGAGTCGCGCTCGCGCGCGTTCTCGACGGACGGCCGCCCCTCCTGGGGTCGGTCGGCCGTCGCCGATGCGTCGTTCGATACGGTCGGCGTAGACGGACGGCCGCCCCTGCTGGCGCGGTCGGCCGTCGCCGGCGGCGGGGCGATAGCGGCCGACGCCCCCTCCGTCGGGTTCCCCCGCTCTACGGGCAAGGCTCTGACCTGCGATAACGTCGCCACCCCCAGGTGCGTTTCCCCAGGTGGCGTGCACAGATTTTGTGTCGCTCCATCGATCAAGTAGCTTCCGCCCGAGGCATCCTCGGACGGCCCGCACAAAATCTGTGTCGCTCCGCCGGGGTCGTGCGGCAGCACCAAGCGGCTCACCTCGGACCCGGGGCCCAGCATGCCGTTGGACACGGCCGTCTCGATCGCACGACTGATCTCGTGGGCGCGTCGCGGCTTCATGTCGCACGCCGCGACGTCCCACTTGCCGAACCGTCGAGCCAGGGCGTCGGCGGAGTACCACGCCTCCGACGGTTCGACGGTCACTGTCGAGCCGTCGTCGAACACGTGATTGCTGGTGGCCTCGGCCTGCGCGAGGAACGCGATGCGCAGCCACAGCGGCAACGACTCGTCCCCGGCCCGGTGCCGGAAGAAGTCAGGCTTGTTCATGGTGGTGGGTTCCCTGGTGTGAGGGGCACCCCGGCCCGACGCGCCAGGGAAGATCGCGTCGAGCACGGGGGGCCGGACCGTGGATGATCAGTCCACGGCGGAATGGGGGATGGCGAGTCAGGTGCCTGCGTGCTCGGCTATCAGGTCGTCGAGCAGGTCCGGCGCGTACACGGGCGCCATGAACTCGTCGCGGCACGCGGTCGAGCAGAACTTGTAGAGGTACGTGGCGCCCGGGTTGGCCTGGATGACGTCACGCCAGTGCGCCCGGGACTCGCGGGCCGCGTGATGGACCGGCCCGTCGGCCATCCGGTGCACGTTCGCGACGCTGCGCGGGCGAGTTCGGCAGTGCACGCACGCCGGCCACCACCCCGGGACGTCCTTCGCGCCCACCCCGATCGCCCGCATGATCCACGGGAACTCGGTCATGCACTCGTCGGAGCAGTACTTGCGCGGCTGTCCAGTCATCTTGTTCGGGGCGGCCGGCTCGCCGCAGTTCGGGCAGTCGGGCCAGTCGCTCACGACGCCTCCTCCTCGCCGTCGGCGGGGCCGTAGATCGAGGCGACCTCGTCGTCGATCTCGTCGAGCGGCTTCCAGGTCTGGAACCCGGCGGCGATCAACGCATCCTGGAACCGGGGGCCGCGCGCCCCGGTGTAGCCCCACACCCGCTCCCCGGTGAGGTCGTCGACCACGAGGAAGTCCCAGTCGTCGCCGAGGCCGTTGTTCGCGGTGATCCGGACCAGCCGGCGCCCTTCGGCCTCGGCCTGCTCGCAGAGGTGGCGGCGGTAGCGCTCCCGCGCAGTGGTCCTCATCGGGACATCAACCGCTCGGCCCCGTCGAGGTGCGCCACGGCGACCTCCAGCAGCGCGGCCAGGAACTCGGCCCGGTCGATGTCGACCGTCGCGGCGCTCACGCCGCGTCCCGCTTCGCCCGGCGCGACTCGGCGGACCGCAGCGCCATCCGCCGGTAGTGGGCGGCCCTGGCGTTCTCCACGGCCGCGGCACGGTCCTCCGGCGTCATCTCGCCGTCGGGGTCGACCAGCAGCTCGAACCGCTCGTCCGCGGCCCGGCGAGCGGCAGCGGTACGGGCGGCACGGTCCTTCGTCATCGCCCAGCTGCAGTGGGCCCGGATACTGGCGCTCAGACTGCGTTCGCGCGCAGTCGGTGTACGGTGGTTGGGCATCGCGTGGCCTCTCAAGGGTGTCCGGTGCGCTCGCCCCGGCCGGGTGTTGCACCACCCGCCGGGGCTCATTGCGCTATGCCGTTCAGCGCCCCTCTATTTTCTCACCGGGGTCCTACCTCGGGACATCGCGCAGGTCAGACGCGGTCCCCGCGACCGAGACGACGCGCGGCGTCCCGCGCTCGCGCATCCGCCACGCTGTTGCCGTACCGGCGCACCATCAACGGCGTCGACCACCCGGCGAGCCGCTCGACGTCGGACTCGCCGGCGCCCGAGGCCAGCATGTCGTGCGCCCAGGTATGCCGGAGTTGGTGCGGGTGGATGTGTCCGAGGCCGGCCGCCTTGCACCGGCGAGCGAGCATGTCGCGCACGCCCCCGCCCGTCATGCGAGCCTCACGACCGGCGGTGACCCGCGTCGGGATGAACAGCGGACCGGCCTCGGCTCGCACGCCGCGGCGAGTGCGCGCCCGGAGGTACTTCCGCAGGGCGAGCGTCGTCCGGTTCCCGAACGGCACGACGCGCGCCTTCCCGCCCTTGGCGTGGCGGATCATCATCTCGCCGTGCCGTAGCTCGACGTCTTCCACGTCGAGGCCGGCGAGCTCGCCTCGACGGCAGCCGGTGTCGAGCAGGACGCGGATGATCGCGGTGTCTCGGCGGTCGACGAACGACGCACCGTCCATCGAACGCAGCAGGGTCCCGAGGTCGTCGTCAGAGATCACCGGGACCGGGGGCGCCTTCGGGACCGGCAGCTCGAGACCCTCGGCGGGGTTCTGCTCGAGGCCGGAGTCCGGCTCGCTCGCGACGTAACCCAGGAACAACCGCAACGAGATCCCGCGAACGCGGCGGGTCGCCTCGGACAGACCGTCGTCGGCGAGCTTGCCGAGCCACCGCTGGCACGTCCTCCGGTCGACGTCGGCGAGACTGGCCTCCGGATGGGTGGCGGCAAGCCACTGGGTGAACTGCCGCGCGCCGCGGACGTAGACGACGATCGTCGCGTCGGTGACGTTGCCGGTGCGCAGCGACTCCGCCCACTCGTCCACCCAGTCGGACAACTCATCCATAGGGCCCAGGTTACCGTGGCAAGTAACCCTGTGCGGAACCCTTGCGACAGAGATTCAGGACGGTGCAGTGCAAGAATCACCTGGTCAGAGCAGTTGCCTTCCGCTTACCGGCGAGCGTACAGTTCCCGGTGTCTCACACGAGAACTACTGGTTCCGCCGGCACGAGATCGTCTACACCGCCATCGCGGACGACTGCGCCGGCGCCGTCGTGCTGGAGGCCGGCTGCGGCGAGGGCTACGGCGCGGACCTGCTGGCCGGGACCGCACGCCGGGTGCTGGCGCTGGACTACGACGCCACGACGGTCGCGCACGTCCGCGCCCGCTACCCCCGGGTGGCGGTGTCCCGGGCCAACCTGGTGGCGCTGCCGGTACCGGACGGCTCGATCGACGTCGTGGTGTCCCTGCAGGTCATCGAACACCTGTGGGAGCAGGAGCGGTTCCTGCGCGAGTGCCGCCGGGTGCTGCGGCCCGGCGGGACACTGCTGGTGTCGACGCCCAACCGGATCACCTTCTCCCCCGGCCGGGACACCCCGCTCAACCCGTTCCACACCCGCGAGCTGGACCCGGCCGAGCTGGCCGGCCTGACCGCCGACGCCGGCTTCGACGACGTCGTCGTCCGCGGGCTGCACCACGGCCCGCGGCTGCGCGAGCTCGACGCCCGGCACGGTGGGCTGATCGAGGCGCAGACCCGGCTGGCGCTGTCCGGCGCGCCGTGGCCCGCGGATCTCGCCGCTGACGTCGCCGCCGTGCGCAGCACCGACTTCGAGCTGCGCACCGACGATCTCGATGCCTCACTCGATCTGCTCGTCTCGGCGGTCCGCCGGTGACACCGGTCGGCACGTTCTGCCTGGTCCTGCACTCGCACCTGCCGTTGCTGGCCCGGCACGGGCGCTGGCCGGTCGGCGAGGAGTGGCTCTACCAGTCGTGGGCACAGTCCTACCTGCCGGTGCTGGCGACCCTGCGCGAGCTCGCCGCGGAGGGCCGCGGCCAGCTCGCCACGCTCGGGATCACCCCGGTACTGGCCGCGCAGCTCGACGACCCGTACTGCCTGCGCGGCGTGCACGACTGGCTGGGCGGTTGGACGCTGCGGGCGCACTCGGCGGCCGGCCGGCTGCCCGATCTCGCCGCGCACGAGCACCGGGTGGCCGGCGCGGCGACCGCGGAGTTCGAGGCGCACTGGCGGCACGGCGGGTCGCCGGTGCTGCGGGGACTGCGCGACAGCGGGGCCGTCGAGCTGCTCGGGGGACCCGCGGCGCACCCGTTCCAGCCGCTGCTGCGCCCGCGGGTGCGCGCCTTCTCGCTACGGGCCGGGCTGTCCGATCACGCGCTGCGGCTCGGCGGGCGACCGGCCGGGATCTGGGCGCCGGAGTGCGGCTACGCACCCGGGATGGAGGACGACTACGCCTCCGCCGGGGTGCGGCGGTTCCTGGTGGACGGTCCCGCGCTGCGCGGCGACACCGCGCTCGCCCGGCCGGTCGGCTCGTCCGACGTGCTGTGTGTCGGGCGCGACCTCGACGTCACCTACCGGGTCTGGTCGCCGCGCCGGGGCTACCCGGGCTCCCCCGAGTACCGCGACTTCCACACCTGGGACCACCCGTCCGGGCTGAAGCCGGCCCGGGTGACCGGCCGCCGGGTGCCGCCGGAGCAGAAGAAGCCGTACTCGCCGGAGCTGGCCGCGCGGGCCGTGCAGCGCGACGCCCGGGACTTCGTCGACACCGCAGTCGCCCGGCTGCGGACACTGCGCGAATCGACCGGCCGGCCGGCGATGACCGTCGCCGCGTTCGACACCGAGCTGTTCGGGCACTGGTGGCACGAGGGCCCGGACTGGCTCGCGGCGGTGCTGCGGCTGCTGCCAGAGGCGGGGGTCGAGGTCCGGACACTCGGCGGGGCGATCGACGACGGCCTGGTCGGCGAGCCGGTCGCGCTGCCCGAGTGCTCGTGGGGCTCGGGGAAGGACTGGCGGGTCTGGGCCGGGCCGCAGGTGTCGGACCTCGTGGCGCGGGGCGACGACGTCCAGCACGACCTGCTGTCCGCCCTGGACACCGTCCGGCCGGGGGACGGGCCGATGCTGCGCCCCGACGTCCGGGACCCGCTGGCCGATCTGCTCGTCGACCAGGCGCTGCACGCGCTGTCCAGCGACTGGGCGTTCATGGTCACCAAGGACTCGGCCGCCGACTACGCCCGCTCCCGCTCCGCGACGCACGCCGGCCGGGTCGCCGAGCTGTCCGGCCTGCTGCGGGAGGGGCGCAGGCGTGCCGCGGAGCGGCGGATCGAGCGGTGGAGCGACGTGCCGCAGCCGACCTTCGGGCATCTCGACGCCCGGGACCTCGCAGGGCCCTGAGCCACCCGCCTGGTCCCACGGGTGGGGCACCGGTCGCGATGGCGCGCGCCTGACCGTCCCGGGGGCCGCCCCCACCCGCACCCGGGCCCGCCCGCGCGGCCGATGATCCGCGTCTTGGGAGTGTGGGAGGCCGATAGGCGCCTGAGCACTCCCAAAACACGGATCATGCTCGGGGGACGGTCCCCGGGGCCCGGACCCGCGCCCGTCCGCCCGTGCAGCCCTTCCGCCGGCCCGCCTGTCGGCCCGTCGGCCCGTCGGCCCGTGCAGCCGCCCCGGCGCCCGCCTCCGCGCCCACGCCCACGCCCACGATGATCCGCGTCTTGGGAGTTCAGGAGGCCGATAGGCACCCGAGCACTCCCAAGACACGGATCATGCTCGGAGGTCGGCCCAGGAGGACCAGAGCCGCGCCCGCCCCCGCCTGCCGGTGCCTGTGCCTGTGCCTGCCGATCAAGATCCGCGTCTTGGGAGTGTGCGAGGCCGTTAGACGCCCGAGCACTCCCAAGACGCGGATCTTGATCGGCGGGGGCGGGTCCGGCATCCCATGCCGGCCGGGCCTCGTCGCCCGTCGGCCGTACCCGGGGGTAACCGCCGGTACGGCGTTTGCCAGGATCTTCGGATGCGGGTGCTGATGGTCAGCTGGGAGTTCCCGCCGGTCGTGGTCGGCGGGCTGGGCCGGCACGTGCACGCGCTGTCCCGGGAGCTCGCCACGGCCGGGCACGACGTCGTCGTGCTCTCCCGGGCGCCCGCGGGCACCGACGCGGGCACCCATCCGAGCAGCGCGGAGACCGTCGACGGGGTCCGGGTGCTGCGCGTCGCGGAGGATCCTCCGCATCTGGAGTTCAGCACCGACATGGTGGCCTGGACCCTCGCGATGGGGCACGGACTGCTGCGGCACGCGCTGACCGCGCTGCTGCCGGGCTGGCGGCCGGACGTCGTGCACGCCCACGACTGGCTGGTGGCACATCCCGCGATCGCGCTCGCCGACGTCCTGGGCGTGCCGCTGGTCACGACGCTGCACGCCACCGAGGCCGGGCGGCACTCGGGCTGGCTGCCCGGGCCGCTGAACCACCAGGTGCACTCCACCGAGTGGTGGCTCGCCCAACGGGCCGACGAGGTGATCACCTGCTCGTCCGCGATGCGCTCCGAGGTGGCCACCCTGCACGACCTCGATCCCGCTGCGGTTCACGTGGTGCACAACGGGATCGACCTGCGTCGATGGCGGTCCCGGGCCGCCGCGCCCGCGCCGTCCGCGAACGGACCGCGACTGGTCTACTTCGGACGCCTGGAGTACGAGAAGGGGGTGCAGGACCTGATCGCGGCGCTCCCGCGGATCCGGCGCAGGCATCCGGGGACCCGGCTGCTCGTCGCCGGGAGCGGCACTCAGCAGGAGATGCTCGAGACGCGGGTCGCCCAGCACCGGGTGCGCCGCTCGGTCGAGTTCCTCGGTCACCTGCCCGACGGCGAGCTGACCGCCCTGCTGCGGGTCGCCGACGCCGTCGTGCTCCCCAGCCGGTACGAGCCCTTCGGGATCGTCGCGCTGGAGGCCGCCGCGGTCGGGGCGACGCTGGTCGCGTCCACCGCCGGTGGGCTCGGCGAGGTCGTCCGGGACGGTGAGACGGGGCTCGGCTTCGAACCGGGCGACATCCCGGGGATCGCCGACGCCGTCGATCGTGCGCTGGCCGATCCGCGCGCCGCGCGGCGCCGGGCCCGGGCGGCCAGGGCCCGGCTGCGCACCGACTTCGCCTGGCCAACGATCGCCGCCCGCACCGCGGCGATCTACGCCGCGGCACGGCCCGGGCCGGCGCAGAACCTCCCCCGTCCGAAGATCCCCACCGGGAACCTCTTCGACCGCACCCCCTGACACCCGCTCAGCAGGCCCGTTCCGCACCTCGGCGGGCTGGGCTACCGGGCCGGATCAGGCGCTGTCGAGCCGGGCCCGCAGCGCCCGGTCGGCCTTGCGGGCCATGTCGGCGACCGCGGCGCGTTCGGCGGCGGCGGCCTCGTAGTCGGCGCGCCGATCCCGCACCACCCGGGCCGGGGTGCCGACGGCGATCGTGTCGGCCGGGATCTCCCCCCGCGCGACGCCGTGCGCGCCCAGCACCACGCCGGAGCCGATCCGGGTACCGCGCAGCACCGACGTCTTCACCCCGAGCCAGCAGCCCTCGCCGATCCGGACCGGGGCCTTGACGATGCCCTGGTCCTTGATCGGCCGGTGCACGTCCTCGGTGCGGTGGTCGAAGTCGGTCACGTACACCCAGTCGGCGACCAGGGTCGCCGCACCGACCTCGACGTCGAGATAGCAGTTGAGGGTGTTGTTCCGGCCGAAGACGACCTTGTCCCCGATCCGCATCGAGCCCTCGTGACAGCGCAGCGCGGTGCCGTCGCCGATGTGCACCCAGCGGCCGATCTCGAGCCGCCCGAAGCCGGGGCGGGCCTCGATCGTGACGCCCTTGCCGAGGAACACCATGCCGCGCAGCACGACGTGCGGCGCCCGGATCCGCAGCACCAGCAACCGCCAGTAGCGCAACAGATACCAGGGAGTGAAGGCACGGTGGCGCAGGATCCAGCGCAGCGAGGTGAGCGTGAACAGCCGTGCCTGCTCCGGATCGTCCTGCGGTCGCACGGGAACGACCCTAGGCGTGTGTCCCGCCGCTGCGGCGGGTACCTACCCCCTCGTCCCGTACCCGACGCACCGGAGCGAACCCATGAGCGACCGCCAGCACACCACCGACGGCCCCGACGACGGGACCGACGTCGGGACCGGCGAGCTGACCTCCGGCGGTGCGGGAACCGTCCGGGAGGAACGCGACCACGCCGGCAACCCGCGCAGCGGAGCGGGCACCGACGACTCCGGCGTCACCGACGCCGCCGCGCACGAGGTGACCGACGACGACGAGGACGAGCCGACCCGCAGCGAGTGAGCCGTAGGCTGCCCGGGTGCCCCGCCCGCTGATCATCGACACCGATCCCGGTGTGGACGACGCCGTCGCGATCGTCCTCGCCCTGCGCAGCCCCGACGTCGACGTCCGCGCGGTCGTCGCCTCCTACGGCAACGTCGGGCTCGACCGGACGTTGCCCAACGCGGGCCGGCTGCTCGCGCTGGCCGGGCGTCCGGACGTCCCGCTCGGCACCGGCGCGGACCGGCCGTTGGTGCACCGGCTGGAGCGGCGGGCCACCCACGTGCACGGGATCGACGGCCTGGGCGGACGCGCCGCCGCGCTGCCGGAGCCGGTCGGGCCGGTGCCCGGGTCCGGGATCGCGCTGATGGCCCGGATCCTGCAGGAGGCGACCGAGCCGGTCACGATCGCCGCGATCGGCCCGCTCACCGACACCGCGCTGTTGCTGGCCGCCCATCCGGAGCTGGTGGAGCGGATCGACCGGATCGTCGTCATGGGTGGTGCGATCGGCGGCGGCAACGTCACCGGCGCCGCCGAGTTCAACGTGCACGCCGATCCGGAGGCCGCGCACCGGGTGCTCACCCAGACCGAGGTGCCGGTGGCACTGGTACCGCTGGGGACGACGCTGGCCTGCGCGGCAGGCCCGGAGTGGGTGGCCGCGCTGGCCACCGGCGACCCGGTGTGCGCCGAGCTCGCCGCGATGCTCGGCGGCTATCTCGACCGCACCGGCCACGACGCCGTCGCGCTGCACGACGCGATCGCGCTGCTGGACTGCGTCGCCCCCGGATCCCTCGTCGCGCAGCCGGTCCCGCTGGCCGTCGACACCGGGTTCGGCCCGGCGCGCGGCGCCACCGTCCCGGGAGGCGGGCCGGAGCCGGCGTCCACCGTGGACGTGCTCTCCACGCCGGACGTCCCGGCGGTGCTCGACGCCGTGCTGGACCGGTTGCGCGACTGACCGTCCGGCGGGCCCGATCCGGCGTACCGCTACGCCAGCCCGTGCTCGATCGCGTACCGGACCAGCGCACCCCGGCCCGGCACGTCGAGCTTGCGCAGCAACCGCTGCACATGGTTCTCCACGGTGCGCGGCGAGAGCACCAGCCGGGCCGCGATCTGCCGCGCCGTCAGCCCCTCGACCACCAGGCGCAGCACCTCGGACTCACGCGGGCTCAGCTCGGGCACCGGCCGGGCCGGCGTCACCATCGACTCCAGTACGACCGCGGCCAGCCCCGGTGAGAACGCCGGACGACCGGCCAGCGCGGCCCTGGCGACCGGGAGCAGCTCGACCGGGTCGTCGGTGGTCGCGACCCCGGTCGCCCCCGCCCGGACGGCGTCGAGGACCAGTTCGTGCTCCGCTCCCGGCGCCGCGACGGCGAGCACCGGGACGGCCGGGACGCGTGCGACGACGGCCGCCACGGCGGCCAGCCCCACCGCGCGGGAACCGGCCAGGTCGACGATCACCAGCGCCGGCCGGACCCGGACGACGGCGGCGGCGACCGCCTCCGCCGGGCCCGCCGCGGTGCGGCCGAGCACCGGCCATCCGCGCGGCACCGGCGGGTCCCCCACCACGACCGAACCGGCCTCCCGCTCGTCGGTGTCGTGCTGCACCCGTCGTTCCCCGTTCCTCCCGATTCACCCGGACGGCACAGCTTGCCATGATCCGTTCGATTGAAATCGGCTATCCCAAAATCCGGACGCCCGATCCCGTCAGACGGACGCGATGGCGCGGCGACGGTGCCGGACCACCCGGCGCGCGATACCGGCCGCGCCGCCCACGAGCAGCGCGAGCAGGAATCCGGCGAGCAGTGACAGCAGCGGATCGCCGTGCGTGAACGGGCCGACGATCACCCCGATACCGGTCATCCAGCTGCTCCAGACCAGCGAGCTCGCCAGCGTCGCAGGCACGAAGGCGCGCAGCGGCAACCGGACCCGGCCGGCCGCCGTCACGCTCGCCAGCCGGCCACCGGGGATCAGCCGGGTCGCGACCAGCGCGACGATCGGGCGCCGGTGCAGGTGGCGGCGCACCCAGGCACCGAGTCCGTCGTCGCGCCGGACACCGCCCACCACCCGGTTCGACGACCGGCCGGCGCCGTAGAGCAGGGCATCGCCCAGCAGCGACCCGACCAGTGCCGCGCCGAAGAGCGCGACGATCCGCAGGCCGTCACCGTCGGCGAGGGCCGACGCCGTCGCACTGAACAGCACCGGCTCGCTGGGCACCAGCGGCAGCGGCCCGTCACAGATGACGGCCAGCGTGATCAGCGGGAGCAGCCAGGGGCTGTCCAGCACGTACCCGATCAGCGTGGTCGGGTCGGTCACGGAGGATCTCCTACCGGGGAGCGGGGGTGGGGCCGAGTCTGCCGGTCGTCGTGACCTGATCGTGATCCGGGTCCCCGATCCGCACCGTCAGTCGGCCAGCCCCTGCTCGATCGCGTAGCGCACCAGCTGGCTGCGGTTGTGCAGCTGCAGCTTGCGCAGCGTGTTCTGCACGTGACTCTCCACCGTCCGGTGCGAGACGACCAGCTTCGCCGCGATCTGCTTGGCCGTCATCCCCTTCGCGACCAGCCGCAGCACCTCGGTCTCCCGCTCGGTCAGCGCGGGCACCGCGGGCGAGCCGTCGGCCGGCCGCGGGGTCTCCGCGAGCCGCCGGTACTCCCCCAGCACCAACCCGGCGAGCCCGGGGGTGAACACCGCGACGCCGCGCGCGGTCCGCCGGATCGCCTCCAGCAGCTCGTCCACCCCGGCGGACTTCACCAGGTAGCCCAGCGCACCCGCCTTCACCGCCTCCAGGACGTCGGCGTGCTCACCCGAGGCCGACAGCACCAGCACTCGGCTGTCCGGGCTCTTCTGCGCGATCTCGGTGATCGCCTCGACCCCCGAGGTGGAGCCCAGGTTCAGATCCATCAGCACGACGTCCGGGCGCACCGCGGTGGCGATCCGGATCGCCGCGGGGGCGTCCGGGGCGGTGGCGACGACGTCGAGCCCGCGTTCGGCGAGATCGCGCGCGACCCCCTCCCGCCAGATCGGATGGTCGTCGACGACCATGACCCGGATCGGCGTCTCCTCGCTCATGAGTCCCCCCTGTCCAGCCGGATGACCCATTCAGTACCGAGTTCCGGCCCGGTGTCCAGGGTCAACGTGCCACCGACGTCCTCCACCCGGCCGCGGATCGAGAGCGCGACACCGAGCCTGCCCTGTGCCTGCGCCTCCGCGAGCCTGCCCTCCGGGATGCCGGGGCCGTCGTCCCGGATGCTGATCTCCATCGCGCCGGGCAGCTCTTCCAGCAGCACCCAGGCACGTGCGTTCGGGCCGGCGTGCACCGCGACGTTGGCGAGCGCCGCCCGCACCGCGCCCTCCAGCTCGTCGACGACGGCCGCATCGAGCTCCACCGGCCGGCCGGGCGCCGACACCGTGACCCGGTCCGAGGCGAGTATCCGCAGCGCAGCGGCGAGATCGCGGCGGCCGGTCGCGTCGGTCGTGCCGGGCCCGGTCAGCAGCGCCCGCAGCGCCGTCTCCTGCTCCCCGGCGAGCACACCCAGCTCGGTCGCGCCGCCGCCCAGCTCGGCACCGCGCCGCTGGACGTGCGCCAGCACCTGCAGGACGCCGTCGTGGATCGATCGGGTGAGCCGCTCGCGTTCGGCGGCCGCAGCCTGTTCCGCGGTGAGCCTGCGCAATCGGGCGGCGGTGCGTTCCAGCACGTGGGTGGCGAACCCGACGGTCAGCCCGGCCAGCACCAGCAGCTGGATGTCGCCCAGCTCGAGCGAGCCGAACCGTTCCTTGGTCAGCACCAGCGTCGCCGAGACCACCGCGGCCGCCACGAGCCCGCCACGGATCCGGAACGCCACCGCGCACGCCAGCACCGCGCCGGAGGTCCAGATCGAGCCCATCCCGGGACCGCCGGAGTCGAGCAGCGACTCGCTGACGATCCACGGCGTGGTCGCCATGACGCCCACGCACACGGCGAGATCGGCGAGCGCGAGCCGGCCGCGGTGATCCGGTGCGCCGGGCAGCCCGCCGAGGTAACCCCAGGACGTGACGGCCGTCCACAGCGTCATCGCCACCAGCACGCCGACCGCCGCCATCGGACGCTCGTAGCCGGTGCGCAGGTGGTACGCGGTCACCCCGATGACGGTGACCAGGGTCAGCAGCCGGTAGGCGATGATGCCGCGCCAGAACGGTTCGAGCGGATGCTCCACGTCGACCAGGGTCGCGCCGTGCGCGCGCGAGCGGGCCCGTTCCGGCAGGCTGCTCATCGCGGTTTGGTGCCGGTGATCAGCGCGTTGTAGAACCAGCGCCGCGGCACCACCCGGGACAGCAGGTGCTCGTCCACCCAGGACAGTCGCTGCCAGCCGTGATAGGCGAACATCGCCCAGTTCCAGCCGAGCTTCCCGGGCGGGACGGCGGCCTCGAAGGTCCGCACCGGCCAGCCGAGCATCGCCGCGCTGAACTCCTCGGTGCTCGCCTGCACGCCCTCGGCGCCGGCCCGTTGCGCGGTGCGTTCCAGGTCGTCCGGATCGAAGGTGTGGATGTCCACGACCGACTCCAGCGCGGCGGCCCGGGAGGACTCGTCGAGCTCGTGCTGCGGGCGGCGCCAGCTCTGCAGCGGGCCGAGCTTCGTCAGCGTGGTGGTGGCCTTCCAGGTCCACTGGCCGAGGGTGCGGGCGTACGCGTCGCCGACGGTGGTCGGCTCACCGGCGAAGACGAACCGGCCGCCCGGCTCCAGTACCCGCAGCACCTCGCGCAGGGCGGCCTCGACGTCCGGGATGTGGTGCAGCACGGCGTGCCCGACGACCAGGTCGAAGCTGTCGTCCGGGTACGGGATGTGTTCGCCGTCGACCACCCGGCCCTCGACGTCGAGCCCCAGGCCCTCGGCGTTGCGGGTCGCCGCGCCGACCATGCCCGGTGACAGGTCGGTGACGACGCCGCGCTCGGCCACCCCGGCCTGCATCAGGTTCAGCAGGAAGAACCCGGTGCCGCTGCCCAGCTCGAGCGCCCGCAGGTAGGGGCGGCCGTCCCAGGGGGCGGCGGCCCGGAACCGGCCGACGGCGTAGTCGATGCAGCGCTCGTCGTAGCTGATCGACCACTTCTCGTCGTAGGTTCCCGCCTCCCAGTCGTGGTACAGCACGTTGGCGAGTTTCGGGTCGTGCCAGGCCGCCTCGACCTGCTCGGCGGTGGCGTGCGGGGTGGGCGCCGGGTCCGAACTCATGAGTAGGAGTCTTGCAGAACGGCCCCGGAAGGCACCGGTTCGCCCCGGCCGAGTCGCTGCCCGCCGCCACCCTCTCCGGCCCGGCGGCCCGGCCGGCCGCGGTCACCGGGAGCTCGACCGCCCGGTGGACCGGCTCGTCGCCGACGAGCCGGTCCCGCTCGACATCGCGCCGGAGTTCAGCGGCCGGTGAAGGTGGCCTTGCCCGGCCCGTTCTCCACGAAGCTCGCCATGCCGACCTTCGCGTCCTCGGAGGCGAAGACGCCGGCGAACAGTTCGGACTCGATGTCCAGGCCGGTGCGCAGATCGGTGTCCAGGCCGTTGTCGATCGCCTTCTTCGCGGCCGCGTAGGCCAGCGCCGGGCCCTTCGTGAACTGGGCGGCCCACGCCACGGCCTTGGCGTACACCTCGTCGGCGGGGACGACCTCGTCCACCAGGCCGATCGCCAGCGCCTCCTCGGCGCCGACCATCCGGCCGGTGTAGATCAGGTCCTTGGTCCGCGGCGCGCCGATCAGCCGCGCCGCCCGCTGGGTTCCGCCACCACCGGGGAAGATGCCGAGCAGGATCTCCGGGAAGCCGAGCTTGGCGTTCTCCCCGGCGATCCGGCGGTCGGCACCGAGCACGACTTCCAGGCCACCGCCGAGCGCGTAGCCGGTCACCGCGGCGACGGTCGGCTTCGGGATGGTCGAGATCGCGCCCAGCCCGGCCGACAGCCGGCGGGCCTGCGGCGCCATGTCCGCATACGACATCGACGCCATCTCCTTGACGTCCGCGCCGGCGGCGAAGGTCTTCTCCCCGCCGTGCACCACGACGGCGCGCACGTCGGCGCGGGTCGACGCCTCCTCGGCCACCTCCAGCAGCTCACCCTGGATCTGGCGGTTCAGGGCGTTCATCGGCGGGCGGTCGATCCGGATCGTCCCGACGCCGTCGTCCACGGACAGGCTCACGAATTCGGTCACGGAGCGGACCCTAATCCCCGGCGCGCGCCCGCGCGCCGTTCGCCGGGATGCGCCACAACACCGGAAGTCGATCTCCGCGGGACGCCGCCGCGCAACCCGGCGGGTGCGCCGCCTCAGTTCCGCCGGTAGGCGGCGAACCGGCCACCGGGGCGGCGCTCGACGGTGAGCGGCAGCCCGAAGGTCTCCGACAGCGGCTCCGGCGCCATCACGTCGTCGAGCAGGCCCGCCGCGACGACCTTCCCGTCGCGCAGCAGCATCCCGTGCGTGTAGCCCGGCGGGATCTCCTCGACGTGGTGGGTGACCAGCACCGACGCCGGCGCGTACGGGTCCTCGGCCAGATCCGAGAGCCGTCCGACCAGGTCCTCCCGGCCGCCCAGGTCCAGTCCCGCGGCCGGCTCGTCGAGCAGCAGCAGCTCCGGGTCGGTCATCAGCGCGCGGGCGATCAGGGTGCGCTTGCGCTCACCCTCGGACAGCGTCCCGTACAGCCGGTCCGCGAGCCCGCCCATCCCGAGCTGGTCGAGCAGCCGGCTCGCCCGCCCGGTGTCCTCGCTCTCGTAGTCCTCGTTCCAGCGGCCCAGCACCCCGTACCCGGCCGACACCACGACATCGGACACCCGCTCGTCACCCGGGATCCGGATGCCGAGGTTCGCCGAGGTCAGGCCGATCCGCGGACGCAGCTCGAAGACGTTCACCCGGCCCATCCGCTCGCCGAGCACCTGCACCCGGCCGGACGTCGGGTGCAGCTCGGCAGCGGCGAGGCGGAGCAGGGTGGTCTTCCCGGCGCCGTTCGGGCCCAGCACCACCCATCGTTCGTCGAGCTCGACCCGCCAGTCCACGGCGTCGAGCAGGATGTTGGAGCCGCGACGGACGGTCACGCCGTCCATCCCGATCACCAGATCCTCGGAGTCGATGCTCGTTCCGCTGCCGCTGCTCTCGGGATCGATGCTCGTTCCGCTGCCGCTGCTCTCGGGATCGATGCTCGTTCCGCTGCCGCTGCTCGAAGGATCGATCTCTGTGACGCCGGGCGTGGGCGCGGTTCCGGAGGTGCTCACCCACCTATCCTGGCCGACCGTGCCTGTCTTCCCGCTCGGAGCCCACCCCGACGACCACGGAACCCGCTTCGCGGTCGCCTCGACCAGCGCGGAGATGATGGAGGTCTGCCTCATCGACGGCCCCGACGGCGCCGCCGGAGAGGGGGGACCGCTCACCGAGCGCCGGATCGAACTGCGCGAGCACACGTTCGGCGTCTGGCACGGGCACGTGCCCGGGGTGCGCCCGGGACAGCGCTACGGATTCCGGGCGCACGGGCGCTACCAGCCGTTCGCCGGGCTGCGCAGCAACCCGAACAAGATCCTCGTCGACCCCTACGCCCGGCGGATCACCGGGACGGTCACCGACGTCGTCGCCGCCCGCGGCTGGCACGGCGACCCGATGACCGGCGGGCCCAGCACGATCGACTCGCTGGGCAGCGTCCCGCTCTCGGTGGTCGAGTCCACCACCGAGGGCAGGCGTCCGCCCCGGCCGGACGTGCCGTGGTCGGACACGGTCATCTCGGAGATCCACGTCAAGGGCTGGACAAGGCTGCACCCGGAGGTCCCGCAGGCGCACCGCGGCACCTACCT